>NZ_JBANSN010000030.1:0-50573 GCF_037070215.1 Vreelandella arctica | reverse complement strand
CCGGAGGGTAGAATCGGTCATGGCGTATCCACTCGTGTTGGTTGAGATCTTGGTCGTGATCAATCAACAGGATACGCCACCCTTCCTACCTCCTCCCATACACCAGACTTGAGCTTAACTCTTATTCCTCACGATTACGGTTAGCTGCTTGGCTATCTGCACTGGTATCAAGCTCATCCATCTCACTAGCGCCTATATCACTATCACTCGCGTCTGACTCGATCGCTGGGCCAGTCTCGGCCTCTCGACTCTCCAATTCCTGAAACTGCTCTTCAAGACGCTGCTGCGCTTCTTCAAAGCGACGCTCTGTATCCTCGATCAAAGCCTCAACGTCGGTAGCTTCGCGGTTATCTTCCAACGGCGTTCGCTCTGGCAAGCTGCTATCTTCATCCCAGCTAGACGAGAAATCTTCATTTTCCATTGGCTCTAACGTGGGTGCCTGCTGCTCTACTTCTTGAAACTGCTCTTCAAGTCGCTTTTCCGCTTCTTCAAAGCGGCGTTCAGTTTCGGCAATCATCTCATCGACATCAGAACGGGTTGCTTCTCCCGGCATTGCGCTTTCCTCATCGAGCACATCATCAGGGTCGGCTGCCAGCGTATCTTCTTCGGCCTCTACCGTCGCAGCATCAGCAGAACTATCACCATTTTGGCTGTCACTACCTTCACGTAGAGTTTCCGCTTGCTCAAGTTCTTCAGCGGCTTGCTGTGCCTCGATATCATCCTCTACTTCTTCGGGGCTAGACATTTCTGCCGCGTTTTCAGCCGCTGCTGGCGACTCCTCTTCGCGCACTGCTTCATCATCCGTCACCTCAGAATTATCATCTGGTGTTACGGTGGGATCTTCCTGGGAGTCACCGCAGGCACTCAGCAGTAGAGCCATTGCGGCAACTACAGGTATCCACACGCGATTGGCCATTAGATACTTCTCCTTTATAACGTTTAAAATCTGAGTGAAACCAGTTAAGGCCGGTTGCTGGAAGAGAGTAAGGGGCACTCCTCTGGTAACAGCACACGCAACGCTAGAGGTACTACTTCGGCACAGAAATGGTCATAACAGCGCGCCTCACCATCCAGCGTTAATGGCCAGGGCGGATCACCCGCCTGTGTCGTCAGCGTTAGTTGAGTCGTGGTGAAATAGCGCACAAATCGCCCCTCAGAGGGAAAGCTTTGCAGCTCGCTAATCAACTTGCTCAGCTCTGTCACCGAACTAAAGTCCTTGACCAGAAGCACATCCAGACGACCATCATCAAGCTTGGCCCGTGGCCCCAGCACCTGCCCTCCGCCTGATTGGCGGCCATTGCCTAGTGCTAGCAACAGTAGCGATGCACTCTCCTCTTTTTCATCCCAATGTAGCGTGCCGCGATAGCTGCGGTGTCGCCATGCTTTGAGCGCGCCCATCAATGAATACGCGCCGCCTCCCAATAGCCTCTTTAGGGTTTTCGGCGTTGATGAGGTAATTTCAGCGCCAAATCCCCCGGTCGTCATATTGATATAGTAGCTGGTTGCGGACTCACCACCCGCACCAGCTGTCACACGTACAACATCAATGGGGTAAGCACTTAGCGCTCTTGCGGCGGCTAAAGCAGGGCCTGGCTCTAATGGCAAACCAACTGAGGTGGCAAAATCATTAGCACTGCCCAATGGCACGATACCTAATACCGGCCGACGGTCATGGGGCAAACGCATCAACCCGTTCATGACTTCGCTAACCGTGCCATCGCCACCGCAGGCAATCACATGCGTAATACCCATGGTGTCAGATAGCTCAGCAATATCAGCAGCGTCGCCCCCTTCCCAGGTAGCTCGAACAGTAATTTGCATCCCTGCTTGGCGTTGTTCATTGACTGCCTCACGCAATGCCGGGTTACCGGCAGATTTACCATTAATAATAAGTAAATAGTGTTGCTGCGAATCTGTCACCGTTGTTGTTCCTTTCCTTGGTTAACTGCTTTTGCCCACCATGCCTGTACCTATGCCAATGCTTTCTCGACCACCTCATACACATTTGAAGACAGCGGCTGTTGCCTAATACGTTCTAGCTGAGACCGCATTAATACTTGGCGGGTTTCATCAAAACGCTGCCATCGCGTTAGCGGCGTGATAAGCCGCGCGGCAATTTCTGGATTCAGCTGGTTGAGTTCAATCACCACATCGGCCAACAGCTGGTAGCCCTGACCATCTAAGCGGTGGAAATTGACTCGGTTCTGGGCAAACGCCCCAATGAGGGCACGCACTTTGTTGGGATTCTTAAGTGAAAAAGCGGGGTGTTGCATCAAGTACTTCACGCGCTCAAGCACATCTCCCTGCGGGCGTGAGACCTGAATGGTGAACCACTGATCCATCACTAAGGGGTCATGCGCCCATTTTTCGCCAAATGATTTCAATGCTGGTGAGGCCAAATCATCGCGATCGCTGTGCACCAGTAAAGTGAGAGCCTGACGTACATCGGTCATATTGTGGTCGGCGGCAAATTGCTTTTCGCACAGCGCTAAGCCCTGCTCATCCTCGATCGACATGAGATAGGAGAGCGCCACGTTTTTAAGGCTTCGCTGGGCAATTTGCTCTGGCGTTGGCGCGTAAGTCTCTTCCGTCACATTGGCTTCGTAGATGGCAATAAATTCATCGCGCAGAGCAACGGCTAACGACTGGCGCACAAATTCACGTGCCGCATGAATGGCGTCGACATCCACAATTGGCTGCTGCTCCGCTATATACGCTTCTGAAGGAAGTGTCAGCATTTCAGCTAATACCGCCTTATCGCTCATTGGGCCGTTCAGAAGTGTTTTAAAGGCATCAACAACACGGCTGTCCATCACCTTCTCGACACTATTGCGGTGAGCAGCAATTAGGTCATCCAACGCCAACAGCGCCAAGCGCTGGCCAGCATCCCAGCGGTTGAAGCCATCGCTGTCATGGGTCAACAGAAAGGCAAGATCTTCTCGTGAATAGGGGAAGTGCAACTTAACGGGCGCTGAAAATTCACGTAGTAAAGACGGCACCGGCGCTTCAGCGACATCAGTAAAGACAAAGGTCTGCTCATCATCACGAAGGTGAATAACGGCATCTTTGCCTATTTTTTCGCCGTTGAGGGTTAACGTTAGGTCTTGACCTGATTTTGTACCGACTAACCCCATACGTACTGGAATATGCAGCGGCAGTTTATCCGGCTGGCCTGGTGTCGCGGGCGTGCGCTGACGCAACGTTAAATGATATTCGCCATGCACATAGTCATACTCGCCGTGAGCATCAATATCCGGCGTACCTGCCTGGGAGTACCAACGCATAAACTGGCTTAAATCCTCGCCGGAGGTTTCCGCCATGCAGCCTACAAAGTCTTCAATCGTCACCGCTTGGCCATCGAATCGCTCAAAGTAAAGGTTTGAGCCGCGACGGAAATTTTCTTCCCCCACTAAATTACGCAGCATGCGTACGACTTCTGCCCCCTTCTCATAAATCGTCAGGGTGTAGAAGTTGGTAATTTCAATAAAGTGGTCAGGGCGAATCGGATGCGCCGTAGGACCAGCATCTTCGGCAAACTGTGCCGTGCGGAAAAAGGAGACATCCTGGATGCGCTTAACCGGTGCTGAATTGGTATCCGCCGAGAAGCACTGATCACGGAAGACCGTAAAGCCCTCTTTCAGCGAAAGCTGGAACCAGTCGCGACAGGTGACACGATTGCCTGACCAGTTATGAAAGTATTCGTGGGCGACGATGCCTTCAACATTCTGAAAGGCGGTATCGGTAGCGGTATGGGGATGCGTCAGCACCGCGGCGGAGTTAAAGATATTAAGGCCTTTATTCTCCATCGCCCCCATATTGAAATCATTGACGGCCACGATCATAAATAGATCCAGGTCGTACTCACGACCATAAGCCTGCTCATCCCACTCCATGGCCCTTTTCAACGAGGCCATAGCATGTTCGGTCTTATCCAGGTTCTCTTGCTCCACCCAAATTTGCAGCGTGACCTCGCGACCGCTCATGGTGGTGAAGTGGTCTTCTACGCGATGCAGGTTGCCTGCCACTAGAGCGAATAGGTAACAGGGTTTGGGATGCGGATCTTCCCAGGTGACGAAATGACGACCACCTTCCAGCTCGCCGCGCTCTAACGGGTTACCGTTAGCCAGTAATACTGGTTCACGCTGCTGATCGCCGATCACCGTGACCTTGAAGGTCGCCATGACATCTGGGCGGTCGGGGTAAAAGGTAATACGTCGAAAACCCTCGGCTTCGCACTGAGTACAGTACATGCCGTTGGACTGATAAAGCCCTTCTAACGCCGTGTTCTCTTGCGGTGCGATCTCTACCTCACTCTCCAACACAAACCGCTCTGGAACATTGGCAATACTTAGGGTCTCTGCATCTACTTGATACGCGGATTCATTCAGCGGCGTTGCATCGATCGACAGGGAGATGAGCTTTAAATGTTCGCCGTTTAACACCAGCGGCGCATTCGCGTCAGCCTTCGCATGTCGCTCTATCAACAGTCGCGCTTTCACACGGGTCGCGGCGGGGTCAAGATCAAACGTCAGCTCGGTATGAGTTACCCGGTAAGCGGGTGGCTGGTAGTCGCTTAAATAAACCGGCTGCGGATCAGACATAATGCGTGACTCCTGTATAAAACGAATATTTATATAGTTAATACCAGGTGACGGCGGCGAGTGGCGCTGCCCTGCTAGTTAGTCGCGGAAGTTATCAAACTGGAGCGGCAAATCCGGCCCCTCTTCGCCCCGCAGCAACGCCATAACAGCTTGTAAATCGTCGCGCTTTTTACCCGTTACCCGCACCTTCTCACCCTGAATTTGTGCCTGTACTTTGAGCTTACTGGCTTTGATGCGCTTAACCACATCTTTGGCTTCCGCCGCATCAAGCCCTTCCTTTAAAGCAACTTCCTGGCGGGCTTTTACACCGGAAAGCACCGGGTCTTGAACGTCCATACAGCGGGCATCAATGCCACGGGCGATAAGACGGGCTCGCAGCACATCAAGCATTTGCTTAAGCTGGAAATCAACTTCCGCCTCTAGCTGCACTTTATCGCCTTCCAAAGTGAAGCTGGCGTCGACGCCTTTAAAATCAAAACGCGACTGCACTTCGCGGTTGGCTTGATCAACGGCGTTAGCACCTTCGTGCTTATCGAACTCTGAGACAATATCAAATGAAGGCATGATGTAATTCCTGACAAGACATGACCACCTATTCTAGAGCAGCCAGCCCCCTAGGGGCCAATTCTGTTGTTTATCTCTTGTCCTTTTCGGTTTTGAAGCATGTTTTATTGAACCAAAACTTGATTATTGCCCACCTAAATCTATACAAAAGTTATCCATTAAGCTCTTCAAAAAGATGTTCAACCCCTGTTAGATGACTTAGGCTAGCGCGATAACCTTCTTGCCATCTTAAAAAACGTTACCCCCCAGGAGACATCATGAGTGACCGCGAGATCCGCCATAAAGCCTCCATGCAGAAGTTGAAAGCACGCGTAGATGAGAAAGTCGCCAGTGCCGACGAGCAGCGCGGCCTAATCATTGTTAACACCGGTAACGGCAAAGGCAAAACCACCGCAGCCTGGGGGACGGTCACCCGTGCCTTGGGTTATGGCTATAAAGTTGGCGTGGTGCAGTTTATTAAAGGTCTCTGGGAGTGCGGCGAACGTAACCGATTGGAGGAAGATACCAATCTTGAGGTAGCGATAATGGCCACCGGCTTTACCTGGGACACCCAGAATCGCCAAGCGGACACAGAGGCGTGCCACGCAGTATGGAAAGACGCCGAGCGTATGTTAGCGGACCCAGAGATCTATCTGGTGGTGCTTGATGAGATTACCTATATGCTCAAGTTTGGTTACTTGGACATTGAAACCGTTAAACAAGCGCTGGAGAAACGCCCGACGGAACAGACGGTGATTATTACGGGAAGAAATGCCCATCGCGAGCTAGTCGCCATGGCCGATACGGTGACCGAAATGCAGGAGGTTCGTCATGCCTTCAATAACGGCTTACAAGCGCGCCGTGGCATCGACTTTTAAATATAAGCTGATACATACAGAAAAGGGGCAACTCCGTTGCCCCTTTTGCTCATCTGCTCATCAATAGCCAGCTTGAACCGTTATTAACTATCGAACGGGTTACGCAGCACGATGGTTTCCATACGGTCTGGACCAGTAGAAATGATATCGATACTTGTACCCACCTGCTCTTCAAGGAAGCTGATGTAGGCGCGGGCATTGGCAGGCAAATCTTCGACCTGTTTAGCGCCCAACGTGGACTCTTTCCAGCCAGGTAAATCCTGATAAAGCGGTTCGACGGCTTCGTAGCCTTCTGAATCCACAGGGTTATCCAATACGTCGCCATCTTTACTGCGATAGCCAACGCAGACGCGGATATTTTCCAACCCATCCAGTACATCCAGCTTGGTCAGGCAGATGCCGGAGACCGAGTTGATCTGCACCGCGTGACGCAGGGCCACGGCGTCAAACCAACCGCAGCGGCGTGCACGGCCAGTCGTGGCACCAAACTCATGACCACGCTCGGCAAGGTGGCGGCCATCAACGTCAAATAGCTCAGTGGGGAATGGGCCTGAGCCAACGCGAGTGGTATATGCCTTAGTAATGCCCAGCACGTAATCCAAATAAAGCGGGCCGACGCCAGAGCCTGTGGCCGTGCCACCTGCAGTGGTGTTTGAGCTGGTTACGTACGGGTAGGTACCGTGGTCGATATCCAGCAGCGAGCCTTGAGCACCTTCAAACAGGATGTTCTCACCAGCTTTACGGAGGTCGTGCACCATGCTGACAGTGTCGCAGACCATTGGGCGCAGCTCTTCAGCCATCTGCATTGCAGTATCCAGCACTTCCTGGAAGTCGACCGCCGGTTCGCCGTGGTAATTCACCAACACGAAGTTGTGGTAGTCGAGCACTTCGCCCAGCTTGGAAGCAAAGCGCTCGCGATGAAGCATATCGCCTAAGCGCAGGCCACGGCGGGCCACTTTATCTTCGTAAGCGGGACCAATGCCACGGCCGGTGGTGCCAATTTTAGCGATGCCCCGGGCCTTTTCACGGGCCTGATCCAGGCGCACATGGTAAGGCAGGATCAGCGGACAAGCGGGTGAAAGACGCAGGCGCTCACGTACCGGTACGCCTTTGGCTTCCAGCTCACGGATCTCTTTGATCAGCGCTTCAGGTGAAAGCACCACGCCATTACCAATCACGCAGGTTTTGCCTGGACGCAAAACGCCGGAAGGAATCAGGTGAAGAACGGTTTTTTCACCGTCGATGACCAGCGTATGGCCAGCATTGTGACCACCTTGGAAACGCACCACGGCGGATGCTGATTCAGTCAACAGGTCAACAATCTTACCTTTGCCCTCGTCACCCCATTGGGTGCCCAGCACTACGACATTCTTACCCATTATGATGCACTCGTCTCTTGTGTCAGGGCCGTTGGCTGCCAACGACCATTGATAAGCTCAAGACGGCGGTCACATTCATGCTCCGCCGGCCCAGTACGCTGCCCAGGCAGCGCTTGAATCACGCGTTCCCCTTGCTCACGCAGTGCAACAATGGCAGCGTTGAGCGACTCCTCCTGCTGGGCGGGTGCCCAAATACTACCGCGACTCGGGGCAGCCAGCGCCAACGACGCCAGTTGTTTAAGATCCATCGAGAAACCGGTAGCGGGGCGAGCACGACCAAAGGCACGCCCTGTATCGTCATAACGCCCGCCTTTAGCAAGCGCATGCCCATAGCCCGGCACGTAGGCGGCAAACATCATACCGGTATGGTATTGATAGCCACGCAACTCAGCCAAGTCAAAGTAGAGCGACACATCAAAGCGCGCCAATACGCCTTGATAGAGCGCATCCAACTGATCCAATGCCGCCGTGACTGAGGCAGGAGCGCCCGCAAAACGCTCGCGCGCCTGGCTTAAAATATCCGCTCCGCCATGCAGCTCACCAAGCGCCAACAGCATATCCGCTAATGCCGGGTCACTAACACTAGCGTCTACAAGCTGTGCTAATTGCGTAGGTGATTTTAGCGCCAGCGCTTCAAATAGCGCGCTTTCCTGCTCATCACTGAGCGCTGCTGCTTCAACTAGGCTGCGGTAAATACCGATGTGCCCAAGCGCTAAGTGGATCTCCTGAGCGCCGGCCGCTTTCATACTGGCCAGCGCCAAGTGAATAATTTCACTGTCAGCCTCAAGCCCGGCATGGCCAAACAGTTCAGCGCCTACCTGCACGGGGCTACGCCCGCCTTGGTGCTGATCCGCCTTTGCACGCAATACGTTGGTGCAATAACAAAGGCGCACTGGGCCCTGTCGCTTAAGCGAATGGGCATCCATACGCGCCACTTGCGGCGTTACGTCAGCGGAGGCACCCATCATGCGGCCGGTTAGCTGGTCGGTCAGCTTAAAGGTCTGCAGATCGAGATCTGTACCCGTACCTGTTAACAAGGAGTCCAGAAACTCCACCGGCGGCGGCATTACTTGGTCATAGCCCCAGCAATGGTAAAGATCGAGCAGCGCGCGGCGCAGCTCTTCCATGCGGCTTGCCTGAGGCGGAAGCACCTCATCCATGCCGTCGGGCAGTAGCCAGCGGTCAGCGATGGTCATGTGAACAATCCTGCAAGACGATGAAGGCCCAACAAACTCAAGCAGTAACGAAGCAATATGATTGCCGACGCCAGCGTTAAATGAGGGCCACAAAAAAACCGGGCGACGCCCGGTTGATAAATTCTATCACGTTTATTGGCCGGATAAACCCCGCCAAGCCCTAGGAATGACGAGACGAGGTGCACCGGCCAAAAGCGACTTACTCGCTGTCGCTACCTTCCGGCTCTGGGTTACGCAAATAGCGGAAGAAATCGCTATTCGGCTCCAGCACCATCAGATTGCCATCGTCAGCAAAGCTTTCGCGATAAGCTTCTAGGCTGCGCCAGAAGGAGAAGAACTCCTGATTCTGGCCATACGCCTCAGAGAAGATCGCAGCAGCCTGGGCATCACCTTCACCACGCAGTGTTTCGGAGCGCTCATTGGCTTGAGCAAGCAACACCTGGCGGCGACGATCTGCGTTGGCCCGAATACGCTCAGCCTCTTCCTGACCTTGAGCACGCCACTCGCGAGCTTCACGCTCACGCTCGGAGCGCATACGGTCAAAAACAGCTGCCGAGACGTCTTCAGGCAGGTCGATCCGCTTAATACGAATATCGCGGATAGCCACACCTAGCTCTTCACGCATTAGCTCATCGAGCTCGGCGGTGGGGCCGGTCATCAGGTCATCACGTCGTTCAGCGATGATTTCCTGAAGATTCAAACGACCAAATTCATTACGCAGGCTTTCATCCACGCGCGGTTGAATCAGGCGAATAGCCATCAACTCATCGCCAGCGGTCGCCTCGTAGTAGCGCGTTGGGTTAATAACTTGCCACTTAACGTAGGAGTCAACGATTACCGCTTTCTGCTCAAGCGTCAGATAACGGCTAGTATCGGTATCCAGCGTCAGCAAACGCGTATCAAACTTACGAATCGTTTGCGCGATCGGCACTTTTGCGTGCAAACCAGGCTGAATATTCTCTTCGATGACTTCACCAAAACGCAGCTTAACGGCACGTTCAGTTTCGTCTACCACGTACAGAGTGTTGCTCGCCAGCCACGCCACGGCAGCCAGACCACCAACAATCAGCAGGGATCGATTATTAATCATTTACCGGCCCTCCCTGCGGATGGAGTTACTACTATTGGTATTCGTTGATGAGCTACTCTGGGTACTGCGTAGCCGCTCAAGCACATCCGCGTCCAACTGCTCATCACTGCTATTCTCGCTATTGCCAGACGATGAATTGCTGCGATTACCACTAGTACCGCCGCGCATTTGATCCAGCGGGAGATACATTAAGGGGGCGTTTTCGCTCACATCCAGCAGCACTTTCGGCGAATTACTAAACACATCTTCCATAGTGTCTAGATACATACGCTCGCGCATGATATCCGGCGCATTACCGTACTCGGAGAGTAGCGAGTTAAAGCGGTTGGCTTGACCCTGTGCTTCAGCAACCACCGACTCACGGTAACCCTGGCCCTGTTCAACCACACGCTGGGCCTGACCCTGGGCAGCCGGGATAATCGCATTGGCGTAAGCCATACCTTCGTTGATCGTACGCTGGCGATCTTCACGGGCACGGATAACGTCATCAAAGGCATCAATTACCGGCGCAGGCGCAGACGTCGACTCAATGTTGATGGTTTGTAATCGAATACCAGCACCATAGTTATCGAGATAGGACTGGAGACGACTAGAAACAGAGCTACCCAGAATCTCACGACCCGAGGTCAGGATATCGATCATATCAGTACCGCCAACCACGTGACGCAGCGCCGAGTCCAACGCATTCTCAATAGAGATAGCGGGATCACGTACGTTTAGAACGAAATCACGGGGATTAGCGACTTGGTACTGTGCTGAAATTTCCACTTCAACGATGTTTTCGTCGCGGGTCAGCATGGACTGCGTTTGAGTCAATGACCGCACGCGCGTCACATTCACCATCCGCACATCATCAATCAACGGCGGATTCCACTGCAGGCCGGGTTCTACAATGCCCTGGAACTCGCCAAAACGAAGCACAACACCACGCTCGGATTGATCGACTAAGTAAAAGCCCATCGCAGCCCAAATCGCCAGCGCAACAATAATCAGTAAGCCAGGCAAAGCGAAAGGATTACGGCTTTTACCGCTACCGCCACCACCATCGCTTTTTTTACTGCCGCCTTTTTTACCGCCACCCAGCATACTGTTGAGCTTATCCTGAAATTTTTTCAGCGCTTCATCCAGATCAGGAGGACCTTGGTTACCGCCTCCTTTATTGCCGTTGTTGCCACCATTATTACTGCCACGGTTTCCATCATTATCATTTCCACCGCGTCGGCCGCCACTACTCCAAGGGTCGTGCTGGTTGCCACCACCAGGCTCATTCCAGGCCATACTTCGTCTCCACTAAGGTATTCGCTAACGCAAATGCCAGCGTTTTAAACGATAGCATCGCGTTTTGATATTATTGCTCTATAAACCTTGTACCATTTTTATACAAAGCAGAATACAAGCAGTGCTTTAAGATTCGTAATGAGTAGCCTACCACTCATCGGATTCTTGTAACGCTACCGGTAAATAAGTATTGGCACGCTCGCCTAATTGAGCCATCAACTGATTAAAATCGCGCCGCGGCAAACGCACATCTAGCACCGAATGCCCCTGCTCATCAAAAGCTTCCTCACGAACTGCATTTAGTTCGTGAAGACCAGCACGCAGCTTACCTTGCTCAGGGTTAAGTGTCAGCGAGAAGCCAATCACATCGTTTGCTAAGCGTTCGGTCAGTGCTTCATGAAGTAATTCAAGCCCCTGGCCCTGCTGCGCTGAGAGCCAAACCACCTCTGGCACACCATGACCATCACGTTCAATACGCGGCGCGCTGTCGAGCTTATCAATTTTATTCATGACTTTGAGCACTGGCACATCATCTGCACCAATCTCTTTTAGCACTAGCTCCACCTGCTCCACATTTAATTCGCGGTCAGGATCTGCTGCATCAATCACGTGTACCAGCAGCGACGCTTCTGAAGCCTCTTGAAGCGTCGCTTGAAACGCCTCGACCAACTTGTGCGGTAAATGACGGATAAACCCGACGGTGTCCGCCATTACCACAGGCCCGACGTCTTCAATTTCAAGCCGCCGCAGCGTTGGGTCTAGTGTGGCAAACAGCTGATCAGCGGCGTAAACATCAGAGTTAGTTAACGCGTTGAATAACGTCGATTTACCCGCGTTGGTATAGCCCACCAGCGATACACTGTGGATTTCAGCGCGAGCACGGGCGCGACGATTCTGGTCGCGCTGGCTACGCACTTTATCCAGCCGCTTGTGAATCGATTTAATCCGTCCACGCAGCAGGCGTCGGTCAGTTTCAAGCTGAGTTTCACCCGGGCCGCGCAGGCCAATCCCGCCTTTTTGGCGCTCAAGGTGCGTCCACCCGCGCACTAGGCGAGTCGACATATATTCAAGTTGAGCAAGCTCTACTTGCAGCTTACCTTCATGCGTTCTTGCCCGCTGCGCAAAAATATCGAGAATAAGACCGGTACGGTCAAGCACTCGGCACTTGAGCTCTTGCTCAACATTGCGCTCTTGAGAGGGACTTAAGCTGTGGTTGAAGATCACCAATTCTGCCGCGTGAGCCGCGAGCAGTGCCCGCAACTCTTCCAGCTTTCCTGACCCAATAAATGTGCGTGAGTCAGGCCGGTGGCGGCTGGCAGTGAGTAGAGTCGCAGGCTCTGCACCCGCAGAGCGCACGAGCTCTAGAAACTCACCCGGGTCTTCACGTTTTTGCTCATCATGGAAATCGACATGAACAAGAACTGCCGTTTCACCGGCGTCTGGGCGTTCGAAAAACAATCAATACCTCGTGGAATCTCTTGCTTATCCAGCGGTGTTAAATCTCCGCGTCTTGCTCTGCCGGGTCTTGCGCAGGCAAGCGTACGTTACGAGACGGAACCACCGTAGAAATAGCGTGTTTATAAACCATCTGACTGACGGTATTGCGCAACAAGATAACAAACTGGTCAAACGATTCGATCTGGCCCTGAAGCTTAATGCCGTTGACCAAAAAGATGGAGACCGGAATGCGCTCTTTGCGCAGAATGTTCAAGTACGGGTCTTGAAGGGACTGCCCTTTGGACATGTTGCTCTCCCTAAAACTGTCGTTGGGGTTAATTATCAAATGGCGTGCCCTACTAGTGCTACGCCGCAATCTTTTTGCCCGAAAGGCCTAATGTTGCCGAAAAGGCCAAGTGACCATTCGAAAACATACGCTTACTAAATTACTATCTTGAAGAACTATCTTACGCTAAGCACCGCTTTCACGCACGAGTTTCAACACCTTATCAAGCGCGTCAGGGCGCTGCGAATCTACCCATTCAAGCGATGGCCAGCTTCTTAACCACGTTAGCTGACGCTTTGCGAGCTGGCGAGTCGCGATTATGCCCCGCTCAACAAGCGTGGCGTAATCATACTCACCTTCCAGGTACTCCCACACTTGACGATAACCAACACTCTTCATCGCCGGTAGGCCTAAATGTAAGTCATTACGCTTTTTGAGGGCAGTGACTTCATTTATCAAGCCCTCATCCATCATTAGTTCAAAGCGCTTAGCGATACGTTGATGCAAAAGGGCACGATCACTAGGCGCCAACGCTATCGACAACACGCGCCATGGAAAGGTTTCAGGCTGTTGCTCCGCCCATAACTCACTCATTGGCCGTCCGCTGGCATAATATACTTCTAGCGCACGTATTAAGCGCTGAGGATCATTGGGATGGATACGCTGAGCAGAAACTGCATCCACCTCGGCCAACCGTTTATGCAGCGACTCCAGTCCCTCATATTGCCATTGCGTTTCAAGTTGTTGGCGAATGATCGGATCAGCAGAAGGCAAATTGGCCACACCCTCTATCAGCCGCTTGTAATAAAGCATGGTACCGCCGACCAACAGAGGAACCCGGCCCGCCGCGCTGATTTGTCGCATCAGTTTTATCGCATCTTCACGGAAGTCAGCCGCTGAATAGGGCTCAGCCGGGTCGCGGATATCAATCAGGTGATGGGGTGCACGAGCAAGTTCAGCGGCACTAGGTTTGGCGCTACCAATATCCATACCGCGATACACCATAGCTGAATCAACGCTGATCAGTTCATGCCCTAAGCGCTCATGCAACGCCATCGCGGTATCGGTTTTCCCGGCCGCTGTCGGGCCCATCAAAAAAATTGCCCAAGGGCGCGTATCAGCCATGCGCGGGTAGTGCTCCAATATTTATCAGAAATTAAATTTTCGATCGTGCTGCTATTGGCCTCTTAAGAACAGCCGATCAAGCGCTTTTAGCCCCATCTGCGTCCAGGTGGGCCGGCCATGATTGCACTGATCACTGCGCTCAGTGCGCTCCATGTCGCGCAGCAGCGCGTTCATTTCTTCGATCGTAAGCCGCCGATTAGCACGCACGCTGCCATGGCACGCCATGGTAGAGAGTAGCTCATGCAGCCGCGCTTCGACCTGATGAGTGCGCCCATAGCGCGCCAACTCCTCTAGCATTTGTCGCACTAAAGCCTCAGGGTCCGCCTGGGAGAGCAACGCTGGCAACTGGCGCACCAGCAGCGTTTCCGGTCCGGCAACATCCAGCTCAATGCCCAGCTTGGCGATAGCCGCTTGCTCACTCTCAGCCGTCGCCACTTCTGCCCGACTAGCGGCGATAGAAACCGGCACTAGCAGCGGCTGGGCATCTAATCCTTTAGCAGCCGCTAGCTGTGTTTTCATACGCTCATAGACAATTCGCTCATGGGCGGCATGCATATCCACCACCACCAACCCCTGATCGTTCTGGGCCAGAATATAAATACCGTGCAGCTGCCCCAGCGCAAACCCAAGCGGCGGCGCCACTGTGGGGTCGTTATCAGGCATCGCCAGCGGCGCTTCCCGCACTTCGTATTCGCCTTCACTCGCCACGCCAACCTGCGGCGTTAACAGCGTCTCTTCGTGATTGGGGTGGAGCGCCTGATACCCTTGCATAAAGCGGCGTACGCGCTCAGCACCAGGATGGCGATCCGGAGAGTGAGTCAGCGCAATGCCCTGCTGCTGCCAGCGAGGCTGCTCGACGTTTTCACATGCCTCCGCACCTACCTGGGGCGGCTGACCACGCTCTAGCTGCTGAGAAGCAACGACACCATTCGCCTCTTCGTCGCTATTTTCGTCACCGCTTTCTGCAGGCTTAGAGGACGCCAAGCAGTGATGCAGGCTGGAGTACAGAAAATCGTGCACCATACGGCCGTCGCGAAAACGGACTTCATGCTTGGTAGGGTGAACATTGACGTCCACTACATCCGGATCAAGCTCCAGATAGAGCACAAACACCGGATGCCGACCGTTAAACAGCACATCGCGATACGCCTGACGCACCGCATGGGCCACCAAGCGGTCACGCACCACTCGGCCATTAACGAAAAAGTATTGTTGATCAGCCTGAGAGCGGGAGTGAGTCGGCAGTCCCACCCAACCACTTAGTCGCAAACCACCCGCTTCGCGTTCGATATAGCGGGCGTGCTCAATAAAGTTTTTACCTAGCAGCGAGGCAATTCGCCGCTCGCGAGCTGCCGCCGAGTGTCCAGGAGGAAGTTGATGAATCACTTTTTGGTTGTGGCGCAATACCCAGGCGATGTCGTAGCGCGATAGCGCCTGGCGGCGAAACGCCTCTTCAACATGCGCAAATTCGGTCTTTTCGGTACGTAGAAACTTGCGACGAGCGGGAGTGTTAAAAAACAGATCGCGCACGCCAACGCTGGTACCTCGAGGGTGCGGCGCAGGCGTCACTCGGGCATCCATTCCTCGCCCTTCCGCGACCACCCGCCAGCCATGACGAGGGTCTTCCTCAGCGTTGGAGATCAGCTCAAGCCGGGAAACAGAGCTGATCGAGGCCAGCGCCTCCCCCCTGAAACCTAACGAGCTAACGCCTTCCAGGTCTTCGAGGCTGCCAATCTTACTGGTGGCATGACGCGCCAGAGCTAGCGGCAAATCCTCTTCGCCGATACCAATGCCATCATCACGCACCTTAATAAGCCGCGTTCCGCCCTGCTCAATTTCTACTTCAATGCGCTGGCTACCCGCATCAATGGCGTTTTCAATCAGCTCTTTTGTCACCGACGAGGGGCGCTCAACCACCTCGCCAGCGGCAATCTGATTGGCCAAACGTGGGTCGAGCACATGAATTCGCGGCTCAGCTGCGGTCATCTCAGTCAACACGACACCTCAAGAACGATTTTTCATGAACGGGGAATTTGTAACACTTGGCCAACCCGTATCACATCACCATTAATATCATTGGCCTGCTTCAATTGATTAACCGGCACACCGTGACGTACAGCAATCGCCGACAGGGTATCGCCCGACTGGATACGGTATTCATTACCCGCAGGACTACGTTGATTATCGCGCTGCCAGGCAAGCAAACTGGCGGGCGGCGGGTAACGCTGGAAGTGCTCGCGCAAGCCACTGAAAATAGCCTGGGAAAGCCCTCCCTGATGAACCGGATCGCGCAGGCGACGCTCTTCGTCAGGGTTGGATATAAAGCCCACCTCAATCAATAGCGAAGGAATATCAGGAGACTTCAGTACCATAAACCCGGCCTGTTCCACTCGTGATTTATGCAACCGATTCACTCGTCCTAATTGTTCCAGCACTTGCCCGCCGATAGAGAGCGAATCATTCAACGTCGCGGTCATGGTGAGATCTAAAAGTACGCCACGCAGCACCTGGTCTTTGTCTCGCAGCGACAAGCTACCATCGACGCCGCCGATCAAGTCGGAACGGTTTTCACTATCCGCCAGCCACTGGGCGGTTTCCGAGGTAGCACCACGTTGAGAGAGCGCATAAACCGAGCTGCCTTGAGGGCGAGGGCTAGTAAAGGCGTCGGCGTGCACCGAGACAAAAAAGTCGGCTTTTTGCTCACGAGCCAAGGCGGTACGTTGACGAAGCCCCAGATAATAGTCGCCATCACGAACCAGCACGGCTTTAAAACCTTCGGTGCCGTTAACCTCCGAGGCTAAACGGCGGGCGATTTCCAGCACCACATCTTTTTCACGCGTGCCTGAAGGCCCAATGGCGCCTGGGTCTTCCCCACCGTGCCCAGCATCAACCGCAATAATAATATCTCTACGCGGATGCGGCTTGGCTTCCTGCACGGCCGCCGGCGCTTCATTACGGGGTGGCTCTACACTGCCAGGCAGTTGAGCTTGAGTCGAGGCACGCTGCGCCTGAATCTCCTGCTCACGAATCATCGCCTCGATAGGGTCAATGGGATTCTCAACGGCACTTTCACCCGGATACTCGAGATCAACTACCAAGCGATGCCCATACTGATCATTAGGCGTCAGGGTAAAATGGCGCGGCTCTATAGCTCGATTAAGCTCAAGCACTACGCGTAAACCGCCGCCCTCCCGCTTACCAGTTCGCACTGAGGTAATGGCACTGTCATGCAGCGGCAGCGTGCTCGGGTCGGTGTCCATTTGCGTATCGTCTAAATCAATCACTAAACGCGCAGGATTCTGCAACGAAAACACATTGGCGTTGGTGGCCGCAGACAGGTCAAATACCAGACGCGCATGATCAGGCGCCGCCCACAAGCGCATGCTTTCTACGCTCGACGCTTGCACATCAACCGCCACAAGGGCAAAAAAACTAACGGCTAATAAACGCAATACACGAGCCGCCGCGGCCTTCATTTCCATTGAATCACACCATTCTCCAACTGATCGTCGCTTATCTTACTTTCTTCACGGATCTCACTTGTTTCACCGACTTGGCTTGCTTCACGGACCTGGCGCTGTAGCAATGCCAGTATACGCGAGCCCAAATCACTGCAAGCCGTTAAAGAGGCCAAACGGCCTTGAGCAGCGACTGTCAAAACAAGGCGAAGGTCGGGCGTTGGCAACCACCCTTCCCCGCGGCTGGGCCACTCAATAATACACAGCGCATCGTCGGCTAATACATCGCGACCGCCGATAAACTCAAGCTCTTCTGGATCTGACAAACGATACAGATCTAAATGATACACGCGCTGAGAACCCAGTTCGTAGGGCTCTATCAGCGTATAGGTGGGGCTTTTCACCGCCCCTTGATGGCCGTAAGCCCGTAGAACACCCCGTGTTAACGTGGTCTTACCGGCGCCTAACTCACCTTCCAGGTAGATCAACCCACGACCTTGTAATACCAGCCCTAGCGCTTCGCCAAACGCGACCTGAGCCTCTTCGTTGTCTAATTTCACCTGCATGTGGGCTGCCTTCACGGATTAATCAATATTCGCGCATAGGATGCCAGATCACTCGCCAGCAGGCCACGCTCGCCTTCTTGTTGTGCTGCTCGATCAGCCGCTAACGCGTGCACCATCGTGGCTAGCCACGCACTGAACTCCACATCTCCGCGCTGCGCCATCAATGCACCCAGCATGCCACTGAGCACATCGCCCATGCCACCGCTAGCCATGCCTGGATTCCCGTAGGGGCACACCACTAAACCAGTGGGGCCAGCAATCAAGCTACCAGCGCCTTTCAAAACCACCACGCCGCCACGTGCCCGCTGCAGTGCCTGGGCAGCGGCGGGTCGATCGGCCTGAATATCCGCCACGGAACAGCCCAATAGCCGCGCTGCTTCACCAGGATGCGGCGTTAATATCCAATTATCGCGCCGAACATCTGGCCACTGGCGTGCTAAAAGATTCAGCCCATCAGCATCTACTACCAACGGCGCGTCTGACTGCAGAGCACTCTGTAAAACGGCCTGCCCCCAGGCCGCCTGACCAAGCCCCGGACCTACCACGACCACATCGACCATCGCAGGTAGCTCAGCCGCTTCAGCGCCACCGCGCACGCTGTGGACCATTACTTCCGGGCAGCGTACCAAACTCGCGGCGACATGCTCAGGGGCCGTCGCCAAGCTCACCTTACCCGCCCCCATCCGCGCAGCGGCCTGGCTGGCCAGTAGCGCCGCACCGCCAAAGCCGGGAGCACCGCCCATCACCAGTACATGCCCCATCGAACCTTTATGGCTCGTGCGCAGCCGGGGAGCAAAGGCATCCGCTAAGAGCGAATCATCCAGCCGCCAAGCGGTGGCTGGAATATCAAAATATGCCTGAGCTTTAACACCTAGTGGGCGAAAGTCGATCTCACCGGTATAAGCGGGTGCATCACCAGTATGCAAACCGATCTTATCGCCAATAAAGGTCACCGTGCAGGCAGCCTTAACGGCAAGTCCTGGCGCGGCGCCGGTATCAGCAACCAATCCCGAGGGAATATCAATTGCCAGTACCGGCCTCTGAGCAGCATTGATCATTTCGATGGCACGCCGAAACCGGCCCTCTACCTCGCCCGTCAAACCGGTGCCTAACAAGGCATCAATAATGACTTCGCCCGTCAATACAGTGTTGGCTTCCCACTCTTCGCAACCTACGCCCGCGGAGGTTGCCAATTGTGCAGCGCGGGCTGCGTCTCCGCTTAGCTCATCAAGAGGCTTCAGCGTCACTCGCTGCACTTTGAGGCCAGACTGCATAGCCAGCGCTGCCAGCACATGACCGTCACCCCCGTTATTACCACTTCCACACATGACGGTTAAGCTGCGCGCCTGAGGCCAGCGTGAACGAAAGCTGTGCCAAGCGCTTGAGGCGGCGCGCTGCATCAATGCAAAACCATCGATACCACCGGCAATGGTGCGCCGGTCGAGCTCGCGCACCTGGGCGGCTTTATATAGAGGGCGTAGCATGGAAGTATTCGGGATCGTCACGATCTCTCCTTTCACATGTTTTGATGGCTGCTGATGCGTTAGCATAGCGCGCTTAATGCCTTGCTGTTGATTGACTATGTCTAATTCCACTGCCTTTGCACGTTCTGATAGTGCAATGACTGACCAAAAACTTGCTCGCCTTGCCGACCTGATTAAAACCTGGGGGCGAGAGCTGGGCTTTCAGCAAGTCGGCATTACTGACACTGAATTGTCGGCCCATGAAAGCCATCTCGACGCGTGGCTGGAAAATGACTACCACGGCGAGATGGGCTTTATGGCCAAGCATGGCAGCAAGCGCACTCGCCCCGCAGAGCTTGAACCCGGCACTCAGCGCATTATCAGCGTACGCATGGATTATCTGCCCGCTGAAGTGGAAAGCACCAAGGTACTGGGCCAGCCCAACCGCGCCTATGTATCGCGTTACGCCCTAGGGCGCGATTATCACAAGCTAATGCGTAAACGGTTAGCCCAATTAGCAAAAAATATTGAGCAAGAAGTAGGCGAATTTGGTTACCGCGCTTTTGTCGACTCAGCACCGGTAATGGAGCGCGCGCTGGCCCAAAAAGCCGGGCTTGGCTGGTTCGGCAAAAATGCCATGCTGCTTAACCCCAAAGCGGGCTCGCTGTTTTTTCTGGGCGAACTCTATACTGATCTTCCCCTACCTATCGATGCGCCATTTGAGCAAGAGCACTGCGGCAGCTGCAGCGCTTGCCGCACCGCCTGCCCCACCGGCGCTATTGTTGATGATAAGGTGGTCGACTCGCGCAAGTGCATTTCGTATCTCACTATCGAACTACACGGCGCCATACCGGTTGAGTTTCGCCGCGCCATGGGCAACCGTATTTACGGCTGCGACGATTGCCAACTGGTATGCCCTTTTACCCGCTTTACCCGCATGACCCAGGAAGATGACTTTGCGCCGCGCCATGATTTAGATCGCGCTACGCTAATCAGCCTGTTTGCCTGGGGCGAGGCGGAGTTCCTGGATAAAACCGCTGGCAGCCCTATTCGGCGCATTGGCTACGAGCGCTGGCTGCGCAATATCGCCGTAGGCCTAGGAAACGCCCCTTGGAGCGAGGCCGTGGAAGCCGCGCTATGGGCGCGCCGAGCCTACCCAAGCGAACTGGTGCGTGAACACGTCGCCTGGGCGCTTGAGGAACAGCGCCTCAAGCGCGGCAGGCGCATTGCCACCGATATGTCTTAACCGCTTTACTCTTCTTCGTCGCTGCGCTGCTCAACGCGCAAAAACGTATTACGGTAGTGAGCCAGTTCAGCAATCGACTCTTTAATATCATCCATCGCCAGGTGAACATTCTGTTTACTAAAGCCCGCCAAGGCGCCTGGATTCCAGCGTTTGGCCACTTCTTTTATGGTAGACACATCAAGATTGCGGTAGTGGAAAAAGTTGAGCAGCGCAGGCATTTCACGCTCAAGAAAACGCCGATCCTGGTGGATGCTGTTGCCACACATGGGTGACGATCCGGCCACTGCGTACTGCTGCAGAAACGCCAGCGTTTGCTGCTCAGCTTCGGCAGTTTCCAATTGGCTTGCTTTCACCCGGGCGACTAATCCCGACTCGCCGTGGGTTTTCTGGTTCCAATCGTCCATCTGCGCCAGCAGGCTATCGGGCTGTTTCACCGCAATGACCGGCCCTTCCGCTACCACATTCAGATCGGCATCAGTAATGAGTGTGGCTACTTCAATGATGCGCTCTTTATTTGGATCTAAACCGGTCATCTCTAGGTCAATCCATACCAGCAGATCATTACGTGGCGCCGCTGAATCCGTCGTTTCGTTGCTCATTACCGTTATCCCTTTGCCTAAATGGTCATTTATATCGTGCCAGTGTGCCTTAAATAGGCCTACCAAGCAGCTATACAGGACAGCTTGCCCACTTGGTAGGTACAATGGCGTCTATTGTAACGATCATCAGGTGGTCATGAGCAAACGTAAATTAAGTCGCCAGCAGCAGTGGCGAGTCGAGAAAGTCCAGGCGGAACGTGCCCAGCGTGCTGAAAAGCGTGATGTGCAAGACGCTGAAAAACTCGCCGCTGGCGAATACGGCGCCGAACAGCCGGGCCGTGTCGTTGCTCACTTTGGACGCACCCTAGAGGTGCGCAATAGCGATAATGAACCGGTGCGCTGTCACTTACGCGCCAATCTGGATGGTCTGGTTACCGGCGACCGCGTGATATGGCGCGCCGGGCAAGAAGGCTCTGGCGTGGTGGTGGCCAGGGAAGAGCGCGACAGCGTGCTGAAGCGCCCCGATGCTCGCGGCCTGCTCAAACCGGTGGCCGCCAATATTGATCAGCTGTTGATCGTGTTTGCGGTAGAGCCTGCTCCTCACGCCAACCTTATTGACCGCTACCTGGTCGCCGCCGAGGCTACCGGCATTGCGCCAGTGCTGGTACTCAATAAAACCGACTTGCTACCAGAAGATGGCGGCGAACTCGGTAAACTGCTGGAGCGCTATCGCGATTTGGGCTATCCCGTCGTGCGTACTACCACTGCTACAGACACCGGGCTGGATGAGTTGCGCAGCCAGCTTGAAGGGCGTACCTCCGTATTCGTTGGTCAAAGCGGCGTGGGCAAATCCTCGCTAATCGACCTGCTGCTACCGGATGAAAACCTGCGTATTGGCGCGCTCTCGGAAGACTCCCGCAAGGGTACTCATACCACCACCACGGCACGTCTCTATACCATGAGCCGAGCTGACGTGGCCGATGGCGATGTCATCGACTCACCGGGTATTCGCGAGTTTGGCTTGGTGCACCTCAACGAGCAGGAAGTCACCGACGGTTTCATTGAGTTTCACGACTATATTGGTTACTGCCGTTTTCGTGATTGTCGTCACCGCAATGAGCCCGGTTGCGCTTTACTCGCAGCGGTCGAGGCAGGCAAGATTCATCCAGCACGCTTTGCCAGCTATCGACGGATTCTTGATAGTTTGGATAGCTAACGTTGATAGGAGTTACCCATGAGTATTGAAAGCCAATCGTCGGAAGCTAACCTTTTACCGCTGATTATTGAACCGGAACAGCTGCAGGCGCATTTAGATGACCCACAGCTGCTGATCATTGAGGTGCCGGTCAATGGCGACAGCTACCGTCAGGGCCATGTGCCCGGCGCCATCTTCCTCGACTTTCGCTATTTAATGCGCGGTGAAGGGCCGGTGCCGAGTGATGTTCCTAGCGTTGAGGCGCTTTCACGTCTGTTCAGCGCCTTAGGTCTAACCCGCGACACCCACGTGGTGGCCTACGATGACGAAGGCGGTGGCTGGGCGGCACGTCTTTTATGGACGTTAGAGCTCATCGGCCATACGCGTTACTCCTATTTGAATGGCGGCATACACGCCTGGCGCGATGCAGGCCTGGAAGAGAGCACCGAGCCTACCGCCCCCACCCAAAGTGAGTATCACGCTGAAATCCTCAACCCCAATGCCTTGATCACGTTTGAAGAGATCAAAGGGAAGCTCGACGATAAACACTTCGCGGTGTGGGATGCGCGCTCCAAAGATGAGTACGATGGCGTCCGAGGCAACAATAAGCACCTGGGGCACATTCCCGGTGCCGTTAATATGGACTGGCTCCACGCCATGGACCGACAGCGCGCACTGCGCATTCGCGATTACGCCGAGCTGATCACCGAACTTGGCGCCCTGGGCCTGACCCCCGATATGGAAATCGCTACCCATTGCCAGAGCCACCACCGCAGCAGCTTTACCTGGCTGGTGGGCAAGGCGCTAGGCTTTAATATACGTGGCTACGCGGGTTCCTGGGGCGAATGGGGCAACCGCGACGACACCCCGATAGAGAAGTGAAAATATAACTGTGACTCTTTCCCAAAAAGCCTTTTCGCTACTTCAATACCCCTTACCCCAACATGCGCTATCGCGCCTGACGGGTAAATTCGGCCAGTGCGATAACCGCTGGGTAAAAAACACCCTGATTAACGCCTTTATCAAACGCTTTAATGTCGACATGAGCCAGGCCTTGGAACCCGATCCTAGCGCCTATGCAACGTTCAATGACTTCTTTACCCGGGCGTTAAAAGCCGATGCGCGCCCATTAGGCGAAGGAATATTGAGCCCTGCCGATGGCACGCTCTCCCAATACGGGCGCCTGCAGGCCGGCCAACTGGTGCAAGCCAAGGGCCACACCTACTCTGCCCAGACCCTGCTGGGCGGCGACACGGCCCTGGCGGAAGAGTTTCTCGGCGGCAGTTTTGCCACTGTCTACCTCTCTCCACGGGACTATCACCGCGTACATATGCCGGTGACCGGTACATTAAGAGAAATGATCTACGTACCCGGTCGACTCTTCTCGGTCAACCAGGCAACCGCCAACTATGTGCCGGGCCTGTTTGCTCGTAACGAGCGCCTGGTGTGCATCTTTGATACCGAGCACGGCCCCATGGCAATGGTGTTAGTAGGTGCAATGATTGTAGCGGCCATAGAGACCGTCTGGTCAGGCCAGGTAACACCGCTTGCAGAACAGCCTCAGCGCATGCAGTTTGGGCAACCTATCACGCTGGAAAAGGGCGCCGAAATGGGCCGCTTCAAACTCGGCTCCACGGTAGTAATGTGCTTCACTAAACCGGTTGTCTTTGACGACTATCCTACGGGTGCCATGGTCAGCATGGGGCAAGCGCTGGGCCACATTGATAAACTGACTTATGATAGCGATGCGCCCCCTAGTAGCGAGCCGATGGTTTAGCAGCGAGGCGTAGAAAAGGCGAGCACGTCTTCCAGGCGTGCTTTGCCTAGCGCCAGTTGAATGAGGCGATCAATCCCCAGCGCGACACCCGCACCAGCTGGCATACCGTGCTCTAGAGCGGCCAGCAGACGCTCATCTACATCCACTTCCGGCAAGCCCAAGCGGCGGCGCTCAGCGTTATCATCCGTAAACCGCACTCGCTGCTCCGAGGCATCGGTCAGCTCTTGGTAACCATTGGCCAGCTCAACACCTTTCAGGTAGAGCTCGAAGCGTGAAGCCACCCACTCACCATCTACATCCTGGTGGCGTTGCGCCAGAGCGGCCTGGCTTGCGGGATAATCAACCACAACACTTAGCTCATGCTGGCCTAACTGTGGCTCGATCACCACGCTCATAAGCAGGTCAAGGCAGGTCTCGCGATCTTCACCGGCCAAGGATTGCGCAGACATTTGCGCTCGCTCCGCGGCGACCAAACGCAACTTTTCCAGCGACGTGGTAAAGGGGTCCACCTCTAGGTGGGTATGAAAAAGCTCCCGGTAACGATAATGTACGACTGGGCCAGGGAAACTGGGGAGCAGTGACATGACCAGAGTAGCCGTCTCATCGACCAGTTTATCCAGCGTAAACTGCGGCCGATACCACTCCAGCATGGTGAACTCGATATTGTGGCGAGCCCCAATTTCACCATCGCGAAAACTTTTGGCGAGCTGAAATATCGGTCCGCTACCGGCCGCCAATAACCGCTTCATATGGAATTCAGGCGAGGTTTGGAGCCATAAACGGCGCTGCCCTCTATCGGTGCGAGCCAGGGTATGAAGCGATACCAGATGCACATCCGTGCTCCCCCCCTGCCCCAATACCGGCGTTTCCACTTCCAACACGTCACGCTGGTCAAAAAACGCCCGCACTTTGGTCATTAACCGCGCACGCTCGCGGAGCGTTTCAATCGACGCCGAGGGTTGCCAATCAATGGCCATCACTGCTCCTTAGATAAGCTATAGACAAGCTATTTTTTAGCAAAAAATGGCCACGCTAAAAGCGTGGCCATCCTCATTACCAAAGCGAAAAACAACGTGAAAAGTAATTAAGCGCGAGAGACGTAGTCCCCGCTGCGCGTATCAATTTTCAACACTTCGCCCTGATTGATAAACAGCGGTACGCGCACTACAGCGCCAGATGATAGCGTAGCAGGCTTAGAGCCACCTTGCGCCGTATCGCCTTTCAAACCTGGATCAGTTTCAACCACTTCCAGCTCAATGAAGTTGGGCGGCGTCACAGAAATGGCCTTATCATTCCAAAGTGTAATGATATAGGGCACCTGCTCTTTCAGCCATTTAGCAGTATCACCCAAGGCTTTTTTTTCAACGGCGTACTGCTCAAAGGAACCATCGGTCTTCATGAAGTGCCACATGTCACCATCGGTGTAGAGGTACTCCATCTCCAAATCCATGACGTCAGCGCCTTCCAGCGAATCACCAGATTTGAAAGTCTTCTCACCCACACGGCCCGTCATCAAGTTACGCAGCTTAACGCGGTTAAACGCCTGCCCCTTGCCAGGCTTGACCAGCTCGTTTTCGACGATCGAACAGGGATCGCCGTCGAGCATTACTTTCAAACCGCCTTTGAATTCATTGGTAGAATAGTTCGCCATAATGCCTCTCAATGTTTTATTTCAGTAGCGTAAAGCTCGAAGCTACGCTTCGCCTATAGATATCGTTCTTCAATGAGTGCGCGCATGATAACCCGAAGGAGGGCTTTTTTGCAGGAGAACATCATTATTGCCGCGTTTGAAACACGCCTTACATGGCAACAGCAGCTCTCTCAAGCAATTCGAGACCCGCAGGTACTTTGCGACCGACTAGATCTGGACAAGGAGTGGCTTGCTGGCGCTCAATCAGGCCATGCTCTATTTGAAGTGCGGGTACCTGAGGCATACCTCAGCAGAATAGCCCATGGCGATATAAACGATCCACTGCTACGGCAAGTGCTGCCGCTCAGTGAAGAAACACTATCGCCCGCAGGTTACGTTTTGGATCCGCTCGAAGAGAGCGAACATCGGCCAGCCAAAGGGTTGATCCATAAGTACGCAGGCCGAGTGCTGCTGATCGCCAGCCCCACCTGTGCAATCAACTGCCGCTACTGCTTTCGCCGCCACTTTCCCTATAGCGACAACTCGCCTTCCAGGGCGCAGTGGCAGGAAGCGCTGGGTTATCTACGTGACGACTCCACTATTCATGAGGCCATTTTGTCCGGTGGTGACCCACTAGCCGCCAGCGATCGCCAGTTGGCATGGCTGGTAGAACAGCTAGAAAACATTCCACACCTTAAGCGGCTACGCATACATACCCGCCTGCCGGTGGTCATCCCTGACCGGATTAATGAAGATCTACTTGGCTGGCTGGGAACGACCCGCTTACAGAAAGTAGTGGTTCTGCATATCAACCACGCCAATGAGATTGATCAAGCGGTGGTGGATGCCTGCACGCGCTTGAAACAGGCAGGAGCAACACTGCTCAATCAAAGCGTATTGCTGCGGGATGTGAACGATAACGTCACTGCGCTGGCCGCCCTTTCCGAGCGCCTGCTTGAAGCCGGCATACTGCCCTACTACCTGCATGTTCTCGACCCTGTGCAGGGCGCAGCGCATTTTGATGTGGCGGATAATGAAGCGCGCGAGCTGGTGTCTCAACTTCGCGCCCACCTCCCTGGGTTCTTAATGCCACGCTTGGTGAGGGAGATTCCCGGTAAAGAGAGTAAAACGCCGCTGTGAGAGATGAGAGCTCCCGCTAGACAATCAGCGTCCAAGCCTCAATATCACCCCCACAATCGTAAAAATATCATTTTCTGCTAAAGTTACAGTGCTAACGATTTGCGATGTTGGCTTAGCCTCAACATCGGGCACCTCACTTACCAGAAGGCCATATGCTATGTCGTCATCCCACTCTTCTAAAATGGGCGCAATCGTTCTTTTCGTCGCCTCCCTCGCCGGGCTTGCCATCGCTGTATACGCCTATTTCACTCCACTAACCGGCGTGACCGGGACACTCGGCGCCCTGGTGGCCATTGTGGCCTGCCTCGCCCTTGCGGTGTTGGCACTCCTTCTCGCGGCCATCAAAGGGCGAGGCGCTTCTATTGCATTGAGAGTGCTCATCTTGGTGGGCCTCATCGGCACTTTTTTCGCTGGCATGCTACTTCATCAATGGTGGATCTGTGCTGCTATGGTGGTCGGTTTAATCGGCCTGATCCTTGATATGGTTCGTCCGTCGCACCATACCCGCCCTACACATGCCTGAGGAGCCGACGATGCCAACTTCTTCATTTGCTAAACGACCTCACTTTAATACCCTCACGCTGCGCTGGGGCACCGCCACAGCATTGGCGCTTTGTTTATCACCCATACCGTTACTGGCACAAGATCAGCCAGATGAGTCGGTAAATAGTGAGGAGAACCCAGTCAGCTCTGCGCCCATCCCGCTGGTGCCTGGCGAACCAACCTGGGACAGTTTCCATGGCCAACTCAACGCTCAGAAATATAGCCCACTTGACCAAATCAATGCCGATAATGTTGGCGAGTTAGAGAAAGTATGGGAACTCCATACCGGTGATGTTGCGGATGGCTCGGGCGATTTACCGGCGACGGTATGGTCTGCAACACCAGTATTTGCCAACGACACGCTCTATATCGGCACACCGTTCTACCGAATTATCGCGCTTGACCCAGCGAGTGGCGAAGAGAAATGGAGTTTTGACACCCAGTCCTCTCTGGAAGCACTCACCCAGCCCGCCTTAAAGAATCGTGGTGTCGCTTACTGGGAGGCCGATGATCCGGTGGCTGGCGAATCGTGCCAGAAAATCATCTACATGGGCACCATGGATGCTCAGCTGTTCGCGGTCGACGCCGACAGCGGCGAGCCGTGCCAAGGGTTTGCCGATAACGGCGTGCTCAATGCCAATCAGTGGAACGACACCAACGATAAATGGCCATTATCGCTGTTACAGCCACCTACCGTGGTGGGAGATCACCTGATTTTGGGCTGGGCAGGCATGGACTGGGCCTATGAAGAGGCGCCCCCCGGCACCGTCTTTTCAATCAACGCCCGCACTGGCGAGCTTGAATGGACATTCCAGGCACTGAGCGACCAGATGCGCGAGCAGAGCGGTACCGCCAATGTGTGGACACACATGTCTGCCGACGAAGAGCGCGGCCTGGTTTACCTCCCGGTTTCTTCACCCTCACCTAACTATTGGGGTGGCAACCGTACTGAAGAAGTCCCTCTCGGTACATCAACCACTGCCCTGGATATTGAAACTGGCGAAGTTGTTTGGTCCCGTCAGTGGGTTCATCACGACATCTGGGATTACGATATTAATTCTGCGCCAACACTAATGGACATTACGGTAGATGGTGAAGAGATACCGGCATTGATCCAGGCGACCAAGATGGGCTTTCTGTTTGTGGTCAATCGTGAAACCGGTGAAGACGTCTGGCCGATTGAAGAGCGGCCGGTTCCGAGTGGTGACGGCTCCGTTGAGGGGGAAGTCTATGCGCCCACTCAGCCCTTCCCCACTAAACCGGCCCCGCTGATGGATCAGGCAGAAAAGCCCAAGGTTTGGGCGCTGGCCGACGCGGTTAGCTTCGGAGAGTGTTCAGCACTGTGGGAGGAACTTCGCTATGAAGGTATGTACACCCCACCCACTACCGAGGGTGAAGGTACGTTAGGCTTTCCTATCAGCGCAGGTGGCGTGCAATGGGGCGGCGTAGCATTCGATCCTGAAAGTCAGACGGCGGTGGTCAACACGTCGCATATCGTGCAGTACATCAGACTTTATGACCGTGAAGCTTACGAGTCAGCCAATAGAGCATCGGGCAACGAGAGTGGCTTTGCGTCTCAGGAAGGCGCGCCCTACGGCATGCGCCTTGAGGTTGCCCTCAACAGGCTAGGCATGCCCTGCTGGGAACCGCCTTTCGGTGAGCTTGTAGCTCTCGACATGACCACTGGCGATATCAAATGGCGTCGTCCGTTGGGAGCATCGCAGCAGTATGGCTTCTATATGCCCGAAAGCTGGGGTTCGCCTACCATTGGTGGCCCAGCGGTCACCGCGGGTAACGTTATCTTTATCGGTGCCTCAATGGATGCCAAGGTACGTGCTTACTCCCTTGACACCGGCGAAGAACTCTGGTCAGATCAGACCGAAGCCCCGTCTGTCTCTAACCCCGCCGTTTACGAGTACGACGGTCGCCAATACGTTGCCTTTATTTCCGGTGGGAATACCATTCTGAAAAACCAGGTAGGTGATCAAATCACGGTTTACGCCCTGCCAGAATAACGCTAGCAAAATGGGCAAGTAACAATCGGGGTGGCTCTAAAGCCGCCCCGATTGCGTTAACAGCTACTTTCTCACCCTGTTTCAGCCAAGATCACTGGTATGAGGCTTGGTACGTTTGGCTAACTGTTTATTTGCTGCACCAAAACACACCCGTATTACTGGTACCAACAGCCACAATAGTGGCGTGAGCAACCAGCGATAGGCAAAGCGAGTAATGAACAGGATCGGCAGTAGTACAATCAGCCAGATAAGAAACTGACCGAACCAAACCGGCCAGCCAAGCCAGGTCGAGAGATTGGCACCGAGTGCGCTCACTAAGCTTGGGTGGCGAACCACCACATAAGCGGTGCCCGCTACGGCGGCGACCCTGGCCATGCGAGGCAACGATGCAAAACGGCCGCTGGTGGCCAACACCCCTTGTCGCAGCCCTGTTCGGGCGCCCTGCGCTTCGATACTGCCTACACGAGCAGCACGTGTAGCTCTGCCTGCCCGCAGCACTTTGACAGTGCTGGCCATGACCAGCAGATCGACACCCGCCCAGCCTAGATCGGCGGCGCCAATGTTGTCGCCCCGCCGCCACTGGCTTTCGAGATCACGCAGGCCGCTGGTAAAAAAGTCGCCGACACCCGCGACCACTCGCTCACCTTGTAACCACTCGACCTCACCTTGGTCACTCAACACAAACTGATTAAGCAGCGCGTGACCGTTCTCCTCAAGTAGAGCAATGCCCATCTGCCCACGGCGGAATGGCGTCAGTTCTGCATTAGCGGTTGCTTCCTCATCACTCCACCAACGACTGACCTGCTGATAGCGCTCGCCGACCCAATGTTGTGCCCTTAGCGTGGCGACATCGTGTGTGCGGAAAAAGCTGATGGGCATTACCGCGTCAGCGCCAAAGCGCGACAATACACCCTGAAACTGAGGTGAGAGACCATACTCTTCCAACACTTCCCGGGCCAAATCGTCGTAATGCAAAATGGCCAGGGAGGCGCTCATCCATAGTGCCTGATCCGAAGCGTAGCTAAGGAAGAGCGCATTGATTTCCGGGGACTCACGCTGAAGCGATGGCTCAATAGAGGGCAGCGCCCGCTGAGCTTCCAGGCGCACCAGTTGAGACTCAAACGGTTCGTGGGAAGCCAGCGCGGATGCGAGCCCTGCGATTACCATCGCGGTCAATACTATGATCTGCCAGGGCCGCATCGTTTTCGCCTCGCTAAATGGGTAACTGAGTAATTACCCCAATGTTTCCGCCGTCACGTTCGCCGCCGCAGGTTGAGTGGAGTGATGGCGGTTTATAGCGCTAAGAACGCCTTTCATGGAAGCGCTAGTGATACTTTCATCAGTGCCCACGCCGAACACTGCTTTACCATCGATACGTACTTCCACGTAAGCGATTGCCTCAGCATCGGCGCCTTGACCGCGGGAGTGCTCATGGTAGTCGATGATTTCCACATCGTGTCCGGCGGCGGCCAGCGCTTTAACAAAGGCGGCTAGCGGGCCATTGCCTTCACCGCTGAGCGTTTGGCGGCTGCCATCAGTCTCAACGATGGCTTCCAGGGTCACTTTGGGGCTGTCAGGTTCAGAAGAGAGCCGGTGACTCACCAACCCAAAGGGTGCTCGCTGTTCCAGATACTCATCCGCGAACGCTTGGTAGATCATCTTCGACGTGATCTCGCGCCCGGTGCGCTCAGCGACTTCCTGCACTACCTGGCTGAACTCAATCGAAAGGCGACGCGGCAACTCAATGCCGTGCTCCTGCTCGAGCAGGTAAGAAACACCGCCCTTACCCGATTGGCTGTTAACCCGGATAACGGCTTCGTAGCTGCGGCCCACGTCGAGCGGATCGATAGGTAAATAAGGTACATCCCACACAGCATCTGGATTAGCGCGGCGATCCGCCATGCCTTTTTTGATCGCATCCTGATGAGAGCCAGAGAACGCGGTGAATACCAAATCGCCCACGTAAGGGTGACGCGGATGCACCGGCAACTGGTTGCAGTACTCCACTTCGCGCATGATCGGGGTGATATTGGAGAAATCGAGCTGCGGATGAACGCCCTGGGTGTACATGTTCATCGCCAATGTGACGATATCGACGTTACCGGTACGCTCGCCGTTACCGAACAGCGTGCCCTCAACGCGGTCAGCTCCCGCCATTAGCGTCAATTCTGCTGCCGCCACGCCAGTACCGCGGTCGTTATGTGGGTGAACGCTAACAATCAAATGATCACGATTTTTGACGTTGCGACAGAACCACTCAATTTGGTCGGCATAGTTATTGGGCGTAGCGACTTCTACCGTGGCAGGCAGGTTCACGATCATCGGCTTATCGGTGCGGGTGCCGTAAGCATCCATGACCGCTTCGACGATCTCAACAGCAAAGTCCATCTCGGTGGTGGTAAACAGCTCCGGCGAGTACTGAAACGTCCAGTTGGTCTCCGGCGCGGCGTCCATCTGGGCGCGAATCTGCTGGGTTGCTTCGACGGCGATTTGCACGCACTCGGCTTTATCGACATTGAACACCACCCGGCGGAACATGGGATCGGTGGCGTTATAGACGTGGACGATGGCGTTTTTGGCGCCTTGTAACGCTTCAAAGGTGCGTTCAATCAAGTGCGGGCGCGCCTGGGTCAGCACCTGAATGGTCACATCCTCAGGGATCTTATCCTGCTCGATCAGCGAGCGTACGAAATCAAAATCGGTTTGTGAGGCCGAGGGAAAGCCGACTTCAATCTGCTTAAAGCCAACATTCAACAGCATGTCGAACAATCGCTGCTTACGCTCCTGGTCCATCGGATCAATCAGCGATTGATTACCGTCGCGCAGATCCACACTGCACCAGACAGGCGCTGCTTCAATGCGCTGGCTCGGCCACTGGCGGTCAGGCAGATCAACGGCCACAAAGGGGCGGTACTTTTTGGCGGGGTCAGACAACATCATGGCGGCTCTCCTAAAATCAGTCAGTGGGGGGCTTGTCGCTGTGCTTACCGCCCGCATCATTCTGGTGTGGTGGGGCTGGCGAGTATGCTTGAGAGAGCGCTGACTCCATACGGTCAAGCTGCGCTTTCAGCCCGCGAACATCATTGCGCAGCGACTGCAGCTCGGCTTCTTCACCTTCGCCGTTGTCCAACGCCATTTGCGCGCTCTCTTTCTGCATCACGTCCAGCACAATACCAATCATCATATTGAGAAAAATAAAGGCGTTCAAAAAGATAAAGGTTAAAAAATAGATCCAGGCGTAGGGATAAACCTCCATGGCCGGGTAAAGCACCGCTGTAGCCCAGCTCTCGAAGGTCGCCACTTGAAATAGCGTCAACATGGCCAGGGAAATATTGCCCCATAGCCCCTCGTCCACATTGTGGAAAAGGAAGCTCCCAATGGCGGCGTATATGTAGAAGATGATAAACATCAGTAGGACGACATACCCCATACGCGGCACCGACTTGACCAAGGCGCTTAACAGCATTTGTAGCTCGGGAATCATCGACACCAAGCGAAGCACCCGGAAAATACGCAGTAGCCTAGCCAGCAGCACCATTTCAGAATCATCCATGGGAATCAGGCTGGCGGTCACAATGAGGAAGTCAAAGACGTTCCACCCTTTCTTGAAGAAACTCAGCAGCGTGCGTTCAGCGGCTATCCTGATTAAAATCTCAATCAGGAAAAATATGGTGACCGCCATATCAAGATAGAGCAGCCACTGCTCCACTTGAGTGGTTTCTTCATAGGTTTTTGCCCCTATCACCAGGGCAGAAATGACGATAATGGCAATCACGACCGCTTCAAAAATCTTATTACTACGCAGCCTTTCAAAACGGGCTTGCCAGGTATTAAAGGGTTCACTCATGGAACGTAAAATCTCTCAACGGTTGACCGGCACACTTTATACTAAAACTACACACCTTCTACACAAGTGATATCCTGTTGTTTCACTTGATGTATCCTACGCCATCAGAACGCCCTCAAAGCGCCCTGTTGGTACTCTTTTGAATTTTTTAACTTTAGCCGCTGGATGATCCCCCATGACACTGCTTTGGATAGCCTTATTGCCTCTGCTAGGCGTACTGGTGCCGGCACTTACCGCACAGCGTGGTCGCAGCTTCTGTTCCCTTGCGACGGCAGTGCTGCCAGCGACCGCCTTAGTAATGACGCTACTCAACATGCCAGCCCTGCTAGACGGTGAGCAACTACGTTTTTCAGTCACCTGGATGCCTGAGTTGGCGCTGGACTTAGCGTTCCGCCTCGATGGGCTATCGCTGCTGTTTAATCTGTTGATACTGGGCATTGGCTTACTGATTATTCTCTATGCCCACTACTACTTAGCAAAAGATGAACCCTTTGGCCGATTCTACGCCTTCCTGATGCTTTTTATGGCGTCAATGGTCGGTATTTCAATGTCGGACAACCTGATTCTGCTATGGCTATTCTGGGAGTTAACCAGCCTCTCTTCGTTTTTACTGATCGGGTACTGGTCCTACCGCAGTGATGCACGCAAAGGCGCTCGTATGGCGCTAACGGTAACCGGCGCGGGCGGCCTTGCGCTACTGGCTGGTTTACTACTGTTAGGCGATATGGCGGGCAGCTTCAATATGGGCGATGTGTTAGCCAGCGGAGACGTCATTCTTGCCGACCCGCGCTACCCGCTCATGCTCGGTTTGGTATTGCTGGGGGCCTTTACCAAATCCGCACAGTTTCCTTTCCATTTTTGGTTACCTCATGCGATGGCGGCGCCCACGCCCGTATCGGCGTATCTCCACTCAGCGACGATGGTTAAAGCGGGCATTTTCCTGATGGCGCGGTTGCACCCTGCCATCGCTGGCAGTGAGCTGTGGAGCGTGGTCGTTTCCCTCGTCGGCATCGTCACCATGCTGTATGGCGCTTGGTTTGCTCTGATGAAAACCGACCTGAAGGGCATTTTAGCGTTCTCCACGGTCAGTCATTTAGGTTTAATCACGGTATTGTTAGGCATTGGCAGCCCCATGGCGATCCTGGCCGCGCTGTTCCATATCCTCAATCACGCTACTTTCAAAGCCGCTCTGTTTATGAGCGCAGGCATTATCGATCATGAAACCGGCACCCGGGAGCTAAAGCAGCTGGGTGGCCTGAAAAAAGCCATGCCTGTCACGGCGCTCTTGACCACGCTGGCGGCTGCCGCCATGGCAGGCGTGCCGTTATTCAATGGCTTTTTATCCAAAGAGATGTTCTTTACCGAGTCGTTAGCAACGCCCGTTTTGGGTGGGGTGAGCTGGCTATTACCTGCGCTAGCGGCCCTCGGCGGCGTTCTCTCGGTCGCTTATTCGCTGCGTTTAGTACACGCCGTCTTCTTCAAACCAGCGCGTGAAGAACCGCCCAAAACGCCCCATGAACCGCCGCATTTAATGCGTCTGCCGGTTGAAATCTTAGTGGTGCTTTGTGTGGTGGTCGGCCTTTTCCCGGCGTTTATGGCCACAGGGTTGTTAGAACTTGCCAGCGAAGCGGTGATTGGAAGTCCACTCGATTTTCATTTGGCTATCTGGCACGGCGTTAATCTACCGCTCATCATGAGTTTGCTGGCCTTTGTCATCGGGATTGCGCTGTATTGGCGCCATGGTGATGTGCGTCGATTTACGCAACAGTTTGCAGGCATTGACGCCCGACGCGTTTTTGAGCGCATTCTTATCTCGATCGGCTATCGCGCTGAGCAACTGATTGCGGCTCTGGAAGGCAATTCGCTCCAACGCTATGTGGGTTGGCTATGGCTGGCGGCGCTGGTAATGGGGGGTATTGGCCTCGTACAAATCACCGACTTGACCGGGGCGGCAGGAAATCAGCCGCTGGACGGCATCCTTATTCTAGGCGCTGGGATGCTGATGTTTGGTGGCGTGGCGACCGCCGCCACCCATCGCTATCGGTTGATTTCGCTATTGATGCTGTCGGTAGTGGGCCTATTCGTGGCACTGACCTTTGCCCGTTTCTCGGCACCCGATCTAGCGCTGACACAGCTTTCTGTGGAAGTCGTGACCATGATTCTGCTGATGCTGGCGCTATTTTTCTTACCGCAAAAAACGCCGCGCGAATCCAGCCCATTACGCAACGTTCGCGATATGCTGCTGGCTGGCTCGCTTGGTCTGGTGATCGCCAGCCTTAACTACGCCGTCATGACGCGCGATACACTGTCGATTTCCAGCTTCTTTGTGGAAAACAGCAAGCCCGGTGGTGGGGGCTACAACGTCGTCAACGTCATTCTGGTCGACTTCCGTGGTTTCGATACCTTAGGGGAAATCACCGTATTGGCCATCGCTGGCTTGGCGATCTTTAAGTTGCTCAACCGCTTACGCCTGTTTATGCCGCACAGTGACGGTGAGGGACGGGTATGGTCACCCGATCGCTACCCGGCGGTGCTAACGTCAATTTCAATGACACTGCTACCGCTGGCGCTCCTGGTCTCTGCGTTTATCTTCCTGCGTGGCCACAATCAGCCGGGCGGTGGGTTTATTGCCGGCCTGATTACCGCAGTCGCCCTCATTCTGTTGTATATGGCGCGTGGCGTGGAGTGGGCGCAAGAGCGTCTGGATTTCCCCTTCCAACCGGTAGCCGTTATCGGGGTCGCCGTTGCCACGCTCACGGGGCTGGGTAGCTGGCTGTTTGGTCATCCGTTCCTCACCTCTGCCTTTGGCTACTTCAGCCTACCGCTGATCGGTACCTTTGAATTGGCCACCGCGCTGCTCTTTGATCTGGGCGTGTACTTAGCCGTAGTAGGCGCCACGCTGATGATTTTGGCCAACCTTGGCAAAGTCACTACGGCGCACCGTCCGGTGACCGAAGCCTCGGAAAAAGACACCGATGCCGCTGCTGCAACCTCTTCTGCTAAGGAGCCTCGTTAATGGAACTGCTCTATGCAATGACCACCGGCGTCTTGACCGCCTGCGGTCTCTACTTGACCTTGCGAGGCCGCACTTTTCCTGTGGTGGTCGGCCTAACGCTGCTCTCATACGCAGTGAATTTGTTTCTGTTTTCGATGGGGGGGCTCACCACTGATGGGCCAGCCATCGTGTCTGAAGGAACGAGCTATGCCGACCCACTCCCCCAGGCGCTAGTGCTCACGGCCATTGTTATCGGGTTTGCGATGACCGCATTCGTGGTGATTCTAGCCATGCGGGCGCGCAGTGAAGTGGGTAACGACCATGTCGACGGTAAAAAGGAAGACCGAGAATGATGCAGCACCTGATTGTTTTTCCTGTCGTTTTACCGCTAGTGGCGGGTATATTACTGCTCTATCAACGGCAAGGCTTAGTGCGCTATAAGCGTGCAGTCAGCGTTGCCGCCACCGTGCTATTACTGCTGGTAGCAATCGGCCTTTTGCGCCAAGCCGCCAGTGATCAGGTCACTTATTATGCCCTGGGCGATTGGCAAGCACCGTTCGGCATTGTGCTAGTACTGGATCGCCTGTCAGCACTGATGCTGCTGGTCACTGCTGTTTTGGCAGTCGGCGCCGTTGTGTTTGCCTGCGCGGGGGATGATGAAAAAGGCAGTAACTTTCATGGCCTTTTTCAGTGGCAGCTGTTGGGCATCAACGGCGCCTTTTTAACCGGTGATTTGTTTAACCTGTTCGTCTTTTTTGAAGTACTGCTACTGGCCTCTTACGCGCTGCTTTTGCACGGCGGAGGAAAAGCGCGCATTCAAGCCAGCGTCCACTACGTGGTTCTCAACCTGGCAGGCTCGTCGCTGTTCCTCATCGCGGTGGGGATTCTGTATGGTGCCACGGGCACGCTCAATATGGCCGATATGGCAATCCGCGTGGCTGAACTGCCCGCAGAGCGTGAAGGCTTAGTCACCGCCGGCGCATTAATGCTACTGGTGGTTTTTGGGTTAAAAGCAGCCATCCTGCCACTCTACTTCTGGCTACCCAAAGCCTACGCATCCGCGCCTGCGCCGGTAGCAGCGCTGTTTGCCATCATGACCAAGGTAGGTATCTACGCTATTCTGCGTGTCTATTCACTGCTGTTTGGCGACAGCGCTGGCGGGCTGGAAGCACTGGAGCAACCTTGGATTTGGTGGCTCTCGCTTGCCACTTTGGCGGCCGCTGGTGTCGGCGTAATGGCCGCACGAGATTTGCGCTTGCTGGTGGCTTATTTGGTGTTGGTATCCGTAGGCACGCTGCTGGCGGGTATCGGCATGCGCTCACCGCAGGCTGTCTCGGCCCTACTCTATTACCTGATCCACACCACGCTGGTTACCGGTGGTTTGTTCCTGTTGGCGGAAATGATCGGCCTGCAACGTGGTAAAGCAGGTACGCGCCTGGTGAAGGGCCGTCCGATGGTTCAGGGCGCGGGGCTCGCCATGCTATTTTTTGTAGGCGCCATCGCCGTCGCTGGCGTTCCGCCGTTTTCAGGCGCTATCGGCAAGGCATTAATGCTTAATGCTGCCGAAGGCACGCAGCGTCTTTGGCTTTGGCCGTTACTGCTGTTGACCAGCCTAGCCTCGCTGGTTGCGCTTTCCCGTGCTGGCTCTACGCTGTTTTGGCGTAGCCATCGTGGCAACGTGAGTGGTTCACCGTTGCCACGTCGCCAGTGGTTCGGCGTTATTTGGCTGCTTAGCGCAGCACCGCTGTTGGTTGCACTGGCAGGGCCAGTAAGCAGCTACACTCAAGCGACCGCTGACCAATTAGCCAACCCTCAGGTGCTGATTCGCACGCTACTACCCAATGCTGCTGGAGATGCCCAATGATCGCCCCGCGCTCCTGGCTACCCACGCCTGTATTATCGATACTTCTACTCGTCGTGTGGCTGTTGTTAGTACGCAGCTACGCGTTTGGTCAGTTCGTGTTAGGCGGCTCGTTAGCTATTTTGATACCCCTACTAACCCATCGTTTTTGGGATGCACGGCCTCTTATCGCCAAACCCTTTGCCTTGCTGCGGTTTATCTTCCGTGTGCTGGGCGACATTATCACCGCCAACTTTGAAGTGGCTTACTTGATCGCCAACCCCTGGCGCAAGCTTAAACCCCATTTTATTGAATACCCATTAATGCTAGAGGAGCGGTTCACCATCACGCTGCTCGCCAGCACGATCAGCCTGACACCGGGCACCGTGTCGGCCAATCTGCGCATGGATGGTAAGTCACTGCTGATTCACGCCTTGAACGTGGACGACGAGGAGGCGCTGATTAACCAGATTCGTGAGCGCTATGAACGCCCACTTAAGGAGATCTACGAATGTTAAGCATTGCACTCTATATCACCTTAGCTCTGGTCGTGATGGCGCTGCTGATGAACCTCTACCGCCTGACCATTGGGCCCAGCTTGCCTGATCGCGTACTTGCGTTAGACACCATGTACGTTAATTCCATTGCGCTTATCGTACTGCTGGGGCTGTGGCTGAACAGCAAAACCTATTTCGAGTCAGCGCTGTTGATCGCAATGCTAGGTTTTATCAGCACCGTCGCGGTTTGCAAATATATTCTGCGCGGAGACATCATCGAATGATTAACATGAATTATCAAACGATGAACAAAAGCCCGGGGGATCTATGTCTGTAATCGTTGAAGCGCTTATTTCACTGCTGCTGATCGCCGGCGGAATCTTTGTTTTTATCGGTTCGCTGGGGATGGCGCACCTGCGCGATTTCTATATGCGCCTGCATGGCCCGACCAAGGCCACCACCTTGGGCATCGGCTGCATGCTCATCGCTTCGATGCTGTATTTCTGGAGCGTGGACGGCAAACCGGATATCCAAGAACTGCTGATTACGCTTTTCCTGTTTATTACCGCCCCCGTCAGCGCCCACCTGCTGGCCAAATCTGGCTTACACCTGCGATTGAAGCATGCGGTCAAGACGCAGGGGCATCCGGTCGAGTTAAGGGCTGAAGAAGTCGGCGACAAACCGGTACCGCACCCCGATAAGGGCCATGGCTGAAAGCGAAGCAATCTCGCTTTTGTTATTGCGAGCGAGATGCGGCAATCTCGCTTTTGTCATTGCGAGCGAAGTCCGGCAATCTCGCTTTTGTCATTGCGAGCGAAGCGCGGCAATCTCGGGTTGAACTGCGCCCCCGCAGGTTGAGATTGCCGCGTCGCAGGCTCCTCGCAATGACACTTTTCGCGACGCTGCCACAGCAGGTTCTACGGTGTTAAATCCTGCTGCTGGTAGCCGAGCAGGTAGAGCACACCGTCAAGCCCCGATGTCGAGATCGCCTGACACGCTTGGGCACGCACCAACGGCTTGGCCCGAAACGCGATGCCCATCCCCGCTTTGGCCAGCATTTTAAGATCGTTGGCACCGTCACCCACCGCTATCGTCTGATCGAGGGTAAAGCCCTGTCGCAGTGCGATGACTTCGAGCAGTTCGGCTTTGCGCTCAGCATCCACGATTGGTTCGCTTACTTCACCGGTCACTTTGCCATTTTCAATGATCAGCTCATTGGCATGAATCTCGTCAAAGCCAAGCTTCTTTTGTAAGTGGAGAGCAAAGTAGGTAAAGCCGCCGGAGAGTATGGCGGTGCGATAGCCTAACCGCTTTAGATTGACCATCAGGCGTTCAACGCCCTCCATCAGCGGCAGCTCCTCAGCGATGTCCGCCAGCACCGACTCATCCAAACCGACCAGTTTGCTCATCCGCTCGCGAAAGCTCGCCTTGAAATCCAGCTCCCCGCGCATGGCACGCTCGGTGACTTCGGCGACCTCTTCACCCACGCCATGGCGGCGAGCAAGCTCATCAATCACCTCAGCTTTAATCAGCGTGGAGTCCATATCGAAACAGACCAAACGGGGCTGAACGTGATCGCGAGTATCTGGTTGGGCAACGATATCAATACCCAGCGTTTCACTCAGCAAAAGCGCGGCGTCGCGCACTGCTTTGCTATCTGCGTCGCCAGACAAACAGTACTCAACACAGTCGATGCCGTCACCTGACTGAAATGAGACATCGGCAAGCCGTTGGGTACTCTTCACGTTCAGATTAAACTGCGTAATGAGAGCATTTACCTGAGTTTGAATGTCGGCGGTTAAATCCGACGCTAGTACGGTTAGGATCAAATCACCGCGTGCCATTACTTACTCCCCTGCCTCTAGTCGATCTACTTTCTGGAAGCCGCGGGGCAGCTTACTACCACGCCGACCACGCTCACCGCGATAGTATGCCAAGTCGTCGGCTTTTAGCGTCAGCTTGCGCTTGCCAGCATGGATCAACAGCGCATCACTGGCAGCTAGCACCACAATGCCGGTAACAAACTCCTCCCGGCGGGCGGCTCGTGGGCCTGGGATATCGAGCATTTTATTGCCCTTGCCTTTAGACATCTCGGGCAACTGATCCAAGGGGAACAGCAGCAGTCGGCCCTCATTTGACACCGAAGCCACCCACAGCTCCTCGCCCTCAGGCACTTCCACTGGCCCCATGACATTGCAGCCCTTGGGCAGGCTAAGGACCGCTTTACCCGCTTTGTTTTTACCGGTGAGCGTATCTAGCCGCGCCACAAAGCCATAGCCGCCATCAGTGGCAAGTACGAAATGCCGCTCCGGTGGCGCAAACATCAGCCCCGCCATCTTCGCTCCGGCGGCAACGTTAGCACGCCCGGTAACCGGCTCACCCTGGCCACGCGCACTGGGTAAGTTATGCGCAGACAGCGTATAGGCACGCCCGGTATCGTCCAGTAGCACCAGCGGCTGATTGGTTTTACCTTTTGCCGACAGTTGGAAACTATCCCCGGCTTTATAAGAGAGCCCTTCGGGGTCGATATCGTGCCCCTTGGCCGCACGAATCCAGCCTTTATCCGAGAGCACCACGGTAATCGGGTCAGCGCCTAGCAGCTCTACTTCAGACAGTGCCTTGGACTCTGCCCGCTCGACCAGCGGCGAGCGGCGCTCGTCACCATGCTCTTTACCCGCCGCGCGAATCTCTTTTTCAATCAGCGTAGTGAGCTTGGCTTCGCTGCCTAACAGACCTTCTAAATATTTGCGCTCTTTTTCAAGCTCATCCTGCTCACCGCGAATTTTCATCTCTTCGAGTTTGGCAAGATGACGCAGACGCAGCTCTAAAATGGCTTCCGCTTGACGTTCGGAGAGTCTGAAAGTCGCCATCAGCGAGGCTTTTGGATCGTCTTCCTCACGGATAATACGGATTACTTCATCCAGATCGAGGTAGGCAATCAGCAGGCCTTCCAAGATATGCAGACGATCCTCGACTTTACCTAGGCGGTGCTCTAAACGGCGGCGCACCGTGCTACGGCGGAACTGTAGCCATTCGCCCAGCATTTCCGGCAGCGGCATGACCCGTGGGCGGCCGTCCAGGCCGATCACGTTCATGTTCACCCGCACGTTCTTTTCCAAATCGGTGGTGGCGAACAGGTGCGCCATTAATGACTCAACGTCAATCCGATTGGAGCGCGGTTCAATGACCAGCCGCGTTGGCTCTTCATGGGTCGATTCATCGCGCAGGTCGGCCACCATGGGCAGTTTTTTGGCCTGCATTTGAGCAGCAATCTGCTCAAGTACCTTAGCGCCACTCACCTGATAAGGCACCGCGGTAATGATGATATTGGCTTCTTCGCGGATATAACGTGCGCGAAGTTTGACCGAGCCGCGGCCTGATTCGTAGAGCTTACGCAGGTCCGCAGGCGGGGTAATAATTTCCGCATCGGTAGGGAAATCCGGCGCAGGCACGAATTCCATTAAATCGGCAGTGGTCGCCTTGGGGTTGCGCAACAAATGGCATGTGGCTTCGACGACTTCCGCCACATTGTGCGGCGGAATATCGGTAGCCATGCCGACGGCAATCCCGGTACCGCCATTGAGCAGCACATGGGGTAACTTTGCAGGCAGTACCAGCGGCTCCTGCATGGTGCCGTCGAAGTTGGGTGCCCAATCGACGGTGCCTTGGCCTAGTTCACCCAGCAGCACTTCGGCGAACTTGGAAAGCTTGGCCTCGGTATAGCGCATGGCGGCAAAGGATTTAGGGTCGTCGGGGCTACCCCAGTTGCCCTGGCCATCCACCAGCGGATAGCGGTAGCTAAATGACTGTGCCATCAGCACCATGGCTTCGTAGCAAGCGCTGTCGCCATGGGGGTGAAATTTACCCAGTACGTCACCGACGGTACGCGCCGACTTTTTATACTTGGCGTTGGCGTGCAGCGCCAGCTCGCGCATGGCGTAAATAATCCGCCGCTGCACGGGTTTCATACCGTCGCCGATATTGGGCAAGGCGCGGTCGAGAATGACGTACATCGAGTAGTCGAGGTACGCTTTTTCAGTGTAGTCGCGCAGGGAGAGGCGTTCGACGTCTCCCTCCGCTACTTGAATATCCATGGTCATCGGGGGTTATACCTCAATGTCTGCGAGGTTGCCGTAATCTTCCAGCCACTTTTTGCGATCACTGGCACGCTTTTTGGCCAGCAGCATATCCATCATTTCCATGGTGCCGTCGCCTTCCGTTAAAGTGAGCTGGACGAGGCGTCGAGTTTCCGTCGACATGGTGGTTTCACGCAGTTGCAGCGGGCTCATCTCACCCAGGCCCTTGAAGCGCTGGACGTTGGGCGTGCCACGCTTGTTAGCGAGCTGCTTGAGAATGGCGGCTTTTTCGCTCTCATCCAGGGCGTAATGCACTTCTTTGCCCAAATCGATGCGGTAAAGCGGTGGCATCGCGACATAGACATGGCCTGCATCCACCAAACTGGGGAAGTGGCGCACGAACAGTGCGCAGAGCAGCGTAGCAATGTGCAGGCCGTCAGAGTCGGCATCAGCGAGAATACAGATCTTGTGGTAACGCAGTTTTTCTAAATCGGCGCTTCCAGGGTCGGCGCCAATGGCGACCGCGATATCGTGAACCTCTTGAGAACCATAGATATCGTGGGTCTCCACCTCCCAGGTATTCAGGATTTTACCGCGCAGGGGCAAAATGGCCTGGGTTTCGCGGTTACGTGCCTGCTTGGCACTGCCGCCTGCCGAGTCCCCTTCGACCAAAAACAGCTCGCTCTGGGCGGGATCCTGGCCGGAGCAGTCCGCCAGCTTACCGGGCAGCGCCGGGCCGGAAGTGACCTTTTTACGGGCGACCTTTTTGGCTTTTTTCTGCCGATTTTGCGCCGCGCTGATCACCAGCTCGGCAATCGCTTCGGCCTGATCCACGTGGTGGTTCAGCCACAGCGAGAAAGCGTCCTTAACGACGCCGGAAACAAAACCGGCAATGGTTCGAGACGAGAGCCGCTCTTTGGTTTGCCCGGCAAACTGTGGGTCGAGCATTTTAACCGAGAGCACAAAGGAGGTGCGCTCCCAAAGATCGTCGGCGGTGAGTTTTATGCCCCGGGGCAACAGGCTGCGGTATTCGCAGAACTCGCGCAGCGCGTCCAGCAACCCGGAACGAAAGCCGTTTACATGGGTGCCACCCTGCGGCGTGGGAATCAGGTTAACGTAGCTCTCCAGCAGCGCTTCTCCGCCTTCGGGTAGCCACTGAATCGCCCAGTCTACGCCGTGCTCGTCGTCATTGAAGTGGCCGACAAACGGCTCCGCCGGCAGCACTTCGTAGCCGTCGGTAGCTTCGACCAGATAGTCGCGCAAACCGTCGGCGAACTCCCACTCGGTCGAAGTACCGTCAGGTTCTACCAGCGTGACTTTCAAGCCGGGGCAAAGTACCGCCTTGGCACGCAGCAGATGTTTAAGCCGGGTTAGCGCGAGCTTGGGGCTATCGAAGTAGCTCTCGTCTGGCCAGAACCGCACCAGAGTACCGCTTGCCCGCTTGGGGGCTTTGCCAATCTCATGCAGCTCTTCGACTTTCTCACCGAACTCGAAGGCCATGGCATGGCGTGCGCCATCGCGGGTGACTTCGACATCTAACCGACGCGACAGCGCGTTAACCACTGACACCCCTACCCCATGCAGGCCGCCCGAGAAGCGGTAGCTAGTGGAAGAGAACTTGCCACCAGAGTGTAGCTTGGTAAATATCAGTTCAACGCCTGACACACCGTGCTCAGGGTGCAGATCGATCGGCATCCCCCGGCCGTTGTCCTGCACTTCGATCCCGCCATCGCTATGCAGCACGACGTTGATCATGGTGGCATGCCCCGCCAGCGCTTCATCGACGCTGTTATCGATGACTTCCTGGGCTAAGTGATTGGGGCGTGTGGTGTCGGTATACATACCGGGACGCTTACGTACCGGCTCGAGCCCGGACAGGACTTCGATGGAACTCGCGCCGTACTGAGAGGCATCAAACTGGGTCATGTAACGTCGGTTCCCTGAAAAATCGTACTGGCAGCCATATTAATGCTGAATCGAGTAATGGGCAGCTTGCAAAGAAGCACAGGATAGCGGAAAAGCAAAAAGCTGTATATCTAGCCATGCTTCATGCTTATTACCAGGGGCGCCGGGGATAGGTCGTAGAGGAGGTCATTTGCCATGGCCGGAAAAGTGATCCCTTCAATTCCGGCATTTCCGCCATCCATGGCGGTCAGATGGCAAATTTAGCGCCCATGGATGGGTTCACAGCGCCTCCTCGTAGACCTGTCGCCGGGTTAGCCCCGGGCTTGAATGGCTACATTATTCCTGCTCAGCCGCCCAGAACGCTTCAATCAACCCCTTACTGGAAGCATCCATCCGCGATAGATCGCCCTGATGGTCGATAATCTTTTGAGTGTCCGTGGCGATCTGCTTACCTAGCTCAACGCCCCACTGGTCAAACGGGTTGATATCCCAAATTACCGCCTGAACAAACACTTTGTGTTCATATAGCGCGATAAGCGACCCCAGGGTAGCGGGCGTCAATTGGTCAAGCAGCACTGTGGTTGAAGGCTGATTGCCACGATAGCGCTTATGCTCAGGCCGCGGGCCGTCATCTTCCAAGGCATCGTCGCCAAGCATAAGAACGCGGGACTGGGCAAAGCAGTTCGCCAGCGACAAGCGGTGTTGAGCTTTAAGATGGTGACGGGTGTCCGGATCTTCTACTTCGTTATAGCGCTTCAGCGGCGCTATGAAATCGCACACGACCGGTTGAGTGCCCTGATGCAGTAACTGATAAAACGCATGCTGCGCATTGGGCCCCAACTGCCCCCAAAGCACCGGGCAGGTAGAGTAGTTGACGGGTTGACCTTGGCGAGTCACTGACTTGCCGTTGGACTCCATCTCCAGCTGTTCAAGGTATGCGGCAAAGTACTCCAAACGCCCATCGTAGGGCAGAATAGAGTGCGCGCGAATATCCAGAAAATTGACGTTCCAGATACCTGCCAATCCAAGCAGGACAGGTAAGTTATCTTCCATGGGCGCTTCAGAAAAGTGGCGATCCATGGCGTGGGCACCCGCGAGGAATTCGCGGAAATTCGCCATGCCGACCACCAGCGCAATGGGTAAGCCAATCGTGCCCCAAAGCGAATAGCGACCGCCCACCCACTCCCAGAAGGTTAACTGGTGGTCGGGAGTGATGCCCCACTCGGTCATTTTTTCAGGACTCGCCGAAACACCAATGAAATGCTGACGAACCACTAATTCAGCGCTAATCGGCGTCGCGCCATGTTGGGTCAAGCGGCTTAACAGCCACTCGCGAGCCGTGTTGGCGTTGGAGAGCGTATCGATAGTCGTGAATGATTTAGATGACAGCACAAAGATGGTGGTTTCAGGGTTTAACCGGCTCAGATAATCCGCTAACTGCGAGCCATCCATGGTAGAGGCAAAGTGCACTTCGACCGGATGAATACCTTTGGGCCGGAAATCTGTCAACGCATGGGTAACCATTAACGGCCCAAGGTCAGAACCGCCGACACCTAGATTAACCACATGACGAATCGGCTTGCCGGTGGCCCCGCGCCACTGCCCGGCGTGCAAACGGCTCACCAGGCGCTCCATTTGGGCAAGGCTTTCGTGCACAGCGACGACGATATCTTCACCTTCCACCTCAAGCGTCGCATCGGCGGGTAAACGCAACGCCGTGTGCAACGCCGGGCGATTTTCGCTGACGTTCACCCGCTTGCCACTTAGCAGCGCCTCAATGGCAGAGGGTACGCCCGCTTCGCTGGCCAGGGTAAACAGATGTTCGAGCGTATCGTCATCCCAGCGCTGCTTGGAAAGATCCAGCGTCAAGCCTGCCACCTGGCGAGTAAAGCTTTCCCAGCGAGAGGGTTCGGTGCCAAACAGCGTTTTCAAGTGAACGTGCTGCAGCGTTTCAGCGTGATGCTTCAACGTCTGCCACGCGGGTAACGTATCGGGGGTAGCGCTTGATGCTGAGGCCATATGGCATCTCCAGTGGCGTCGATCCTTGCAGCAGGAATCTATTCTAACCAGGCCTATCCTAACCAAGTCTATTCTAACCAGGCCTGTTCTCGTTAATTCAGGGCGCGTAAACTAATACGCCTTTTCCATGATTCCGGCTTGCCCATGAGTGATGCATCTTACCGTGACGCTATCTTTTCGACACCCCTTGACCGGGTAGCGCGCTTCTCTTTCGATGAAAAAGTGGTCGCCTGCTTTCCTGATATGATCCGCCGCTCGGTGCCTGGTTACGGGCAAATTTTGGGTATGCTGAGTCTCATTGCCCAGCGCCATTTGCGCCACGGCGCCCATGTGTATGACCTGGGCTGCTCGTTGGGCGCCTCGGGCCTGGCGTTAGCGGGCGCGCTGGCGCCGGACGCCTTTCGCTATACGGGCGTTGATCTCTCCCCCGCCATGGTTTCCCAGGCCCGGCAAACCTTTGCCGACGAGTGCCCTGCGTATGCTATGCAGGTAGAAGAAGCTGATATTCGTACCCTGGAGTATGCACCTTCGGGCATGATCATTCTCAACTTTACGCTGCAGTTTCTCCCTGCCGCAGACCGCGATGCGCTGTTGGCAAGGCTTTACGCGGTGCTGGAGCCGGGTGGCGTCTTGATTCTCTCAGAGAAAACCGTGGATGCCGACGAGCGCGATAACGCCTGGCGGGTCGAGCGCTACCATGATTTCAAGCGTGCTAATGGCTATAGCGACCTGGAAATAAGCCAGAAGCGCACCGCCCTTGAAAACGTACTGGTACCGGATACCCTCGACGCCCTCCATGGCCGCTTGAAGCAGGCTGGCTTTCCACGCTCGATGACCTGGTTCCAGTACCTTAACTTTGCCTCGCTAATTGCGTTTAAGGAGGGTTAAAGGTGGCGCCGTTACCCGACGATCATCGCGCGATTTATCAGGCGTTTTTGGATCAAGCAACCCTGGATGCTTCGCTAACACCCTGGCTTACAAAGCTACCTGAGCAGTTAGCCCACGGGTTAGATCGTAACCGCCATGGCGACCTCTCCGCCTGGGAAAAGGCTGTTGCTAAACTGCCAGCGCTGCCCTCCGACAGGCACGTGGACTTAAACAGCGATACGGTCACCGTCGACCTTGCCCTGAGTGACAGCCAGCAGCGTCAGTGCTTTAACCTGCTAAGAAAGCTCGCCCCCTGGCGTAAAGGCCCTTTTCAACTGGGTGGCATTCATATTGATACCGAATGGCGCTCGGACTGGAAGTGGCAACGAGTGGCCCCGCACTTGGCACCGCTACAATATCGTAAGGTGCTCGACGTGGGTGGTGGCAGCGGTTATCACGCCTGGCGGATGGCCGGGGCAGGCGCGGCCTTCGTGCTGATCATAGACCCCTCGCCACGCTTTTACTGGCAGTTTCAGGCGGTACGCCACTTCGTCGGCGATGCCGATGGCGGAAAAACGCAGTTCTTACCGGTGGGCATTGAGGATGTGCCGGAGAACCTCGGTTTTTTCGATACGGTATTTTCCATGGGCGTGCTCTACCACCGCCCTGCTCCGCTGGAACATCTGCAGCAGTTAAAAGCAGCCTTGGCGCCAGGTGGCGAGCTGGTGCTGGAGACCCTGGTGGTTGAGGGAAACGAGCAGACGGTATTCGTGCCCGGCGAGCGCTATGCGGCGATGCCTAATGTCTACTTCCTACCCTCTTCCAAAGCGCTCTGCCACTGGCTGGAACGCTGTGGCTTTATCAACGTCCGCGTGGTCGATGAAGCGGTCACCACCCTGGAAGAGCAGCGTTCAACAGCGTGGATGACCTACCAATCACTGGCGGATTTTCTTGACCCTAACGACCGTACGCGCACCATTGAAGGCTACCCCGCACCACGTCGCGCGGTGATTTTGGCGAATAAGCCGGGCCAATTAGCCGTTAGCCAAGTGTGCGAAGAAGGTGTCAAAACCGCCCCGGCGTCCGCCAAGCCGCCGCATTGAATTGCCCCCCAAATATTGACTTATACTAAAACTCATAGTAACAGTAACTTTTCCGAGGGGTGCCTGTTATTCAGGCTGAGATGGAGTTATCCAAACCCTTTGAACCTGATCCGGCTGATACCGGCGTAGGAACGGACATAAACCATATATGAATCTGTTTTGACACCTACGCCTGTATTATCCGAATCTCAATGCAGGAGTGTATCGTGTCGCAAGGTAACTCAACGCCCGCTAACGCATCTACGCTCAGTAGTACCTCCCCTTTTAACACGTCTGATAAAAACCGCCTGAACTCCGTACTTGCCAAGCCACGCTTGGCAGCAATCGCCGTAACTCTGCGTAATAATGAAGTTCTCCTCGTCCAACGCAGTAAAGAACCTCAACGGGGCACTTGGGGCTTCCCCGGAGGATCAGTGGAACCGGGAGAAAGCCTACATTGTGCAGCAAAGCGCGAATTAATGGAGGAAACCGGTATCACAGCATTGGTAGGACCGTTAATTGATGTAGTAGAAGTAATCGGATATGACCCAGAGGGAAGTCACCACCACTTCGCCTTGGTTGCCCTTTTATGTCACTACGTTGATGGCGAGCTACGGCCTGGTGATGATGCTGCGGACTGCCGCTGGGCGAAAGTTATAAACGGAAAACTCAACTTCAATGAAGCCTTAGCTGATCACGTCGCAGATACTGTCGTGAAAGCCTTTAATTTGCACAGTTTGATCGTCAAAGAAAAATCAAACGCGATTCACAGCTCCAATTCAGCTTTTTAAACTACTCGCCATCATTCGTATCAGCAAAATACGCCTCTTTGTCCACCGAAAGAGATGAATATAATGATGCACAAACATTATACGAATTTCACCAGCCTCTACAGAGATACACTGCATAAAATCTGCTTTGAATATGAATATGTTAACTCACCTAGAGGAAATAAAGAGCGAGAACTCATTGGCTTCAATATCCGACTCGACAATCCTCCTGATCGTTTTTGTCTAAGCAAAATACGCAAACAAAATATTGTTTTTAATTATGCAGAAGCGTTATGGTATTTATCAGGTAAAAACGACTTAGCATTTATTTCCTGGTACGCCCCTTCAATGCAACGCTACAGCCCAGATGGTATAAGCTTACCTGGTACTGGTTACGGAGCTCGTCTTAAAAACTTTGGTGCAGACACGCTCGATCAAATCGAACGAGTGATTGATATCCTTAAAAATGACGATCCCGACAGTAAGCGCGCTGTCCTTCAAATATTTAGTGCGGAAGAAGATCTTTATCGACGCAATATCGACGTTTCATGTACCTTGGGTCTTCAGTTGCTACTCCGCGAAGAAAAGTTGAACATGGTCAGCTATATGCGTGCAAATGATGCCTACGTTGGCATGCTGAACGATATTTTCTCTTTTACTTTCTTGCAAGAGTATATTGCTGCCCGCATAGGCTGCAAAATCGGTCACTACACACATCAAGTTGGTTCTATTCACGTCTATGAAAGCACACATGAGCGTGCGCTTGAACTTTTGAATAGTAATGAAACTATACCCCAGCCAGGCACAGTACCTTTAATGCCAATTGGCACCTCCCCGACTACCATACGCAAACTATTGGAATATGAGTCAGAGATCCGTAGCGGCTTGTTGACGTTTAATGATATGGCTAATCTTAACCTAACGACGTATTGGCGAGATGTGCTGATGTTGTTCTGGATCTATCGCCAAATCAAGATAGGGAATGCGCTGCCTCAAAAGGCGTTAGAGATAATTAACCCCTACTATCAACCGTTTCTTATTAATCGCTGGGGATAGTTGTAGTGGCATAGTGAATTTGGCCACCTAATTAGAGGTGCTAATATGCACCAAGACATCACTAGGTGGCAGCATGGCAACAAGACCTGGTCTTGCCCAGTAACAGTAGACACTGGTCTTGCCCAGTAACAGTAGACACCTCAAAAATGTAATACGCTACGATGAGGTGAACCATGGCAAGATCGACAACATCAATGAAGAAAAAAACTTATACCCGTTACTCAGATGCCTACC
>NZ_JBANSN010000002.1:0-322210 GCF_037070215.1 Vreelandella arctica | reverse complement strand
AATACCGCTCCTATCGTGGCCAGCAGGCCAGTGTTCCCAACCTTCTTGCCCGTCAGTTTCAGGCTGAACGCCCCAACCAACGGTGGGTCACCGACGTCACGGAGTTCAATGTCCGAGGCGAGAAGCTGTACCTGTCGCCCGTGATGGACCTCTATAACGGGGAAATTGTGTCTTACACCATGCAGAAACGACCACAGTTCTCGCTGGTAGGGGAGATGCTGAACAAAGCCTTGGCCAAGCTGACCGACCAAGACGCGCCGCTGCTGCATTCCGACCAAGGTTGGCAATATCAGATGCCTGCCTACCGGCGCAAGCTCGCCGAGCATGGGGTGATCCAGAGCATGTCACGCAAGGGAAATTGCCTGGATAATGCCGCGATGGAGAGCTTCTTTGGAACGCTGAAGTCTGAATATTTCTACCTGAATCGGTTCGCCACTATTGAGCAGTTACAGGCGGGCATCCGACACTATATCCATTACTATAACCACGAGCGTATTAAGACCAAACTAAAAGGCCTGAGTCCGGTGCAGTACCGGAATCAGGCCTTGGCCGCTTAGTTGTTCACTGTCCAAGTTTATGGGGTCAGTTCAATTGAGCGGGCTTTCTTAAATTCTGTGGCGGAGGGGGAGGGATTCGAAACCACACTGAGCAGCCAAACTTACAGTAAGCCATTGATTTACATACTACTGTACCGAGCAAACGAAGCATTTCCATTCCCAGCATGTTCCCCAGCTTTTGGCGTTAACACCCTGAAAACGTGCGTGTGCGCATCATGTGCGAGGGCTAGGCCAGAATGTTTGGGGGTATCGGAAAAAGGTAATAAAAGTAACCAAACTCCATATTTTGTCATAAGAAGTTGATATAAATACAATTAAAACAGTCGTTCAAAAGGTAATAATAAGGTAACTGATAGGTGACCTGGTTACCTTTATAAGAGGTGAATTCTCACTTTCAAGAAACCCAATATTTTCAGACACTTATTTTATGATTACCTTTTAGGTCACCTTCTATTACCTTTTAGAGGTAACCAAGAAAATAAAGATAAACAATAACCTACGGTCAAAAATCGTCAAAATTACTACAGTTACCTTTTTCCGACGCACCCAAGCTTTCATGTGAAACCAAGCTGGCCTACCCCACGACCTTTCGCTTTGTGAAGAAATTTGCACGATTCCGCATGAGAATGAGCGAGCGTAATTTGGCCACGCTCCCTTGTAACGGCGCGGTTTAGCGGCCTGTGCATGGGTGCATAAAAACACACAGGTTTAGCGCGCAGGCGGGGCGGGGAGTCGACGGCGCGCCGTGGGTGGGCAGGGCTAGTTTTTTTGGTTTAATATAGCCAAAGCAAACTTCAACTGTAGGGGGCTAGGTGGAAAACTATCACATCTCAAAAGAGGAAGATGAATGGAAGTTCCAAAGAGCCGGAGCCCGGTTGGCCATTGGGCGCGCTGATACTAAAGAGAAAACCATTTTGTTCATGCAAGAATATATGGTTGGTAAAGATGGAGTCGTTGAAATATATCAAGAGGATGGCAGTATCCAAGAAGAGCGTACCTATAGAGATAGCTGTCTCTCTTCTCAGGCTACTGGATAAGCGATAGCCGCCCTCATTGAGGCGGCGTTATTGTTATAGGCCTGACTTCTGTTTCAGCGATTACTGATAATCAGCTCGCCGCGCGGCTCGGTGGCCCGCTGACCGACCGTGTACCGAATTTCAGTAGTTTGAATGTTCAGTCCATGGAAGGCATCGCGCATCTCGGGCGTGTCGTTGACACTGATCACAAACTGTCCCTGCCCTTCTCGGGCCAGCTTGCCCATGCGGTTATACTCCTCAAGCGGAAAGTCGCAGCCGTACCCAGCAGTCCCCCAGTAAGGTGGGTCGAGGTAGAACAACGTCCCTTCCCGATCGTAGCGTTTGATGCACTCCGCCCAATCCAGGTGCTCAACCACTGTACGAGCCAGGCGCAGGTGCGCGGCGCTGAGATCTTCCTCAATGCGCAGCAGGTTCATTCGTGGTGGGGAAACCGCAGAAGTGCCAAACGTCTGGCCGCTGACCTTACCGCCAAACGCTAGCTTTTGAAGGTAGAAGAACCGCGCCGCCCGCTGGATATCCGTTAGGTGGCGAGGGTCGATCTCTCTTTGAGTGAGGTACTCTTCCCGGCTGATCAGCCCCCAGCGGAACTGTTTCACCAGCTCATCAGGGTGGTGCTTCACCACACGATAGAGATTGACCAACTCCCCATGCGCGTCGTTGATCACCTCTACTTTGCTGGGTGCTTTCATAAAGAAGAGCGCAGCACCGCCGCAGAATGGCTCCACGTAGGCGGTGTGCGGTTTGAATAGCGGTAGGATCTGTTTGGCCAAGCGTCGCTTGCCGCCCATCCAGGGCAATATCGGTCGATTCATCATCCATGATACCTGTTCAAATATACAGTATTGATATACAGTAGTTGTTATCGCTTGCGGGGCCGGGACGCTCCCACTGCTTTCATGGATGAAACGAGCGATGTGCGCCTGGTCATGCCAGGCGCTTTTTTATTATGGGTCTAACGAATACTCCTTAAACCGAATCACCTCCTCCCCCAGCACATCATTGATCTCGCTGAACACCGCCTGCACCGGCTCTAGCTCATTAGTCACAAATACCTTGGCAGCCTTCTCCACGTCACCAAACCCGCCGGTGTTATTGGGGATAATGCCCATGAGCTGCGGGGGGATGCGGTGGCCGGCAAGCTGGTCGTCGCGGGTGATGTTCTTGATGGCGGCGAAGTCATCCTTGGCGGCCACTTCACTGATCGGGATGATCTGAATGCCGTCTTTCTTACCGTTGGGGCTGTACAGGAAAAGGTTGCGGAAGTTGCCAACGCCCTTCGACTCTTTAAGTGCCGTGCGCATGGCGTCGATATCTTCCTGGTTGTGGGCAGCGTCGGAGACGTACATCACAAAGCCCGCATGTGAGCCATTGAGGTAATACTTGCGCCGAAACAGCGTGGCGTTTTCGTTCAGGTAGATCGACTGCAACGCGCCCAGGTAATCCGGCACGCCATAAACCTCCTGGTTAATATCCGGTTCCAGCAGGTGAATGATGCTGCCCTCGTCGAACTCGCTACGATCCGACCAGTTGGGCACCCAGAAGTAGCGGCTAAGATCCGCCCCGCGGCGAACGTACTTCGCCCGCGCTGGTTTCAGTGCCAGCAGTCTGTTCAAGCGACCATAAATCTTTTCCAGGTAGCAGTTGCCGAACACCAGGTAATCGGTGGCCAGCGCACTGAACGCCTGGCGGCTTAACAGCGGATGGGGAATAAAGGAACGCACCAGAATATTGCGCTTCACCTGGATAGCTGAGCCATGGTGCGCCGTGGCGCGGTAGGTCTGGGAGAGCGCTGGAAAATCCACCGGTGGCTCATACCACTCATTGCCCAGCATCCAGCAGCCGGTGTAGAAAAAATCATAACCATCGATCACCGGCGTCGGCTCGCCAAAGCTGAACGCCTCCGCTTTGGCAGGCGCGGCCGTGGTTTCGGTGTCTTTCACGTAAGCAGGCACGCGTACCCGCGGCTTCTGCGCTGCTGCCGCTTCGCTCATCCGTACATCTCCATTAGGGAACGGCCCGTGCCGTGATCGACCGGGCCATCGAGTGGTTCATTGTGTAAGGCGTGCATGGTGGCCCACGCCAGGTCAGCGTGGCCGGTTTGGTTATTTCGCCCGGCGGTGTAGGTCATCTGACGACCGGAGGCGGTCAGCTCCCGGCGGATCGCCATAAACGACTGAGCGAGATCCACCCACCCAGCATCGAATTCAAGCCGCCCCTTATTGATGATCTGCTGCGCCTGCATCACCAGGCGCGACTTCATTTCGGGGGTATAGCGGTAACGGGTGACGGTGGGGAAGAACTTCGCCACCAGCTGGGCCACGGCTTCACCGAGCCCCGAGGTATCGACGCCGATAAAGGTCACGTTATAGCGGTGGGTCACGCTGCGAATAAACTCAGATTGGGCCTCATAGTCGCGGCCCTTGAGGCGATGGCGTTCCAGGATGCGGTGCTTACTGTCAGAGGTTTTTGGCGGTGCGACCACGACCAGGCCCGCCCCATCGCCATCTTCACCATCACCGGCCGGATCGTAACCAATCCACACCGGATGCTCGCCATAGGGCCTCGGCGCGAAGGGTTTCAGATCCCGCCAGGCATCCCAGCTATCCACCATGCAGCGCTGCATCATCGCCAGCGGGAAGGCACTTTGCGTGTCGTCCACAAACTCGCACATCAGCAGGTTCGCAAACTCATCGTCGCTGTACTCCAAGCGCAGCTGATCGATGTCGAACAGGTCACAGCCCCCGGCAATCGCATCCTCAATGGTCACGATCTGCCGCCACTGGCCATCAGGCCCCCGCGCCCCGTTCTTCAAGGCCGCGTGGCTGATATCGATCTTCACCCGGTCGGCTTTCTTCTGACGTTTGTTGAACCGGTCACCGGTCCAGAATGGGTAAGCCTCATGGGCAACGGAAGATGGCGTACTGAAGTAGGTCTGTTTCCACTTTTTGTGCATGGCCATGCCCGACGTCACCTTGCGAAACGTCTCGAAGCCATGAATCCAGAAATATTCGTCTAGGTAGGTATCGCCGTGGTAGCCCTGCGCCGTCTTGGCGTTGGTACCCAAAAAGTGCAGCTCCGCGCCGTTGGCGAGAATGATGGGGTCGCCCTTCAGCTCCACCCCAGTGACTTCCTTCACAAACTGCACGATGTAGTGCCGGAAGATGTGCGCCTGGGCCTTGCTCGCGCTCATGAAGATCTTGTTCTTACCTGTCTCCATGGCATCGGCGATCGCCTCGCGGGCGAAGTACCAGGTCGCGCCGATCTGCCTCGACTTGAGCAGGTTACGAATCCGCTCATGCTGCCCCGCCCGGTACCAGCCCCGCTGGTAATCGAATAGCGAGGCCTCGAACGCCTCGACAATCTGAATCACCCCTTCATCACCCACATCGTTGCGGGCCGGTTTCTTTTTCGGCCCCTCATTGCGGCGTTCAATATTGGGGTTCAGGTCAGCTTCCTTCCGGCTGTTCTGGTACTTATGCACCCGCGCTAACCGCTCGATCTGGCGGCCCAGCAGGTCGATCTCCTTGAAGTCTTTCCCTTCCTTTTGCTCCTTCCAAATCAGCTGCACCAGGCGCGCTTCCAGCGCCCCCTCTACCCGCTGGGTCGGCGTCGCGTCATCCCAGGCGTCGCGCTTCTTCCACGAATCAATGGTCGCCCTGGGGACATCCAGGAACTCGGCAATGCGCGCAATCCGCCACCCCATCCAAAAAAGATGGCGGGCAGAGAGGCGGTAGTGGTCGTCGTCGATGTTGGCTTGAGGCGTCATGCCGCCAGCGTACCCGCGCAGGCGCAGTCACGATTGCCCCGCCCGGTGTAAGTCACGCCACTTACACCTAGCTCTCATTGAGCCAAGCCGCGTGTGCGGGGAACCTGACCGCAGCCAAACGCTCAACCCACACACCGAGGCCCGACCATGCCCTGGCACCGCATTGCAAAAGAAGGCGCTACCACTGATGGCCGCACCATCAGCGCCGAATGGCTCACTCAAATGGCCGTCAATTTCGACCCCGACAACTACGGCTGCCGGGTCAATATGGAGCACATCAAAGGCCTGCTGCCGGAAGGCCCCTTCAAAGCCTACGGCGACGTCACCGCGCTCAAAACCGAAGAAGGTGACGACGGCAAGCTAGGCTTATACGCCGAGATCGACCCGACCGATGAGCTCAAAGCCATGGTCGAGAAACGCCAGAAGATCTACACCTCCATGGAGATCGACCTCGACTTTGCCGACTCCGGCGAGGCGTATCTGGTCGGCCTGGCCGTCACTGATTCCCCAGCCTCTCTTGGCACCTCCATGCTCAAGTTCAGCGCGTCCGAGGGTAAAAACTCCCCGCTAGCCGCCCGCAAGCAGCGCCCGGAAAACCTCTTCTCTGAGGCCATCGAAACCGAGCTCTCATTCAACGAGCAAGAAGAAACGGAAGAGCGCGGCCCGTCACTGGCCGAGCGCGTCAAAGCACTGTTCAAAAAGCAGGACGCCAAAACAGAAGCCGGCTTTGCTGCCTTCCGCGCCGATCTGGAAGAGACCCTCGGGCTGTTTGTGGAAAAACACCAGGCACTCAGCGAATCGCTTAAAAAGCGCCCTACTCAGGCCGCCTTTGCTGAGCTCAAAAGCGCCCACGAAACGCTGAAAAAAGAGTTCGACGCGCTTTACACCCAGCTCGACTACACCCCCAGCCGCCCGTCGCGCAAGCCTGCCACTGGCAACGACGGCTCCATCGAAACCGACTGCTAAGAGACGCCCACGCCCATGCGCAACGATACCCGCTCGCACTTCAACAACTTCGCCGCCAAAGTGGCGAAGCTCAACGGCGTCCCGGACGCCACTCAGAAATTTGCCGTCGACCCCACCATCCAGCAACGCCTGGAGAAGCGCATTCAGGAGTCCAGCGACTTCCTCTCGCGCATCAACATGGTCGGCGTCGATGAACTGAAAGGCGAAAAGCTCGCCCTCGGTGTCACCGGCCCCATCGCCGCCCGCACCAACGTCAATAACCAGGATCGCAAAACCCGCGACCTCACCACGCTGGACGCCCAAGGCTACGAGTGCCGAATGACCGAATTCGACACTCATCTGGGTTACGCCAAGCTAGATGCCTGGGCCAAGTTCCCCAACTTCCAGGCCATGGTGCGTGATGTGATCGTTCGTCAGCAGGCGCTGGACCGAATGATGATCGGCTTCAACGGCACCTCCGCCGCTGCCCAAACCGACCCGGTGGCCAACCCCTACCTGGAAGACGTCAACATCGGCTGGCTGCAGCATTACCGCACCCGGGCGCCTCAGCGAGTAATGAAGGACGGTAAAACCAACGGCAAGATCCTAATCGACCACACTTCCACAAAAGATGCCGAAGGCAATAAAACCGGGATTGTCGGTGACTACGCCACGCTAGACGCGCTTGTCCAAGACGTAGTCAATAGCCTGCTTGACCCCTGGTTCCGTCGCTTGCCGAGTCTAGTGGTCATCCTCGGTCGCAATTTAATGGCTGATAAGTATTTCCCACTGCTCAATCAGCTCCCCCCTTCAGAGCAACTGGCTGCCGACCTAGTCATCAGCCAGAAACGTATTGGCGGGCTGCAAGGCATGGATGTGCCCTTCTTCCCCGATAACGCGCTGATGGTCACCACCCTGGATAACCTCTCGGTCTACTGGCAGAACGGTGCCCGCCGCCGCTACGTCACCGAGAACCCACGACGAAACCGCGTGGAGAACTTCGAATCCTCCAACGACGCCTATGTGGTGGAGGACTTCGGTGCGGGCTGCCTAGTGGAAAACATCGAGCTGTCTCCAGCAGCGCTGAACGGTTAAGGAGATACGATGACCAGCCCAGCCCGCCGCCACTTTGAACGCGTCAGCGCCGCCCTAGCGGCCGCTGACGCGGGCGAAACCCCCATGCAGGGCGAAGCGTATGAGCTCATGCAAGCCGCGCTGTTTGAAGACTACCGCCTGCTCAAATCCACCCAATCCATGGAGCGCAAGGCCGAGATCAAGCGCGAGATCCTGCCCAAGTACGCCGAGTACATCGCCGGCGTACTGGAAGCCGGGCAAGGCGCCCAGGACGATGTGCTGATGCGCGTGATGCTCTGGCGTATTGATGCTGGAGACCTAGCCGGTGCCATTGCGATCGCCAAGTACGCTACCAAGCACGGCCTCACCCCGCCGGATCAGTTCGAGCGCGGCACCGCCGCCATCATTGCCGAAGAAGTCGCCGACCAAGCGTTAAAGCAGCTGGATGAAGAGGAAGCCGATACCACCGCCCTACTGGTTCATCTGATCGATGTAGAGCTGCTCACCCGCGACGCTGACATGCACGATCAGATCCGCGCAAAGCTGCACAAAGCGCTGGGTTACGCCTGCCGGGCCACCGGCCAGTTGGAAGAAGCCCAGGTCAATCTGGAGCGCGCTTTATCACTCAACGACCGCATAGGCGTGAAGAAAGATCTCGAACGCCTGGAACGCGAGCTGAAACAAAACGCTGCACAGCCAAAGGCTGACAGCTAACCGAGTCGACCGCCGACGTCAGGGGGCGCGACGTAAGAGTCAGGCGTTTAACGCTGTCGCTCGAACGCCGCCCACCCCCTTTTATTGAATTGAGGTAACCCGATGAGCAGCTTTATCTCGGCAGGCACCACCAGCGAAACGGAAGCCACCGCCATAGAAAACAACGGCTTCTGGCCTGCGATCCAGCCCAGCGACTTCCGGGAAACCCACCGGCTGGATACCACTATTACCCACGCTCGCATCGAAACCGCACTGAAGGCAGCCATGGCCACCGTGAACCGAGTACTGCGCCACTGGCAGCAAGCCAAGGTCAAGGCGGGCTACCCCACCATGGAAGCGTTGCCGATTCCGGTCTGGCAAACGCCGGAAGTCTTCAACGTGCTCTATTTACGCGCTGTTTACTCCACTGCCCACGCCAGCCTGCTGGAACGCTACGCGGATTATGACGCCACCAACAGCGGCCAGGAGCGCGGCGAACGCCTGCAAGACCCTGCCGATGGCTACCGCCGCGATGCCGCCTGGGCGATCAGCGAGATCGAAGGTCGGCCACACAGCACGGTCGAGCTGATATGAGCGCAACAACCGTACACGCACAGCAGCACGACACCCTGGATGCCCTCTGCTACCGCGCTTATGGCACCACCCAGGGCGTCACCGAGCAGGTGCTCGCCGCCAATCCAGGCTTGGCTGACCTGGGGCCGCTACTGCCCCACGGCACGCCCGTCATCTTACCCGCCATCCCCCAGGCCACCCAACGCGCCCCCACAGTGAACCTGTGGGATTAACGTTTTAAATCGCCGAGGCCCGAATGAGCCACCACTTTGAAATCACCACCGAAAGTGCCAAGGCCGCGCCCCCAGCCGTCGTCTCGCTGCTGCACGTTGGTGGCATGACGCCCGCCGACTGGGTCACCGTGCTAACCCTCTTATACCTCGCGCTGCAGATCGGGCTACTGGTTCCCCGCTACCTCTCCCGCCTGCGCCAATACTGGGAGAAACGCCGTGGGTCTTAAAACCAAACTCGGCCTCAGCCTGGCCGCCGGTGCCATCAGTATCGCCACCGCTGTGGTCTCGTTTTACGAAGGGTATGAGTCCACCGCCTACCGCGACCCGGTGGGGATTCCTACTATCTGCTACGGCCACACGGAAACCGCCCGCCTGGGGCAAACCCTCAGCCAAGCCGAATGCACCGCCCTGTTGCAGCAGGATCTGGGCGATGCCTTTGCAGTGGTCGATCGCCGCACAAAGGTCGCACTATCAGCGCCCACCCGCGCCGCGCTTGCCTCCTTTGTTTACAACGTGGGGGCAGGCAATTTCGCCCACTCCACCCTGCTGCGCAAGCTCAACGCTGGCGACCTTCACGGCGCCTGCCATGAGCTAAGCCGCTGGGTCTATGCCAGTGGCAGGCGGTTAAACGGCTTGGTCAAACGCCGCGCTACCGAACGTGAACTGTGTCTGGAGGGGTTAGCACCATGAACCGCCTACTCGCCGCCGTGGTGATTTTAGCGCTGGTCATTGCCGTTACCTGGGCGCTATGGCAGCGCACCAATGCCGCCGAGGCCCGTGCCGATGTCGCCGAACAGCAGCTGGCCGAATCTTTACAGCGGGAAGCGCAAAACATGGTGGTGATCAATGCGCTATGGGACAACGCCCGCCGCCAGGCCAATCAACGTCGCGCACTGGCCCAGCAGCAGGCGTCGCTGGCCCGCACCGCTTCAAACCGCCTCACCACTATCGAGGAACTACACCGTGAAAATGAAACGCTTCGCGCTTGGGCTACCGCTCGCCTGCCTGATGCTGTTAGCCGGATGCGCCGCCGCCCCGCCGTCACCGGCGCCGATGCTTATCACCAATCAGTGCGCGACGCCGAGCCCCTGCACGCTCCCCGCCAGTAACCCGCTCACCAATGGCGAGCTAGACCTACAGCTGGAACGCACCGAAGCCGCCTGGGCACAGTGCGCCGCCGAGGTCGATGCCGTCATCGCCTGCCATGAGAACGCCGATGAAAAAGCTCCACCTACTACGCGCCCATCTGATTAACGCCGTACCGGCACTCGCCAACGACCCCGAACGGCTGCTTACCTTCGTGGAAGAAGGCAGCATCGAATTTCGCCGGGGCCCCAACCTTACCCACGAATACCAGTTCACCGCCCAACTGGTACTCACCGATTTCAGTGCGGATCTCGACACCATCATCGTGCCGCTGCTGAAATGGCTGGCCGAATACCAGCCCGATGCCGACCCAACGGAAGCCATCAGCTTCGAAGCCGAGATCCTCAGCCACAACGCCGTGGATGTCGCCCTGCGGGTGAAGTTGACCGAGCGGGTGCTGGCCAAGATGGATTGCGACAAAGGTGAGATCAAGGTCGACCACGCCCTGCCTCGCTTCGAGGTCACCGGCTGCCCGGCCCCTCGCTGGCAACTGTTGATTCGTGATAGCGAGGTGGACGCCGACTACACCCTGGTCGCCGAGTGGGAAGGTGCGCATGGCGGATAATATGGAAGCACTGGAAGAGTGGGTCGGCCCGCTGCTGGCCAAGCTGGATGTTAAGCAGCGCCGAGCATTGGCCCGCCACGTAGCGCGAGATCTTCGCCGCCGTCAGCGGGAGCGAATACGCGCCCAAACCAACCCGGACGGCACGCCCTACGCCCCGCGTAAGGAACAACGCCTGCGCGCCCAGCAAGGCAGCATCAAACGCCGCGCCATGTTCAGCAAGCTCTCCACCGCGAAGTGGCTCAAGGCCACCGCCCAGGGCGACACCGCCGTGGTGGGTTTCTTTGGCAATGTCGCCCGCATTGCCACCACCCACCAACGCGGCCTAAAAGATCGCGTCAGCCGCGACGGCCCCCGCGTCGAGTACGCCCAGCGAGAACTGCTCGGTTTCACAGCGCTGGATCAAGAGCACATCATGGATTCAGTGCTTCATCACCTAAGCTCGGTATAAGCGGCTCGGTGTAAATAACCCCACTCACACCCGCCACCGCTTCGCCTTCGCCAAACGCCGCCGCAGGATAGCGGCTATGAACATTCCCGAACTCCTCCGCCTGCTGCACAACCTGATCCGCCTCGGCACCATCGCCGAGGTGGATCACGCCGCTGCCCGTGTGCGCGTTAAAACCGGCGAGCTATTAACGGATTGGCTGCCGTGGATCGAAGGCCGCGCAGGCACCACGCGAGACTGGGACCCACCCACCCAGGGCGAGCAGGTGATTGTCTTCTCCCCCGGTGGCGACCCCGCCGCAGGCGTGGTGTTAACCGGCATTGTCAGCGATGCCCGCCCAGCGCCCTCCAGCGATCCCAATGTGATCGGGCGATGGCTACCCGATGGCACCCGCATCGAGTACGACCACAGCAAAAACCGGCTCTTCATCGACTGCGTAGGCCCCATCGAAGTTAAGGCCAAAGGCACCGTGACCGTGGATGCCCCCCTGATCAAACACAACCAGGGCACCGGCGTGGTGACTCAGCAGCATATCTGCCACTTCACCGGCAACCCCCATGGCGACGGTAGCAGCACCGTTAAGGCAGGTAAGTAATGGCCCTTAGCAAAGCCCAGCTTAAAAACCGAATCATCAGCGAGATGCAGAGCCAAGGGGCCACTGCCACGGGCGAACACAGCTGGGTCAACCGCATGGCGGAAGCGATCGCCAACGCGGTGGTGGATGAAGTGCAGGCCAATGCTGAAGTACCCGTTACCGGCGGCTCCAGCGCTGGCCAATACAAGGTGAAATGAAATGCCCGGCATGAACGCTAAGAACGGCCGCACCATGGAACAGCTGGCCCACATCCAGCAATCGGTGACGGACATTCTCACCACCCCAATTGGCTCCCGCGTGATGCGTCGGGACTACGGCTCGCTGCTGCCGGAACTGATCGACCAGCCTTTGAATGGCCCCACCGCACTGCGTGCCTACGCCGCTACGGTGGTGGCCTTGATGAAGTGGGAACCGCGCATTCGCGTGCAGCAAGTCACCCGGCAAGTCTCCACCCAACGCCCCGGACGCTTTGATCTCATCATTAGCGGCCGCCGTGTCGATACCGGTGAAAGCGTCAGTCTGGCCGTGCCGCTCAGGGGGAACGTATGAACAGCCCTATTGATCTTTCACGGCTGCCCGCCCCGGCGGTGATTGAGCCCCTCGACTATGAAACCATCCTCGCCGAGCTAACCGCCGACCTAATCAGCCGAGATCCCGAACTGGCAGACACCCTCGCCCTGGAAAGCGAGCCACTCACCAAACTATTAGAAGTGGCCGCCTACCGTGAGCTGTTGCTACGCCAACGCATCAACGAAGCCGCTAAGGCGGTGATGCTCGCCTACGCGCAAGATGAAGACCTCGAACACCTAGCCGCACTGTTCGATGTGGAGCGGCTAGGAATAGACCCCGGCGACCCAGACGCCACCCCGCCGGTACCACCCACCTTTGAAGTCAACGACGCCCTACGCCGCCGCGTACTGCTGTCATTGGATGGCCTCAGCACCGCCGGGCCAGAGCGCGCCTACATTTATCACGCCCTCAGTGCCAGCGGCGATGTCAAAGATGCCGACGCCTTTAGCGAAGCTCCCGGCTACGTTACCGTCGTCGTCTTGTCGCAATTCGAGAATGGCGAAGCACCGTCCGAGCTATTAAGCACTGTCGATGCTGCCATCAATGTCTTGGATACCCGGCCGCTAACGGATAACTCAACCGCCATCAGCGCCGAAATAGTGCCCTACACCATTCAAGCCGTGCTTCACATTCTGCCGGGGCCGGAAGCCGCCGTAGTACGTGAAAACGCCCTGGCCGCAGCCGAAGCCTACACCCAGGAACAGCATCGCATTGGTGCGCAAGTCACCCTCTCTGGTGTGTATGCCGCCCTGCATCAACCTGGCGTGCAGCGGGTCGAGTTACTCAGCCCCACGGCCACCCTCTCCACCACACGCAAACAAGCGCCCTACTGCGAAGCTATCGAGCTTGCAAGCGAGGTGGTCAATGGCTAACCACCTGCTACCGCCCAACGCCACTGCCACAGAACGCGCCGTCAGTGAAACGTTAAGCCGCACCGACACCATTAGTGTGCCGATTCGCGCACTGTGGCGACCGCAAGAGTGCCCCGAACGGCTGCTCCCCTGGCTCGCTTGGGCGCTTTCAGTAGATGAGTGGGATGAACAGTGGAGCGAGGAACAAAAGCGCAACGCGATAGATGCCTCGGTATACCTGCACCGGCACAAAGGCACACCGGCAGCGGTGCAGCGCGCCGTGGATCTCATCTTTGACGAAGCCGAAGTGCAGGAATGGTTTAACTACGGTGGCCAGCCCTTCCATTTTCGTGTGGTCAGCGAAGGTGCGTTCACCAGTGAGCGCGACTACCAGCGTCTAATTCGCCTAATCGAATCCGCGAAGAACGCACGCAGCTGGCTGGAAGCCATCGTCATTCGAAGTCGTATTACCCAGGCAATCACCCTGGCCACCGCCACCGCGCAAGGCGTGCATACCCGCATGGGGCCGCGCCCGGCAACACCCCGCAACGACCCCAGTGGATTCAACACCGGCTCCGCGCAGCACTGCGCGTCACGCGTTCGCATTTCACCGTGGCAGCTACGCCTGGTGATGGGCGAAGCCGCTACCGCCCACTCAACCGCCTATCACGAACACCGTCATATCACCGTAAGAGGTTAAAACGATGGCCAACTTTCCCGGCTTAGTGCTCACCCAGGCAGGCCGCAACCTACAAGCCAAAGCCCAGATCGGCGCGCCTTTAACGTTTTCCCGCGTCGCCCTCGGCGACGGGATCAGCGCGGCACCGGATGCGATGGCAGCGCTAGATAATGAGCAGCTCTCGCTCAGCATCCAAGATTTTGAAGTGATCGGCGACGGCACCTCACGCATGCGCGTCATCATGACCAATGAGTCATTGGATAACGGCTTTTTTGTGCGCGAGCTAGGCGTATTTGCCGAAGACCCGGACACTGGCGAAGAACAGCTCTACAGCTACTCAAACGCTGGAGACCAGCCGGACTTCCTGCCCGCCGGTGGCGGCGCGACGTTGGTCGAAAATGTCTTTGATCTCTACACCGTGGTGGGCAACGCGCAAAACGTCACGGCGAAGATATCGGACTACATCACTATAGCGACCAAGCAAGACATCGACGAGATCCGGCCGATGCTGCTACCGGAAGATGGCACCGTTAATCAGCTGCTGCGCAAGGCCAGCAACGCGCCCGGCGACACCGTATGGTTCACTCCAGAAGAAGGCATCGGCGTGCAGGTGGAGTCTCGCGAGGAGCGCCGTGTTGCCGTCGAAAGCCAGCGCATCTTCGCCCTCACCGGTGTCACCACCCAGGGTCTAGCGGTCTACGTCAACGGCGAGCGCTATGGCCGTCACCGCTGGCAGCCGCTGGGCGCAACGCAAGTGCGCTTTCAAAGCGAGCTAAGCGACGGTGATGAAGTGCTGTTCGTCCAAAACGAGGAAGTCGGCGAGATCGAGGTCGCCCGTGTCTCGCTCACCGGCGAAGGCCTGATCTACCCCGGCACCACCAACGAATACGTGATCACCGATTTTGACTTCGCCGCCGAGTATTCAGCCAACGCCAGCCGGGGCACGCTGACCCGCGACGGCGATACGCTCACCCTGGTGCTGGACGCAGGCGAGCCCGATGGCGCGCTCGATCTCAACATCGCCCGTGACGGTGCCGGTGTGACCTACGCCCTGGCCGTGGGAGCGCCCCGTGTGCGCACGCCACAAATCACCTACCCCGGTAGCGGCGATACCGGTGTGGATTTACAGCCCACTTTCAGCGCGACCGCCTTTGCAACCTACCCGGCGAGTTTTGATGATCAGGCATCAGCAACATGGGTCGTTGCCCGTGATGAGGCGCTGACAGACATCGTGATCGAGGTCACCACCAGCGAGGATCTCACCAGCTGGCGGCCCGACGAGGCGCTGCCGCTCGACACCGACCTGTTTGTCGGCGTGACCTATACCGGCGCTACCCTGGGCGACTCGGCACCCGCTGCCGTGATCGCGTTTCGCACCACGGCTCAATACATCGTGCAGCCCACGATCACGAGCCCCGTTAATGGCGCGACCAACATACACGAGAAACCAATCCTGGAAACCAGTGCGTTTCAAACGTTCCCGGCAGGTGTGGACACCCAACGGGCAACCAGCTGGTGGCTCTATGACGATGAAGATAATGTGGCTTGGGAGTCGCTCAACAACATCAGCAACCTGACCAGTATCGCCCTGCCAGCAGGCGTTATTAAAGAGGGTAAAACGTACCGACCGGAAGCACAGCATCACGGTAACAGCCTGCCCAGCAGTGACAGGTCGCCAGAATCATCGTTCACAACGGTCACCACGTTCAAGGCGCTTTACTTCGCCACCATTAACGGGACTGGCACGTTGGTGAAAGTTGATCCGTCTACTCTACAGCCGGTCGCCAACATGGATGGCACTGGACGCCAGTGGAGCACCATCGGGGCGGCATTTACTAATGGTCCAACTGTTGGACACGCTCAGACAGGCATCGTCTGGGGCGACGACGAATATCTCTACGTCGGCGGATCTTCCAGCGGGGTCGCCAAGTTTGATAAAGACTGCAATCTGATCGGCTATTGCGATCTGTCAGACGCGACATACGCGCCAGGCAGAACCATGGTCACATTCGGCGGTGGCTATCTATGGTGTGGTGGGAACAAAGGGATAATCAAGATCGATCCCGCCACGATGACCGTGGAGGCTGAGTACTCGGTCGACTCCGTGGGCGGTTATGGCATCGCATACATGGCCAAGACCGACACCATCGCCATTGGAGGTCAAAACACCTCCGCTGCCGATGACATGTCGGTTTTCGCCCCGGCATCTGCCGCGACGGTTGGGAGTATTGCAAGCTCGGGGAGTGGAGTAGGGCTGCCATTTTATTCGGGCAATCTGGATCGCGTATTCATGATCCGTCAATACGAAGGGGAGTTTTGGGGATACGTCACTACCGATCCCATTAATGGCGGGTTCAGAGCCACCTCTCCTATCCTTAATGGCACACCACCAAATTACATGTATGGCGGCATGTTTTGGTCTGAGGCTAAGCAGTTAGGTTATGCCGTTAGTTATTACGGCCAGTTCTGGACAATTAGTGACTCGACGGCTGCTTTAGCAGCAATTAACCCATCAGACATGGGTTCCGGCACCCAGGCAGCTTGTATTGACAAAGAAGGAGCCGTCTATATCGCATGCAGGCTCGATACGTCAAATGGTGATGCTAATGCTGACATTGTCGTGTACGACGGCACGACTCGTCTGGCCGAAACATCAGCGGGCTGGCTATTAGGATGGAGTAACGAAACCAGTATTGCTTCCGGCTGCATGACCATCAACGTCTCGCCCACCCAACTGCAAAGTATTCCGCTAGGAGGCTAAGCCATGTTTTCCGTTCCATCATCTAATTATATCGCCTCTGGCATTGCACGGCTTTATTCTGCGCATTACCAGCCCGAACCGGGTGCGATTAACGTGGGGATGTTGTATCAAGACCCAGCAAACGATACTTCTCTTGAAAAGGGCTACGAGTATACCGCCGCTTATGACCAAGTATCCGGTTTCGTGCTGCGCTACCGGCGAACGGTAGCCGATGTCGATACCGAAACGCTGGAGATCCTTGCACCACATGGTGATTGGGAGTTGCACGGCAATATAAGCAAAGAAGCTACCCAACGAGAACTAGCCGCTGTCCGCTATAACCGTGAAACCGGCGGCGTTGAGCTACCCGACGGCTCCCGAATTCGCACCGACCGTGAAAGCCAAGCGCAAGTCAACGCGGCATATACCACGCTGCGCGATAGTTTCCTAACGACCGCCGACTTCAAAGGTGAAAACGGATGGGTCACGATCACGCTGGCCGAGATCACCCCAATTGCCAAAGCAGTGGCCCAGCATGTGCAGCCCTGCTTCACGGCCGAGCGCCGCGTCAGTGAGAAAATTAACGCCGCCGAAGATGCCGAAGCGCTCAACGCTATCGATATCGCTGGGGAGTTTGCGGCAGCGTTGGAAGCGATTAAAGCTGAGCAGCTTGAGTCTGCAGAAACATCTGCCGCAACCGAAACCTAAAGCCACTCAAGCCCGCCACCCGGCGGGCTTACTCTGTCAGTCGGCGAGCTAAATTGATATACGAAAACAGCTCACGTGCTAGCGGTGAGAGCGAGTTCGGGTTCTGCACAGCGCCACTCAAGCCAGGTGAGTCGCTAGTTACCAAACTCGTGCGCATTAGCCCGTTAGTAATAGCCGATAGCATCGTGCTCTCAATTCCTAGAGTGTCTTCGCACTCCTTGATGAACGCTTCGCGGTTACTTTCATGATCGCGGCGAAAATCCCCATCAACGTAGATCTGATGGCGATGCATCGTCACTAGAATATCAAGCTCAGTTTTCGTTACTCCACTCAATGCACCAACGGCCATTTGCACAAAATCGGGCTTGTCTTCTACATCCCCCGACTTGATGCTACCGATCATTGCGTCAGCTAAATAATCAACGACCTCCGTGTTCGAGCAGTGTTCAAAGGCTCTGGCCACTCTCATAAAAACGGCAAACCGATCATCGCTAGCAATCAAGTCCTCAATACTCATTCCTCCTTGACGTGCTCGCTCTTCCAACCTCTCAAACTTCCACTCCATGTGTTTGGAATAGGCACCTTTGAGTAAGATCGACATCAGTTTTGCACCTACCGAAATGGAATCCATTGGCTCGCTCTCCTAGCTACTTTTATTTCTTTCATAATGCCCATAACCCTAACTCCTTACACCTAAGCATAACCAGCACAGCCATACGCCTCTTTAGAGAAGCTTGCTTTTTTTTTAGAATTAAAATTAAGATACCAGGACACACAACCGATCCATGCAACCGCAAAACCGGTCATTAGAATAACGACTACTGCACCGCCCTATTGGCCGAGAATGGCACCATCAGTGAACCAACTTTTAAAATATGCTGGAAGAGGACTCAAATAAAATGACAAAAGATTTACAATCCGAACAGCAAAAGTACGTCGATTACATAGAAAGAATTAATGGCGGGGCAGCAAGCCGACTCACATGGGAAGATTTATATGCAATACTTGATCATCTCACCGAGGGTGTGCCTAACATTATCCAGCCCATTAAAACAAGTAACTCTTTGCTCAGAGGAAGAATAATCGAGAAAGATTCATTGAATAGGGTCGAGCAGCTATCCTACCCTCCCAATAAGTTGTGTTTATCTTATGGTAGGTGTAATAAACCGAACTTACCCGTTTGCTATGCAGGCATTGGATATGAGCTTATATTCTCTGAGTTAGGAGCTCAAGAAGGTGATTACGTTGGAATAGCAGGACTTCGCCCAACTGAAGATTTATTTTTTTTAAGGCTGGGGGCTCTAGATATCTGGCGCCGAACTTCAGGAAATTGTTTACTACCTGATGCAGTAAAGCAACAAATCAAAGAGATACATGCCGATCCAAAAAATATTGTTGCCTTTATTTTAGATGCGTTTATTAGCGACTGGTTTTCAAAAAAAGGAAACTCAGTGACTTACAAGCTCACAAGTGCATATACCAGCGTCTTGTTTAATACATACCAAGAGCTCTCAGGAATTATTTACGATAGTGTCAATCACACCAAAGGATCATGCATCTCCATAAAGGACACTGCCTTTGATAATTATTTCTCCTTTACCGAATTTCAAGTTGTAAAAATAAAATCATATCTTGGCTATGGTATTTATGACTGGGAGTTAATTCAGTCCGCAAAAGACACTAAAGAAGGGTTTATCTGCTGGGAGTGACTTCATTTTTACCTTACTAGTGTTTTGTCAACTCCATACAACACATGTAAGCTAAACCCTGTCCCAAAAATATCAACTTAAAACCCATCCGCTCAATAAAAAGCATCAAGCAAAGATAAAAAGCTCACCTATGTTTGTTAGGGCGGGCTTTATTCACACCCCACGATGTAAACCGCCCCACTCCCTCCCAGCACCGCTAATCACCTGCACTTGTTCCTTCGTGAATTCAACACTTTCCAGTAAACCTGTGCAGGATCCACTACGTCACTCGATAAATATCACCACGACGCACGTGTTGCAGAAGCGAACTACTTTGCCTACCCGACCACTACTGGCTGACGAAAACATGGGCGTTGAGACTAAGAGCGCCTTTCAAAACTATCGTATGAGCCGCTTCAAGCAGATCAGGGAGCAGCCCAGTAAAGTGAACGCATAGTGGATGTCAGTACGCCGCTCATATCGTGTTGCGAGTCGACGCATCTGTTCCAGCCAGGCGAAGGTTCTTTCAACCACCCAGCGATGGCGTCCTAGTCGCTGAGTATCTTCCACACCACGTCTGGCTATACGAGCCTGAATATGGCGTCTATTGCAGGCACGGCGACAACGAGCAAAGTCGTATGCCTTGTCGGCGTGAAGCTTACGGGGTCGCTGGCGAGGACGACCAAGACGACCTGCGACGGGGGTTACCGTGTCTAGCAGAACAGATAGGGGAACGCTGTCATGCATATTGGCCCCGGAAAGAACGACCGCCAACGGTGTTCCCTTTCGATCCGTCAGTAGGTGCCGTTTAGTCCCGGGTCGCCCACGGTCTGTCGGGTTTGGGCCGATGGCGGATCCCCCTTTTTTGCCTTGATGGAGGCGCTATCCATGCAAGCACGATCCCAGTCCAGTTGTTCAGCTTCTTGCAGGTATTCCAGCAACGTCTGATGAAGCTTTATCCAGACACCAGCTTCATGCCAATCACGCAGTCGTCGCCAGCAAGTGACGCCGGAACCGCACCCCATTTCTTGAGGTAACATCTCCCAAGGGATGCCTGACTTAAGCACAAACAGGATGCCGGTCAAGGCGGCACGGTTGGAAACACGTGGCCTGCCACCATCAGGCTTGGGTGGTTCAGGTGGCAAGATCGGCTCGACAATTTCCCAGAGTTCATCAGGTACAATCTTCTTCGCCATATTCGCTAAGCTAGGCAAGTAGACGAGCTATTTCAAGGGTTTTGAAAGAAGCTCTAAACGAACACAGCCCAACACAGCCCGCTAATCAGTGGGCTGTGTGTATTTTAAGCAAAAAGATGGTGTACAGCGGTTTTAACAAGAAAAACAGTCTATAGCGTGCTTGATGTTGTCAAAAGAGTAACGTGCTGATTTTTCTACATATAGTAGAAAATAGTTAAAAAAGTGCCTCATATGGTGGGTGGTCAAGTCTATACTTCATTTCGATGACACGTATGATGTGATCTGCAACCCAACATTAAGAGGTATGAAATCAACCAGATGAAGAAATCAGCAATAGACGAAAAAGCCTCAGTCTTGGGAACTGAGGCTTTAAATTCGCATAAGGCGTTGGCGCGCCGTAACACGATAGGTGATTAGCCTATGAATGAAACTAACATATGCAGAGGCAAGCTCAAGGAAAAAATACACTATTTGTGTACATTTTCCTCATTTAGTGTCGTGGATTTATCAGTAGAGGCACACCTATGAAAGCCGAACTGTTAGTCCAAATCACTGAAATTATGGTCAATATAGCGACTGCAATACATATGCTATGGCCATTTATACCGCCCACTTACTAACCAACTAAGCCCGCCACGGCGGGCTTTTTTATGCCCGCTCACACCCCACGGTGTAAACCGCCCCACTCACACCCAACACCGCTACCACCCTCCCCCAAGCCCCCGCACGATACCTGCGTGAATTCACAACATTTAAAGTGAACCTGCGCAGGAGCCACCATGGCACTCGATCAATACCACCACGGCGTGCGCGTTGCGGAAGTCAACGACGGCACGCGCACCATTCGCACCGTCTCCACGGCGGTGATTGGCGTGGTCTGCACCGCTTCCGATGCGGATGCCACTACCTTCCCCCTTAACCAGCCCGCCCTGGTCACCAACGTAGATACCGCCATTGGTAAGGCCGGTACCCAGGGCACGCTGAAAGACACCCTCACCGCCATCAGCCAGCAAGCCAAGCCGATCATCGTCGTGGTGCGGGTAGAGGAAGGCATCGACGACGACGAAACCACCGCCAATGTGATTGGCACCACGACGGAGCTGGGCCAGCGCACCGGCCTGCAGGCGCTGCTGACCGCCAAGCAGAAGCTGGGCGTTACGCCGCGCATTATTGGCGTGCCCTACCTGGATACCCAGCCGGTGGCCACCGCCATGGTCTCGGTGCTGCAGCAGCTGCGCGCCTTTGGCTACTTCTACGCCCACGGCTGCGAAACGGTTTCGGAGGTGATTGCCTACCGCGATGAATTTGGCGCACGTGAGCTGATGCCCATCTGGCCCCAGTGGCAAGCGTTCGATACCGACGATGCCGATACGGTGGATATCAGCCCCGTGGCCATCGCCCTGGGCCTGCGCGCCAAGCTGGATCAAACCGTGGGCTGGCATAAAACCCTGAGTAACGTGGTGGTCAACGGCGTCACCGGCATCAATAAAGATGTGTTCTGGGATCTGCAATCCCCCGCCACCGATGCGGGACTGCTCAACGCCGCCGATGTCACCACCCTGGTCAACCAGAGCGGTTACCGCTTCTGGGGCTCGCGCACCTGCGCCGGGCCGCAAAGCCTGTTCCCGTTCGAGAACTACACCCGCACCGCGCAGATCCTCGCCGACACCGTGGCCGAAGCGCACCTCTGGGCGGTGGACCTGCCCCTTCACGCCTCATTGGCCCGGGACATTATCGAAGGACTCAACGCCAAGTTCCGCGAGCTGAAAACCCTGGGGCTGATTGTCGATGCTAACGCCTGGCTAAACGAAGACCTCAACACCCAGACCTCCCTCAAGGCCGGAAAGCTGCGCATCGACTACGACTACACCCCGGTGCCGCCGTTAGAGGATCTCGGCTTCCAGCAGCGCATTACCGATTCGTACCTGGCTGACTTCGCCGAGCGCGTTGCGGCCACCGCCTGAACTGATTAGCGAGAGACCCCATGGCACTCCCCAAAAAGCTCAAAGACCTCAACCTGTTCAGCAACGGCGACAGCTGGCAGGGCATTGTGCAGGCCATCACCCTGCCCACCCTCACCCGCAAGATCGAAGAGTGGCGCGGCGGTGGTATGGATGGCCCCGTCGGTATCGATATGGGCCAGGACGGCCTGCTGACCGTTCAATGGACGGTCGGCGGGCTGGTCGAAAGCATCTTCGACAACTTCGGAAGCTCCCGCATCGATGCCGACATGCTGCGCATGACCGGCAGCTACGAGCGTGACGATATCGACGACGCCTCCTCAGTTGAGGTCGTCATGCGCGGCCGCCACACCGAGATCGATATGGGCGACGCCCAGGCCGGTGAGAACACCGAGCACCAGGTCACCAGCACGCTCAGCTACTACAAGCTGACCATCGACGGCTCCACCAAGATCGAGATCGATCTGGTCAACGGCGTGTTCAAGGTCAACGGTGAAGACCGCCTGGCCGGTCGCCGTCAACGGCTGGGTATTTAACCGCCCCTTTTCTCTTAACCCCACACATTCAACAGGAACACCACCATGACCAAAGCCGCCGTTACCCAAGCCATCGCTGCCACCATCACGCTGGATACCCCGCTTACCCGTGGCGAAACCGAGATCACCGAATTGCGCCTGCGCAAACCCACCTCTGGCGAGCTGCGCGGCGTCTCACTGGCCGATGTGCTGCAGATGCAAACCGACGCACTGATCACCCTGATTCCGCGCCTCTCCACGCCTTCGCTAACCGCCGTCGAAGTACGCCAGATGGACCCGGCTGACCTGGTCCAATGTGGCGGTGAGATCGCTGGTTTTTTGCTGACGAAGCGGGCCAAGGGCGAGACCGAATAAACCTACCCGGTCAGGTGGAAGATGCTATGGCGGATCTCGCCATCGTCTTCCACTGGTCACCGGATGACTGCGCCGACTTCAGCCTGCGGGAGCTAATGGAGTGGCGCGAACGGGCGCGAAAACGCAGCACACCCACGGAAAACAGGAGCCAGCGTGGCGCGTAATCTTAGGCTGCAGGTGATACTCAACGCGGTTGACCGGGCCACCCGCCCTCTGCGGGCGATTGATCGCGCCTCCCAGGGCGCCTCTCAAGCCATGCGTGAAAACCGCGACCGCTTAAAGCAACTGCAGGCCACTCAGAAAGACGTTAGCTCCTTTCGCAACCTCACCCGGCAATCCACCAGCACCACCACCGCCCTACGCGAACAGCAGGAGCGCATCCGCCGCCTGTCGCAACAGATGCAGTCCAACCAGGGCGATACCGCCGCCTTGGCCGCCGAACGCAGAAAGGCCATTACCCAAGCCCGCAGGCTGACCCAGCGCTACGATGAAGAACGCCAAACGCTGCAGCGGTTGCGTACCTCGCTCAACAATAACGGGGTCAGCACCGCCCACCTCTCCCGCGACCAACGCAGGCTTGCCAGCGAAATACAGCGGGCCAACACCACGGTGGATGAGCAGCGGCACCGGTTAAAGCGGCTAGCAGAACAGCAGCGCAACACCGCCCAAGCCCGTGGCCGATACGACCGTGCCATGAGCATGCGCAACAACATGGCCGGTACCGGTGCAGGTATGGTGGCCAGTGGCGGTTCAGCGCTCTATGCCGGGGCACGCCTCCTGGCCCCCGGTGTTGAATACGGGGAGTCGATGTCGCGGGTGCAGGCGCTCACCCGCATGGAAGCTGACGACGAACGCTTCCAGGCCCTTAAACGGCAAGCGCGGGAGCTAGGAGCCACCACCGCCTTTAGTGCCGGGCAATCTGCCGATGCCCAAGGCTACCTGGCCATGGCAGGCTTTGATCCGGATGCCATTCAAGCCGCCATGCCGGATATGCTCAACCTGGCACTGGCCAACCGTACCGATCTCGGCCGCACGGCGGATATCTCCTCCAACATTCTCTCCGGCTTCGGGCTAGACCCCGCCGAGATGGGCCGCGTGGGCGATGTGCTTACCGCCACCACCACGCGGGCCAACGTCGACCTGCAGATGCTTGGCGAATCCATGAAGTACGTCGCCCCCCAGGCGCGGGCGATGAATATGTCGCTGGAACAATCCGCCGCCATGGCCGGGCTGCTGGGCAACGTGGGTATTCAAGGTAGCCAGGCAGGCACCACCCTGCGCGCCATGGTCACCCGTTTGGCCGCCCCCACCGGGGCCGCCGCCGGAGCGCTGGCAGATCTAGGCGTCAACGCCAAGGATGCCCAAGGCAACCTGCGCGATATTCCCCGCATCCTCACCGATGTGGCCAAAGCCACCGAGGAGATGGGCAACGCCGACCGCGCCGCCTACCTGAAGGATATCTTCGGCGAAGAACCCGGCGCAGGCATGGCCGAGCTGATCGCCCAGCAAGGCAGCGCGGGCATTGAGCAGTTTGTCGAGATCCTTTCCAACGCCGCCGGCGAAAACGCCCGTGTGGCGAAAACCATGGCCGACAACATCGGCGGCGACCTCAAATCGCTCAGCAGCGCCTGGGATGAAGTAGGCATCTCCATCACCGAGACCAACAACGGCCCGCTGCGTGATCTCATCCAGAACGTCACCGCCATCACCCGTGGCGTGGGCCGCTGGATCAATGAAAACCCCAAACTTGCCGGTACCATCACCAAGGTGGCCGCCATTCTGGCCGTGCTGGTCACGGCAGGCGGCGCGCTCACGCTGATGCTCGCCTCCATTCTCGGCCCCATCGCTATGGTGCGCTACGGCATGGCGTTAGTCGGCCCGCAGATCCTGATGGCAGGCAAAGCGTTCCTATGGCTGGGCGGCGTGTTCCGCACGGTGTCGATGTTCCTGCTCGCCAACCCCATTGGCGTGGCCATCGCCGCGATCGCTGCCGCGGCTTACCTGATCTACCGCCACTGGGAACCGATTAAGGCGTTTTTCCAAGGGCTCTGGCAGCAGGTGAAAGACGCGTTCAATAACGGCATTAGCGGCGTGGCGCAGCTGCTTTTGAACTGGTCGCCGCTTGGCCTGATTTACCGGGGCATAACCTCCGGGCTTTCTGCGCTGGGTGTCGAGATCCCCGAGCAGTTCAGTTCCCTAGGCAGTTCCATTGTAGAAGGCATCATTGGCGGGCTAACCGGCAAACTGGGCGAGCTGCGCAGCCGTGTGACCGATATGGCCGGTAGCGTAAAAAGCTGGTTCGCCGACGTGCTGGATATCAACAGTCCTTCCCGAGTGTTTACCCAGTTAGGCGGCTACACGGTGGACGGCCTGAACCAAGGGCTTGCTGCCCAACAGGATGAACCTGCCAAGCGTGTTCGCGAGATCGCCCGCCGCGTGACCCGCGCAGGGGCTGGGCTGGCATTGGGCGCCGCTACCCTACCTGCAGCAGCGATGCCCAGCATCGAGCAGCAAGCGCCTATTCAGTTCGATAACCGCCCGCCGCTGACCACTTCCAGCGCTCAAGCAGGCGGCTTCAGCATGGGCGATATCAATATCAACGTCACCCCTGCCCCCGGCATGAACGAACAACAGCTCGCCCAATACGTGGCGCAGGAAGTGCAGCGCGCCCTGGCCAACGCGCAACGCGACGCTCAGGCACGCCAGCGTTCGTCACTGCGCGACCTCGATTAACCGGAGTACTCATCATGTTAATGGCGTTAGGCATGTTCGTGTTTGAAACCCGCACCGTGCCCTACCAGGAGCTCAAGCGCATTACAGAGTGGCGGCACCCCAGCCAATCCCGCGTGGGGCAGCGCCCCGCCTACCAGTTTGCTGGCCCAGGCGCCGACACCACCACCCTTAGCGGCACCCTGCTGCCCACCTTCACCGGCGGGCGCTTCAGTCTGGATGAGATCCGCGAGATGGCCGACCAGGGCAACGCCTGGCCGCTGGTCGAAGGCACCGGCCGCCAGTACGGCTTATGGGTCGTCACCCGTGTGGAAGAAACCAGCACTCACTTCTTCCGCGACGGCGCCGCCGAAAAAATCGAGTTCAACCTCACGCTCGAGCACGTCGATGACGAACGCACCGACCTGATCGGCCGCTTGGCCCTGCCCGCCGTGGCGCGCCTAGCCGGTGGCTACGTATGAACGCATACCCAAAGCCCGGCTATCGAATCACGTTGGATGGCACCGACATCACCCCACGCATTAACGGCCGCCTGATCAGTTTGACGCTACGCGAGCAGCGCGGGCTAGAAGCCGACCAACTGGATATCATCCTGGCCGATCACGATGGCCAGCTCGCCATTCCACCTCGCGGCGCCGAGCTGCAGGTGGCCTTTGGCTGGTTGGATGATGGGCTGATCGATAAGGGCCGCTTTACGGTAGATGAAGTGCAGCACAGCGGCACACCCGACCAGCTCACCATTCGCGCCCGATCGGCAGATATGCGCGGCCAACTGCCCGGCAAGCGTACCCAAAGTTGGCACGATGTGACGCTGGGCGAGATCGTCACCACTATCGCCAGCCGCAACGAAATAGAGCCAGTGGTGGCCGCAGCCCTCAACGGCATCCGCATTGGCCATATCGATCAAACCGACGAGTCGGATCTGAATTTTCTTACTCGCCTGGGCGAACGCTACGACGCCATTGCCGCCATCAAAGCCGGGCGCTTGTTGTTCACCGTGGCAGGCGAAGGCCTTACTGCTAGCGGCCAAGACATGCCCGCCATTCCCCTCACCCGCCGCGACGGCGACCAGCACCGCTACAGCGTGACTGATCGCGACGCCTACAGCGGCGTAAAAGCCTACTGGAATGACACAAGAGGCGCAGAGCGCAAAACCGTACTCGCAGGCAGCGGCGACAACGCCAAGCAACTGCGCCCCACCTACGCCACGGAAGAGGACGCCTTGGCCGCGGCCCGCGCCGAATGGCAACGCATCCAGCGCGGCCTAGCAGAGTTTGAGCTAACGCTGGCACTGGGGCGGGCGGACATACTGCCTGAGTCGCCGCTAACGCTCAGCGGTTACAAGCCCCAGATCGACGCAACCACTTGGTTGGTGGCGGAAGTGACGCACTCGCTGAATGATGGTGGTTTCGGGACGCAGGTAAGGTGTGAGGTCAAAAACTGAAACTATTAAGCGTCTATAATCAAATTGGTTGCTCCAAACTTTTTAATTATCTCAGAGTCGCTTAGCGATATTTCCCGTTCTGCCTTTGATATTGATATTGGCTCACTGAATTTCCCCAAGTACCACATCCGATATAAATTGATTCGCTCTTTTTGATCTGACGTTAGATAAATAAAATATTTTCTATCTGAATTTTCAAAAACAACTTGCTCCGAACAAAAAGCTCTAGCCTGATCACAGATTACTTCTATCTCTAATAGCTCTTTATGAATTCTAGAAACCACTCTTGGCCCAGTGTCATGTTTGAAGTATTCCAATTCATTTAATAGATCAATTTTTCGCTTCAGGCTTGATATTAATTTTAATCTATAATCATGACTAAAAAGGCTCACACCATGGGCATGCCCAACAGTATGAGTAAAGACATCCACATCTCTTTCAATTTCACCTGTTTCTTTGTTCTTACCTTCAACGACTTTTCTAACATCTACTGTTACTGCTATTCTTTCGGTTTTAGCCATGCCTTGTAATGTAGATAGAACGCGGGAAGGTAATGACCTCATCAAACTGGAAACAAACTCATTGACTTCACCTAACCGATCATTCTCCTTACTTAAAACATTTAAGATTTTTTGTTTGTCATAAAAGCAGTGGTTTATATAACTAACCCTTTCCAAATATCTTTTTTTGTTATCATAATGACTTACTGATTTTTTCAGCTCACCTTCTGGATCGAAGTCATTAACGCAAGTACTCCCTAGCAAAGATTTCGCGTTGCCTTTTAGCTCAACTACATATCCATTTCTGTGATTTTGGCCACAAAGTTTTTTCAGTTTCTTCTCGCAACAGCACTGAAGAGGAGGCTCAGAGTCAGTTAAGTGATAATCACCTATTAAAGAAACAAAATTATCTACGTTAACCGCGATAGGTTCATCAGCACCTACAAGGTTCAAGACTTCACTAGCTCGTTGGTAAGAGTTAATTTCTAAATTTTTGCTCATTCCACCCCCAGGCCAAGGTACACCGTGCAGATACAGTCAAATGCAAATTAGCACATGCATGGAATGCAAAACAAATTTGGAAGTAAAGGTACGAAAACCCCAGCCATCCATGGCCGGGGGCTCATCCCATTGCCGCAATCTTCTGGCGAAACCTACAAGCAACGCGTGCTTCAATGCGACCAGTTTACTTTTGCATAAATGATGAGGTCATTCTGTAAGCGATTAACGACACAATTTGTAAGAAATCGCTTACACCGCCCAACACCTCGCCTGCCTCACCACCACGCCCTTGAACTGCTGCACGGTCACAAAGCAGCCCTGGCCGCCATTCGTTGGCAACAACCGGCAACGGCTGCCCACACGGTGGGATTTAAACAATCGGTACTCCCCGTCCACCTCTGCCACCACCAGATCCGCGTGGCCGAACGATCGCGCTTCATCCACCACCAGCACATCGCCCTCCATCCACGGCCCGCCTGGGCGTGCGTCTTCGCTTATCTCCACCAGAAAACAACTGGGCGGAAATTTTCGGCTATCCATTTCGGCCACGGCCGGGTGCTCCACGCCCACCACTGCTGGCCCCAAGTAGTTCACTCGCATGCTGTTGCCCTGTGCTTGCTCCACATTAAGCGACGTACATTAGCGTTTGCCTGTCGCTTCCCTGGCTGCTAATACTGTATAAATTAACAGTCTTACACAAGTAGAGATTCTAAATATGATTGGCCTGGTGGATTGCAACAATTTCTACGTCAGCTGCGAGCGTGTGTTCAATCACAAGCTGAACGGCCGCCCGGTGGGCATTATGTCCAACAACGATGGCTGTATTATCGCCCGATCGGAAGAGCTGAAAGCGCTGGGTATCGAGATGGGCACGCCCGCCCACCAGGTGCGTCACCTGGTCGAACGTGGCGAGATCGTGTTGCACTCCTCCAACTACGAGCTTTACGGCGATATGTCCCACCGGGTGCAAGGTATCCTGGAGCAGGAAACCGCCGGTGTAGAGCCCTACTCCATCGATGAGATGTTCGTGCGCATGGATGGCTTCGAGCCGGAAGCACTGCTGGAGCATGCCAAATCGCTGCACAAAAAGGTGCGTCGCGGTACCGGCATTCCCGTGTGTGTCGGTGTGGCTGCGACTCACACCCTCGCCAAGCTGGCCAACCGCATCGCCAAGAAGCACCCTGGCTACCCCGGCGTGTGCATCCTTCACGCGGAAAGCGACGAAGCCAGGCACTTGCTGCAGCAAATTGAGGTAAGCGATGTATGGGGCGTTGGCCGTCGGCTAAACGAGCGCCTGCAGATCCTCGGCATCAACACCGCCTGGGATCTCCGCGAAGCGGACGCCAAGCGCCTGCGGCGCAAGTTCTCGGTCAACATGGAGCGCACGGTGCTGGAACTGCGCGGCATCAGCTGCCTGGAGATGAACTACTTTAACGAACCACGCCAACGCATCATGACCAGCCGATCGTTCAGCCGCCCCACCTCACAGCTTTACGACCTGCAGGGCGCTATTCGCCAACACGCCCAACGCGGCGCCGAAAAGCTGCGCGAGCAAAAGAGCCTCGCCCGCGCCGTGCTGGTGTTTCTCAAAACCGACCGCTTCCGGCCCGACCTGCCCCAATACTCCCCCAGCCTGGCGGTAGAAATGGAACGCCCAAGCCAGGACACCCGCGACATACTCCACGCCGCCCAGGAGGCACTGCGCAAGATCTACCGCCCCAAATACGGCTACAAGAAAGCGGGCGTGATGCTGATCGACCTCACCGACGAGAACCGCCAACAGCTCAGCCTGATGGACACACCGCAAACGGAAGAAGAACGCCAACGCAGCCAAAAGCTAATGGCCACCATGGACGCGCTGAACGAGAAGATGGGTAAGGGAACGGTACGCCTAGGGCTACCGGAAAAGAACGCCCCCTGGCACCTACGCTGCGCGAACCGAAGCCCGCGCTACACGACGAATTGGGATGAGCTGATGGTGGCGTATACGGATGAGGGCGCGGCGAGAATTAGAGGCGCAACATTTTCCAAATTGAGTAAAACGCCAAGTGACCATAAATAAAGAAATTAATATATAACAATATCCTTTGCCGAACTAAAGAAAAAATCTAAAACTTCATCAAAGACATTTTGATCTACACCTAATAGGCCTGCAGATGAAACCTCAACTTTCCCGTGACCATATTTAGTTTTAACGCGCATGCGGATATTACTTACTTTATAACTCTTCCTATCTAAAAAACTCTCAATATCTTTGTAGGCATCTGCAGTAGACGAAATAGAAACATCAGCATATGAAGAACCACTAACCTGAACACCTTTCGCCCTTACTTTATCAACCGTAAAGTGGGAAAATTCTTCAAACAAAGAAGCACGGCTAACAAAATTTTCAATCGAAAGCTTCATCTCTCTAAAATAAATTTTATTACTTAACTCTAATGTTAAGAAATTTACCAATGCTTTTAAGCTTCTAGGAGGATTAAATATCAAAAGCAAATACTCACCCTCTTTACCAAAATGCTGGATTTGAAATTCATACCGAGGGTATCGAACAACATCAATCTCAGTTTCATTACCGTGAATATCAATAATAGTCTCACGGGCAACAACTTTCTCAACATACACTGCAGACAATGAGGAATCACTGTACTCAACCAAAGTACAGTAATTATCCTGAGGACCAAAGTCAGTCAAGCTAGCAATCTTTTCAACAAAGTGTTTCAAAGATATATCAAGTAGACACTTAACTACTTTCACCTTGATCATCATCATCTCCTAGCTGCTCGGAATCAGTGTTTGCAATATGCTGTACAGCTAACTGTGCGGCCTTTTCAATTTTAACACCAAGTTTTCTTTCCATTATATCACTAAAACCATTTCTGCTTGAATTATATTCACCGCCTTCTTTGTACTTATAGAACCCTCTCGCCAAGTAAGAAAAACCAGTAAACTCTTCAGCATTCTTAAACTGAGCTTCAAACTCATATATATCAGAATCAAAGCTATTCTCAACAGCTTGCCAAACTATTTTCCAAATATAAAACCCTTTATCATAAAGTCCTTTTATCTCTTCAGAAAGCAAAACTTTCTCGCCTTTCAAAGAAGCTCGGGTAATATGAACGCCAAGATCTAATACTTCTTCTTCGATATCGCCATCTGAATCTTCAAAATCATCACTTTTATTTTTTGGATTATAAATATACACATCTGTAACATCATGATGAGCTAGCCCATCAAGCTGATGAACCAAATGCTCAAAGAACTCAGTACGCTTCTCAGCACTGCTAATACCTTTCATGTTAATACTTTCAATCGACAACTCAACATCATTATTAACTGCTACGGATTCAACTAGGATCTCTTTCACATTTTCGACAGTATCGGTTAAAGGACTTCTTATTAAGAGTTTACCATCTTCAATTTCAAGATCAATAACACCTTCTCTGTTAATAACCTGACTAAACTCGTTCTTATTAAAATTGGTTATTCTGTAATTCACTAAGACTTCAACTTTATCTCCAATTCTATTTACTTGAGCTGTAGCGTCATACTCCTTAATAAGATCACTTAACTCATGGGCAGCATCTTCTACCTCATCGATTGTAAGCTCTCCCATATCAACATATGAAATTGTTGATTTATCACGACGAGAGCTTGAACCAAGCCTCTTAGCCAAAGCTTGATAGTCATAATAATCATGTAAAAGTCTTGAAAAATATCTTGCCAAATCTTCTCTTGAAGCATCTGAAGAAATCACTATACCCCTAGCTAAAAAAAGTTCTTTCAAATCACTTTTCGTAAGCTTTGACTGATGTAAAGCGTCATAAATAGCTTTATCATTAATGCTATATAGGTTTCCCGAGTTCATTTCTCCCACCCCACATTAATAGTATTAAACACTTTACTCCATGTATCAATTAGCACAAATTCAATATCTTTAAGCAAATTTATTTTATAATCATCGAAACCCCATGCTTGAGAGTATGCAACAATCGCTTTCTCAAAATTTGCTCTTATCTCACTATGTCTTTCAGAACATGCAACTCTAAGTCTTATTTTCTCTCCACTATCCAAAATCTGAAACCTTGAAATCATATCGAAAAAATATATAAATTCTCGATGATCGTTACCTGGCCGATTATAATAAATGACATATCCTGAATCATAACATTTCTCTACCACTTTAGTCTGTTCGTTATACTTCATCACCTCATCATGCTTGATTATCAAATAAGGAGCAGTTAGAAGTTCAATAGTTGCAGCACGTGTGTGAGCTTTACCATGAGTTTTATGAAGAGTCAGCTCAGGATAAAAAAATGAATAATCATCTTGTGGAAAACTCCTATCATGATGCAGTCTCATCACATCGTTGACTACTGTAGTCAAATAATTAATAGCCATTGGATCTAGAATATGGAGGTATTGTTTTTTCTTAATAGGGAGACTATCGGTATTTATAGAAGATGCATCTTTATCATCTTCATCGGGAGTTATGAAATTATAAAACTTATTATCATATTCCCCATCATGGTTATATACAAAGAGCATACCTCTAACATCTGGCGAAGCATTTTCAGACAAAGTGTATCTGCCCTTCCAAATTGGACTAACACGAGCGCACTCAATTGTATAAGCTAAAGACTTAAGAGCACTTCTAACGTTTGATTGCCTTATAGAACCCTTCTTATAACTCTTTAAGTCTGTGTTTAAGAAGACCATTCTGTTTAGGTATGGGTCTGAGTATGAAAAAACCACATCCACGGGATGAGTATGGGTTTCATGTTTAGAATGATTCAAAGGTTTACAGCATGGGAAATTCTCATCCATCAGATCTGCTTTATCCCACCTAAAGAATGAGAAAAGCTCTTCAGAAACATACTTTGCCATGATTTCAGTATTACTTGTCTCGCCAGCCATTTATGATCCCCATTAATTAGGCCACGCTAAAATTTTTAATTATGAACTACCTTATCCAAGCTTGACGCCATGCTTGTCAAAAATATCAATAGATTAATTCATTTCCTATAATCAGCTTTAACTGTACAACTGAATTAGGCAATAAAATGTCTGTAGCTTAAGAACAAAGCCAGTTCATTTCCTTGGCATTGTAAAATGAATCAAACCAACACAAAGAACCATTGCAATGGGGCAAGTGAAGGCATTAGCTGGATGTTAAAGTGAGTAATAACTCATTAAACCACCCGCCCAATCCGAATCTCACACCGCCCCAGAATCTCAACATCATGCATATCCTGCGGCTTAATCATTTCCGGCTGGTAGTGGTCGTTGTCGCTGATCAAATACAGCGCGCCGCCCGCCAGGCGCTGCACCCTTTTAATTCTTCGCTCGCCACTCACCAGCAGCAAAAAAACACCTTCCTGTTTCGGGTCGCGATTACTGCGATCCACCAGCACCCAGTCGCCATCGTCTAGCGTCCCGAGCATTGAATCACCCCGCACTTTAACGCCCACCACTTGCGCAGGGTCTAGCCCCTGCTCCGCCAGTTCTGCACTGGAAAAATACAGCGTGGTTTTTATCGGCTCGCCTTCAAAGCTGCGGCCAGCGCCCGCTGCCGCTTCGATGTCGTACATCTTCACTGGCGAAAGATCCGGCGATGGTTCACTTAAAGGAACCCCAAGAGGTTGAGCGGTTGCTGTTCCTGAACGGTGGCCTTTGAGCACATAAAAAATATCAACGCCTTCATCAGAAACCGCCGACAGATAAGAAGAATCAGGGCTACTAGTGCCTTTTTCGTATTTGATTTGGGTTGTTTTTCCGACACCACCAATCAGGGCCAGAGCCGTCTGGCTCAGTCCAAGTCGCTCACGTTCTTCTTTTAAGCGCTCACCAATGACCATTTTTATGAACCATCCTTATTGACAGGTTCATTTTTATGAACCAATCTATTCATGTCTTTCACTCTACAACACAACGCAAAGGGAACCACTGCCATGGTCACCATCATTGCCACCATTGTTATGCCTACCACTCAGACCACCCTGTTCCGCGGGGTCGAGGTGGAGCTTGAGCGCTGCTCTGAACAAACCCGCCGCAATATCGAAACCGCATTGAAGCGCGGTACCAACACGCCTAATCCGCTGGCGGATATTGAAGCGCTGGAAGAGAACACCACCGCCGAGGCCGTGGGCCAACTCGCTGCCACGATGCTGGCCCGTAACGCCTCTAGCGATGAAGTCGAAGACGCCCTTTGCGAACTGCGCACCTACATGGATGAACACTTCCTCCAGCGCAAGCTGGTGCGCCTTTACGAGCGTTAATACAGACGCTCGGCCGCCTTGTTCAAGCTCTCGTTTAAAGTCTTTCACTCTATTAAGGAAGCCTAACCCATGGCCACCACTAACACCATTACCCCAAAGCCAATTTATGCCCCCAAGGGGTGTAACTGCCCAGTCATGATTCACCTCACCGAAAGCGAGCGGGAGGAGCTGAAGCGCATTCAGGAGCTGGAAATGCGCTCGATGTCGGCCGCTGGTCGCATGTTGCTGCTCCGCGGCATCGCCGAGTACGACCAAGACACGCTGAACGCCGAATGACCTTGCCTGCATAAGGATGTTTGCCATGTACCAAGACCCCAAACGTGTGCGCTCTCGTTACGCCGCTCTCAATTTGGATCAGTACGAGGCCCAGCTGATCGATGCGCTGGTGGATTACACCGGCATCGAACGGGCGTCGCTGCTGCGTCAACTGGTGCTGAAAGAAGCACTGGAGACGCTAGGCGTTGCTGATCTCTCTGTTAGCACTATGCCCCAGCAGGCGTCGTAAACGCAGGCCCTTTTGAGGGCCTCAAGGAGCACTGAAGTATGGCTGACCAACCCGCCCGCAGCGATCTACGCCTTCCGCTGGATGACCAGCTGGAGGCGGTGCTGCAGCAGGTATGCGAACAGCAGGATTTGCAAAGCCTGGATGACGCCGCCGAGTGGCTACTCCGCAGGCGCTTACGCAAAGGCACCCAAGGACTCACCGGCCGTGGCCGCGCCCTTTACCCCATTGAGAGAAAACATTGATGACAGCTAGCAAACACCGCATTCCTTGCCCGCACTGCGACCAGAACCTGCGCATTCGTAAAAGCCAGGGGCTTACGCCGCTATACCGCGAGGCGATCGCGGAATGCCGCAATGACGACTGTGGGTTTCGGGCGAAGGCGCGCATAGAGCTGTGCAACACGTTAACGCCTAGCGATATGCCCAACCCGGCGATTGATCTGCCGTTTACGCCCACCTTGCTTAGCCAGGCGATCAAGCAGGCGCAACGGACATCGTAAACGCCTAATCGGCCCCGCTACTGACTGTGACATAAGGAGGCGAGCGTGAATATATCGCTGCGCCAGGACATTGTTGCGCGCTTAATCAGCGATTTTGAGGCGATTGAGCGCGGCCCCTACCTGCAACGGGTGCGCTGCCCCGAGTGCGGTAAGCGCGAGGCGTACATCAACGCCGATACGCCTTGGATGCTGAAGTGCGGGCGGGAAAACAACTGTGGCGCACAAATCCACGTCAAAGCGCTGTTCCCGGATCTATTTCGTTCCTGGAGCGAGCGCTACAGCACTAAGGTGGGCGAAAAGCCCACCTCTCAAACACCCGTGGCCGATGGCTACCTGCGCGATGGCCGCGGCTTCGAGCTTGCCCGTATTCAGGGCTGGTACACCCAAGAGAGCTACTGGAAGCCGGAGATCGGCGGTACCGCCACCGTCCGCTTCGCCCTGCCCGGCGGCGCTTACTGGGAGCGCCTGCTGGATAATCCGGAGCGCTTTGGTAAGCAGAAAGCCAATTTCGTTGGCCGCTATAAAGGCCAGTGGTGGTGCCCGCCTGCACTCACCGCAGCGGATCTGGTCGCCGCCGGTGAAGTGTGGATTGTAGAGGGCATCTTCGACGCGATCGCCCTCTACCACCACGGCATCGCCGCGGTTTCCGCCATGAGCTGCGGCAACTACCCGGATGAAGCCCTAAATGCCCTGGCGGATGCCGCCCATCAAGCCGGTACCAGCCGCCCCACCCTCGTGTGGGCGCTGGATAACAACCGTGCTGGCCACAACGCCATTCACAAGCATGTAAGGCGCGCCCGTGCGGCAGGCTGGGATTGTGACGCCGCACAGATCCCCAACGGTGACCACGACTGGAACGATGCCCACCAGCGCGGCGAACTGACCGAGAAGCACCAGGAAACCTACCGCTACCACGGCGACCTGCTATTGGCCCCCACGGCCATGGCGAAGGCGCTGCTGATCTACAAGCGCCGCGAACAGCGGGAGTTCTGGTTCGAGTTCAAACGCCAGCTGTGGTGGTGGAAGTTGGACATGGACGCCTTCGACCGCGCCCTGCGCGCCGATGGGCTGGACGGTGAAGACCAGCGTCAAATCGACCCCGCCCTGCGCGATGCCGCCCTGGAGCAATCCGGCAGCGTGAAACGGATCTGCACCTGTTACCCCACGGCGCTCTACTACCAGGCGAACGCGGTGACTGATGAGAGCTGGTACTACTACCGCGTGGAGTTTCCCGACGGCCGCCCGCCAATCAAGAACACCTTTAGCGGTGGCCAATTGGCCTCCGCCTCTGAGTACAAAAAGCGCCTGCTGGGCATTGCGCCAGGTGCCGTATGGACGGGCACTAGCCAGCAACTGGATAGCCTGCTGCAGGATCAGATCGGCAACATCAAAACCGTCGAGACGATCGACTTCATCGGCTACAGCAAGGAGCACGGCGCCTATGTGTTCGGCGATCTTGCCGTAGCCGGTGGCAAGGTGGTGCCGATTAACAGCGAGGACTTCTTCGAGCTTGGCCCCCGTCGCCAACTGAAAACCCTCAGCCAATCCGTGGCGCTACATATCAACCCCGACCGCAAGGCGTTCAACACCGAGTGGACACAGCAGCTGCTCGGCGCGTTTGGCACCCGCGGCGTGATCGCCCTGGGTTACTGGCTGGGCAGCCTGCTGGCCGAGCAGATCCGCGCCGAGATGGGCAGCTTCCCGTTTTTGGAGATCGTCGGTGAAGCCGGTGCGGGTAAATCCACGCTGATCGAGTTTCTGTGGAAGCTATGCGGACGCCGTGACTATGAAGGCTTCGACCCCAGCAAGGCCACCATGCCGGCACGCTCGCGCAACTTCGCCCAGGTAAGCAACCTGCCGGTGGTGCTGATTGAATCCGACCGCGAACAGGAAGGCGGTGCTAAACAGAAGCAGTTCGATTGGGATGAGCTCAAAACCGCCTTTAACGGCCGCTCGATCCGTGCCCGTGGCGTGAAGAACAGCGGCAACGACACCTACGAACCGCCCTTTCGCGGCAGCATCGTGATTAGCCAGAACGCCCCAGTGCAGGCAGGCGAAGCCATTCAAACCCGCATCTGCCACCTGCACTTCACCCGCGAAGGCCAGAACAAACAGACCAAGGTACTCGCCGAGGCGCTGGAACGTACCGAGATCGAGCATGTTAGCCAGTTCGCCCTGGCAGTGGCCCAACGTGAGGCCGCGCTACTGGCATTGATCACTAAGCGCGCCCGCCACTACGCCGACCAACTGGCAGATGACCCGGATATCAAGGTGCTGCGCATCGCCAAGTGCCACGGCCAACTGATGGCCCTGGTGGAGTGCCTGGGGCCGGAAGGCTTGGATCTCTTCGACCAGCAAACCCTGGATATCGCCCTGGGCCATATCAAGCAGATGGCCCGGGAGCGTCAGCAATCCATCAACGCCGACCACCCGCTGGTCGCTGAATTCTGGGAAGCCTTCGACTACATCGAGGGGCTACGCGACGAGCCCATGCTGAACCACTACGGCAAGGGCAGCGACATGATCGCGATCAACCTTAAAGACTTCGAGCGCACCTGCGCCGAATACAAGCTGCGCACCCCGGAGGTGCGTGAGCTGAAGCGTTACCTGAAGAGCAGCAAGACCCGCAAGTTTATCGATTCCAACCGCACCGTGAACTCCCGCGTCCGCCTCAACGGCGGCAGCGTGAAGTGCTGGGTGTTTCAAGCGTGATAACGCCAAAGGAGCCCGTAATGACCACTCAATCAAATATGCCCCGTGTTTCAGAACGCCTAAGCCAGCGCGACCACGAAGCCCTGGAAGCGCTGTTTGCCGAGGAAGACGAAACCGACCTTAAGCGTGAACAACTCGACGAAAAAGGCCCTGAAGCGTTGCTGCGCCTTGTAAAGGTCGCCGACGGATCGTCGGGCCAGAGCCAACATTGCCGCCGCGTACTTCTATCCGTTTACAACGGAGCCGCCTGGCCACTCGACCCCACCCGCTTACGCGTGATCGATCGCGAACTACAGGAGGCTGCACTCACGCTCATTGAGTGGAGCATTCACGCCTTCGATGAGCCCCACACCTATATCCGCAACGGCGACCACGTGATGCAGGGCTATGCCGCTATTGAACAAGAGGAGCAATAACCATGGCAGATAACGCCGACATCGCCGCCGAGCTGATGGAACGCCGTATGGAGGCCGCTTTGAGCAACCGGCTTTCTCTTTACATTCCCAATCCAGACCCAGAGTGCGAAGACTGCGGCCAAGAGATCCCCCAGGCACGCCGCGATGCCCTGCCGTGGGCCACTACATGCATCGAGTGTCAGGGGATTCGTGAACAACGGAGGCGGCATGTGCGCTGAACAACCCAAGGGCGGGAAGCTTGCTCGGCAAGCCGCCATGCTCTGCCAGGATAGCGCCTTTCGGCTCTACCTGGACCGCCGCCGGCGCGCCAAACACGGCATGACAGATTTCCAGTTACCCGACGGCACCCACAACACCGAAGACGCCCGCGACTGGCTCTGCGCTGCTTGCCAAATCCAAAGCCGGGCCGAACTAGATCACAACCCTCGTGCAGCGGGCATGTTTCATGTTATTCGTAAACGTTATCAACAATATCGCTTAAAGCAGAATAGAGATTTATGAGTAGCAACCCGATTGATCAGATCTTAGCAAAATCGTTACGAGGCCCTTTGACCAAAGAGGAGCAAGCCCGGTTATCAGCTAGTTTTAATGCATTAAGAAAGCAGGCGCCGACCCCTACTCGTACGGAGGCAAGCTTGATACGCGAGATAACTCATTTAAGGGAGGAGCTAGCTCGGTGCCGAGAACTCATCCGCAAATACGATATCAACGAAAATATGGACTGATAGTTTCGCATGTCGCCGCACCAAGCGGCGGCTTTTTGCCTTTATAAAAATAACGGTATAAGACAACCAAGCTTTTCAGACCCTTTCAAACTGGAATAAACTGTATATCTTTACAGTTTTAAAGGGATGCAACATGGCTGAGGGGGTCGAAATACGCGGCAATGCCGTGCGCGTTTATTTCCGCTGGGATGGTGAGCTTTGTCGGGAATCCCTACCCGGCCCAGCCACGGAAAAAAATATCGAACATGCCAAGCGCTTGGCCACCATCATTAACTACGAAATTGAAGCCGGTACGTTCGACTATGCCCGCCACTTTCCTGAATCCAGGCGCCTGGCAGAGAATCGCTTTGGTCACTACTTGGATATATGGCTGGCCATCAAGAAAAACGAACTCGCCTACTCCAGTTATCGCGGCATTCTCTCCAAAGCAGAGACCCACGTTCGACCCAAATGGGGCGAAGTGCAAGCCGATACAATCGACCACATAGAGCTGCAGAGCTGGATTCAAAATGAGCTTTCGGCAACGCTGGCCAACAAGACGATCAAAGAGATCGTCAGCATCATGCGGCAAACCTTCCGGCTTTATGCCACACGCAATAAGAAAGCTTTCGATCCCACCAGCGGCATTACCATCCGGCTGCCGGATGATGAAGATCCAGACCCGTTTACACGCAGTGAAATCAAGCTGATTCTGGAAACCCCGACTAATCGTGAGCAAGAGCTGAACCTGATCAAGTTTGCACTTTTCGATGGTCCACGCATTTCAGAAGCGCAGGCACTTGCCTGGGAAGACATACTGGATGTGGATAAGGGGATTATTCGCTATCGGAGGGCGGTAGTACGAGGGCGTTTTAAGGTGACTAAAACCAAGCGCTCTACTCGCGTACATCACTTGCTAAAACCAGCGCGTGAGGCACTGCAAGCGCAGTATGCTATTACCAGCAAGCTAGAGCCTCGCGTTTACGAGGTGGTCGATCGGGACAACCGCACCGTGCGGAAAGAGAAACTACGCCTGGTGTTTTTGAATTCCCGCAATAATGAGCCCTTCTACGAGAATGCTATCCGCGAGCGCTTCTGGAAAACCCACCTGAAACGCGCCGGCGTTCGCTACCGCGGCCCCAACCAGTGCCGGCACACTTTCATAAGCCAGCTGCTCTCTCTGGGTGTGGTGCCGCTGCACTGGATCTCCAACCACGTTGGCCACGCCACGATCACCATGATCCAGCGCCGCTACGGCAAGTGGATTCGCAGCGACGGCCCAGATATTCCAGCGCTCATCGAGAAGCAGTTAGACCTTTAGTATTCCCAGGACTGTTCCCAAAACCGCTCCCAAAGCCCAGAAACGAAAAAGGGAACCAAGCTAAATGCTTGATTCCCTTCAAAATTCTGTGGCGGAGGGGGAGGGATTCGAACCCTCGAAGCCTTGCGGCTTACACACTTTCCAGGCGTGCTCCTTCGACCACTCGGACACCCCTCCGCGTTTTGGCGCTGTAGAAAGGCTTTACCTTTCGCGACAGAACGGCGCACATACTATGGGCTAAGCCTCGAAATAGCAAGCCTTTTCAGGCCGATTACCGCTTCGGTTAGCGTGACGGCAACACCGCGTAATTGCCACTGGCTTCCAGACAGAGCGTCTCACCACAATAAAGCTGATGGGTTAACGCAATGCGTCCTTTCCCACGCTCCTCAAGCTGCTGGGCTAGTTGAGAAGAGCCTTCAGGTTCAGCAGGTGTGCATACCAAACGGTAATTATCGGTGACCGGTGCTAGAAAGCGTTGGGTGGCCTCGGCAACCACCACATCGCGGGCGATGCCCTGTTCGCGCAGCCATAAGGTGACCCAACACCAGCCTTGTAACGTGGTTTGCGCGGATAGCGCCCCACCAAACCCGGTGCCTTTGTCGTTAAGGCTAGGCTCCAGCGCTAACTGCCAGGTCAGCTGATCGCTTTGGCGCGACATTTCGCTAATGCCTAGCGAACTTACCATGGGAATGGCGTCACTCAGCCACTGCTGAAAGACTGCTAAGTCTTCCTGCTGGCCTTCCGGTAGCGGCAGACGTGGGTGCGGGATGCCTGGCTTACGGGGCAGATTCATAGCTAGTCCCAACGCTCCACAAAGTCAGCAACGTTATGTTGTGCCACGGGCTTATGCCGTCCGCCCAAGGTGCCCAAGTAGATAAAGGCGACGACTTCATCTTCTTCATCCAGGCTTAATCCTTTGCGTACCACCGGGTCAAACGCGTACTTGCCACTGCGCCACATGGCGCCAAGACCCAGCGCATGGGCGGCGAGCAGAATACCGTGGGCGGCGCAGCCAGCGGAAATTACTTGCTCCATTTTGGGCACTTTTTCGAGTCCAGGCGTGACCTTGGCAATCACGGCGATAATCATCGGCGCCCGCAGCGGCTTTTTGCGCGCTGAGTTGAGCGTATCGTCGTCGGCGCTAGGCTTTTCCTGGAACTCCGCCTCGGCAAATAGTTCGCCCAGGCGCTCACGCCCTTCCCCGCTGAACTCTATAAAGCGCCAGGGGCGCAGCTCTTTATGGTCAGGCGCCCGCAAAGCGGCTTGATAGATGTCGCTTAGCTGTTCGCTGCTAGGCGCTGGCTCAATCAGCTTGCCCATCGAGCTGCGTTCGTGAAGTAGCGTGAGTGCGTCCATTAATAACTCCAAATCCAATCGGTGGGCTACTGAGTACCGCCATTGATAGCATCGTCATTTATAACATTGTCACTTATAACATTGCCGTTTACTGCCTTGCTAGGCGCAGCGGCGTGGGCGGCGTTAGACCAGGCGTTGCGCGCCAGGGGCTAATGTCCAATCCACCGCGACGCACGTAACGCGCCAGCACCAGCAGTTGCGTTGGCTTTGCATGGGTCATTAGGTCGGTGAAGATGTGCTCAACGCAATGTTCGTGAAAATCCTGATGCTGACGAAACCCAATCAGGTAACGCAGTAACCCTTCGCGATCGATTTTGGGCCCTTGATAGCGAATCAACACGCTTCCCCAATCCGGCTGGCCAGTAACGGGGCAGTTAGATTTCAGCAGATGGGAATAGAGGGTCTCTTCGACGATCTCGTCCCCTACCGAGAGATGTGCGCTGCTTGGCGTATAATCGTTGATGGCAATATCCAAATCGTCCAAGCATTCACCCGGCAACTGCTGTGGTGAAAGCTCTGAGGCATCCACATCAAACAGCTCGACACTCACCTCAGCCCCCGCCGCCACGGCAAGGTCATTGGCCATCGTTTCCATGACTTCCTGACGGCTATAAAACCGGGATTGATTAAAGCTATTGAGGTAGAGCTTCCACGATTTGGATTCAATTAGGTTGGGCGAATGCGCAGGCAACCGAAAGCGCGCCACAGCCACAATCGGTTTGCCGCGGCTGTTGAGCCAGGAGACTTCAAAGGCGTGCCACTCATCTTCGCCCCCAAACGGTAAAACGCCCTTATCAATCCCCAGTGGCGCCCGGTTGGCCGCCCGGGGGATAGGGTAGAGAAGCCCCGCGTCGTACTGCTCAGGGTAAGCGGAGTCACGCCCCAGTGGGGCGTGTTCTAACGTGTCTGGACGATGCGCCATTAATAATTACTCTCTCTTACTGTGCGGTATAACCACTAGCTGCGAATACCTTTACCACGCTCTAGCATGGTTAACGCCACCACAAATAACACGATGATGAAGGCGAAAATAGCAGTCAGTGCCCAACCAACGGGGATATCCGAGACACCCAGAAAGCCGTAGCGGAAGACGTTAACCATGTACAGAATGGGGTTGAGCATGGAAACGCCCTGCCAGAAGTCTGGCAGCATCGAGATAGAGTAAAACACCCCACCCAGGTAAGTCAGCGGCGTGAGAATAAAGGTCGGCACGATAGAAATGTCATCGAACTTGTTCGCCAGCAAGGCGTTGATAAAGCCACCTATGGAGAACAGCGCCGAGGTGAGTACCACCACTAATACCGTGAGCAACGGATGCTCCATGGTCAAACGCGTAAAGAACAGCGAAACGACCGTCACAATCAGCCCAACGCCTAAACCTCGTGCCATGCCACCCAGGATAAAGCCAGCCAAAATCACCCAGTTGGGCATTGGCGAGACCATCATCTCTTCAATCGAACGCTGAAACTTGTTCGAGAAAAAGCTCGATGCCACGTTGGAGTAGCTGTTGGTAATCACCGACATCATGATCAGCCCCGGGACGATAAAGTCCATGTAGCTGAAGCCATCCATGTCGCCAATCCGCGAACCAATGAGATTACCGAAGATGATGAAGTACATGGCCATGGTGATCGAAGGCGGCAGCAGCGTTTGCGGCCAAATGCGCGTGAAGCGCTTGATCTCTTTGAGCACCAGCGTCCATAGTGCGATCAATGTTTGCGTAGCGTTCATACGCGTTCCTCCTTCTTCTCGACGCGCTGGTCTATCGCCCCTTGGCCGCTACCTTCTACCATCGACACAAACATCTCCTCCAGGCGATTGGCCCGGTTACGCATGGATACTACTTCGATACCCTGTTCGCTCAACGCTTTGAACACATCGTTCAAGCGCTGCCCACGATGAACCAGCAGAGAAAGCTGGGTGGGCTCTATCTGGTGCAATTCAAACCCTTCGATGTGGGGCACTTCTGCGATTGGCTCAGCCAAATCGATCAGGAAGGTCTCGGTATCAAGCTCGGCCAGTAGCTCCCGCACGCTGGTATTGCGCACAATGTCGCCATTATTGATGATCGCCACATTGCGACAGAGACTCTCGGCCTCTTCCAGGTAGTGCGTCGTCAGAATGATGGTGGTGCCTTCATCCTGGTTGATCCGCCGCATGTACTCCCACATGCTGCGCCGCAGTTCGATATCCACGCCTGCGGTTGGCTCATCGAGAATCAGCAGTTTGGGGCGATGCATCAGCGCCCGAGCGATCATCAGGCGGCGCTTCATACCACCGGAGAGCATGCGCGCGTTGCCGTTGCGCTTTTCCCATAGGCCAAGGTCGGTCAGCAGCTGTTTAGCGCGAGGCAAGGCTTCGCGACTGGTCATGCCGTAATAGCCCGCTTGGGCCAGCACGATATCGAGCACTTTTTCGAACTGGTTGAAGTTGAACTCTTGCGGCACGACACCCAGCTGGTACTTAGCTTTGGCGAAATCTTTATCGACATCAATGCCAAATATGGTGACCTTTCCCGCCGTCTTTTGCACCAGCGAGCAGACCACACCTAACGTGGTGGATTTACCGGCGCCATTGGGGCCCAACAAAGCAAAAAAATCGCCCTGTTGGACGTCGAGATCAATACCTTTGAGTGCCTGAAAGCCGTTGCCATACACTTTGGTAAGGCCACGGATCGACAATGCCGGTTCGGCCATAAACATGTCCTGTCAGCAAAATAAGAAGCACAAGTAAGTGCGTTAGAGGGAGAGATATCGGGGCAATCATATGTTTTTCAAGCCATCCCACTGCTCCACGTAGCCTGCTATTTGCTAGCGCGCTCTAGATTCAGGGGAATATGTACATTAAATGACACTTTGCCACGCTTTTGATGCAGAAGCACTAATATTAATACTTTAGTATTAGCGTCGTGCTATGTAGGGATGACTTCCGCTTGGCATACAAGGGAACCAAACACATAAGAGAGTTAAACACATAATGAGCGCCACCGTTTCTCACCACTCAAAGGCTTTAATCAGTTTTCCATCGACTGCTTCGCCTAAAGCCATGAAGGGCCTAGCCGCTCTACCCCTGCGACGTCAGCGCCTTATTGGAGTCATCGTACTCTGGTTAATTCTTGCCATCATGATTGTTGTTAATGCATGGCAAAGTCGTGCCTTGCTATATACCGAACGCGAGCAACGCATGGTCACTGCCGTGGATATAGCGGTTTCGACCATGGAACATTTTGACGTACTGGCCCAGCAGGGCGACATTACGCTAGACAAAGCTAAAACCCTCGCTTTTGAAACCATTCGCGACGTGCGATTCGGGGAAGAAGATAACTATCTATTCGCGTTTAGTGACGATCTGAAAATGCTTGCCCACCCTAAACGGGCTCGGGGAGAAGACCTAGCCCAGGTTACCGATCCTGAAGGCACGCGTATTTTCCAAGCCATTCTAGATAACACACGAGGCACGGGAGGCGGCTTTACTGAGTACTACTCTAATTTCGCAAGAGGAAGCGATGCACAACCGCTGGTACGCACCTACGCTGAAGTTTATGCGCCCTGGGATGTCTATATTGCCAGCGGTGTCTTCATGGGAGATGTGAACAGCGCAATCATGAGTCAACTTATCGAAAGTGTAGTAGTAGGTATACTTGCTGGCGTACTGGTCACCCTTGCGTTCTGGAGCATGATTTCATTCATTCTACGCCGCCTTGGCGGTGAGCCTAGTTACGCAGCGAGCGTCGTCGGCCGCATTGCTCAAGGCGACTTATCCGCGACCGTGGCACTCAAACAGAATGACTCCAGCAGCTTATTGCACGATATCCAAGAAATGCGTAATAAGCTGCACGATACAATGCAGGAGATACAAGCCACCAGCAGAGCCGTTGATCATAATGCAGGCGAGATTGCTTCGGGCAACCAAGAGCTCTCATCACGCACCGAGCAACAGGCCGCCGCGCTACAACAGACCTCTTCTAGCATGGAAGAAGTCACCGCCACGGTGCGCCAAAATGCCGACAGCGTAGAACAAGCCAAAGAGTTAGTACGCAGTGCAGGCGAAACATCTCAAGCAGGCCAACAAGCCATTGGCGAAGCTGCGACTTCGATGCAAGCCATTAACGCAGAAGCTGCCAAAATTACCGAGATCGTCACATTGATCGACGGCATTGCATTTCAAACTAATATTCTGGCGCTAAATGCTTCCGTGGAAGCCGCGCGGGCGGGTGAACATGGTAGAGGCTTTGCCGTAGTCGCCGGAGAAGTGCGCCAGCTGGCTAACCGTTCAGCAAGCGCAGCTCAGGAGATTAAAACGCTGATCGACACCTCGAACACACAGGTAAGCCAAGGTGCTTCGCTGGTGGGCACGGCGAAAGAGCGGATGCAAAAAATTGACCAGCAGATCCAACAGGTTAATGATTTATTTACCGATATTACTGCGGCTACCCATGAACAGACCCGAGGCATTGAACAAATTAACGTAGCGATCGCTCAATTAGATCAGGCAACCCAGGATAATGCTTCCATGGTTCAGCAAACGGCATCCTCAGCCAACGATCTTACCAAGCGCTCACAGACATTAAACGATGTCGTAAGCCACTTCACACTCGCCAACTAACTACTTAGGAACATTCTTCTGCGCCCAGCCCAATGTTGAACTTGGGCGTAGATCATTACCGATTTAAGAGCACAAAAAAGCTCGCCCAGGATAGGCGATCAACACTAACGCTTAACGCTAGAATGCATACAGAAGGAATAAAGGCGGGCAAAGAAGAAATATAAGAGTTTACATGGAGCGGGAAAGGAGATTCGAACTCCCGACCCTCGCCTTGGCAAGGCGATGCTCTACCACTGAGCTATTCCCGCAACGCAAACAAAACGACGTATAACGCTTGATGGCGTCCCATAGGGGGTTCGAACCCCTGTTACCGCCGTGAAAGGGCGGTGTCCTAGGCCACTAGACGAATGGGACTTATTGGAGCAGGAAAACAACTTAATCCGGCACCTAAAACTGGAGCGGGAAAGAAGATTCGACCGGGCTGGCGCTCCAGCTCCCGACCTCGCCTGACTAACCACACGCCTAAACTGGAGCGGGAAAGGAGATTCGAACTCCCGACCCTCGCCTTGGCAAGGCGATGCTCTACCACTGAGCTATTCCCGCTTATAGAACACTTGCTTAGCTTTTTACCTAACCTATCGGAAGTGGCGTCCCATAGGGGGTTCGAACCCCTGTTACCGCCGTGAAAGGGCGGTGTCCTAGACCACTAGACGAATGGGACACTATAATTACTTCAACTACTTTGGAGCGGGAAAGTAGATTCGACCGGGCTGGCGTTCCAGCTCCCGACCTCGCCTGACTTACCACACACCTAATTGGAGCGGGAAAGGAGATTCGAACTCCCGACCCTCGCCTTGGCAAGGCGATGCTCTACCACTGAGCTATTCCCGCATTCCGATAACCCTGACGACCGCTTACCCTAAAAACCAAATCTTTAAAAATAAGTGGCGTCCCATAGGGGGTTCGAACCCCTGTTACCGCCGTGAAAGGGCGGTGTCCTAGACCACTAGACGAATGGGACGTTGCTTGCCTCGTCGAGGTGGCGCGTATGTTACTCAGACCTTATTGAGCTGTCAAGCTCTCTACCCTTCACCAACCTAATTGGCCAGCTTTCAATTACCTACAAGCAAAGCATGGGGGTTACATCACAGCCATGCACGTTGAAAGTGCTCAGCGTGATAATTCGGCGTCGGCGCTGCTACGCCGAGGCTACTCTAAAACACTTGCGACCGGGATGATCTGCGCATCCGGCACCTTAGGTCAGATTATTCCGCCTAGCTTGGTGCTAATCCTATTGGCAGAAATTTTGAGTGAATCGGTCGGCACGATGTTCGCCGACGCCATGGTGCCGGGGCTAACGCTAGCGGCGATGTATATTTGGGCCCGCCGGCAGGCTTGGTGTTTGCGGTACTGGGCTCGATTATCGGCGGTATTGCCGCGCCTACCGAGGCTGCCGCGATGGGCGCTGGGGGCGCTGGTATTTGTCGCCTGCTTGGGGCAGTTAACCTTCACCCTACTCAAGGAGGTCGCCAAGGCCACGCTGGTGATTTCGGCGATGGTGTTCTTTATCTTGATCAGTGCGCAGGTATTCGGGCTGGCATTCCGTGGCCTGGGTGGCGAGCATCTTGTCGCCCGCATGTTTGACTGGGTGCCCGGTGGCGAACTAGGTGCGCTGCTGTTTATGCTGCTGCTGATGTTTGTGCTGGGTTTCTTCCTGGAGTGGATTGAGATCAGCTATATTGCCCTGCCGCTGTTTTTACCGTTTTTTGTCCAGATGGGCGTCGATATGGTGTGGCTGGGCGTTCTGGTGGGACTGGTGCTGCAAACCTCGTTTCTTACCCCACCCTTTGGCTGGTCGCTGTTTTTCCTCAAGGGCGTGGCCCCAAAAGAGGTCACCACGCTGGATATTTACAAAGGCGCCCTACCGTTTATCGGGCTGCAGTTTTTAGCCGTTGCGCTGGTGTTTATTTTTCCCAGCATCGCCACTTGGCTGCCGAACGCCATTGGCTGGTAACCATGATCAATAACAAAGGAATTTAAGATGCTTCACACCCAACGTAGTTACGGCGGCAGCTGCGTCGCCCCGCATCACCTGGCGGCCAGCGCCGGGCGAGATGTGTTGAAACAGGGCGGCAACGCGGTGGAAGCCATGGTGGCAGCCGCCGCGGCCATTGCGGTGGTTTATCCGCATATGAATGCCCTGGGTGGCGACGGTTTTTGGTTAATTCATGAGCCCGGCAAAGCCCCCGTTGCCATAGACGCCTGCGGCCCGGCAGCGGGCCTCGCCAATGCGGATTTCTACGCCGGTGAGACGCAGATTCCCGAGCGTGGCCCTAAAGCTGCTCTGACCATGGCGGGCACGATTGGCGGCTGGCATGAAGCGCTGAACGTAGCGTCGAGCTGGGGAAAGCAGCTGCCTCTGACCACGCTGTTGGCCGACGCCATTCATCATGCCGAAGCGGGTATTTCGGTCACCCAAAGCCAGGAAGCCCTCACTGCCAAACACGTTGAACGCCTGTCTCAAAGCCCTGGCTTTAGTGACTCCCTGCTGCTTAACGGCCAGGTGCCCCAGGAGGGTGAGCGCCTGCGCCAGCCACGCTTAGCGGCCACCCTCAAGCGATTAGCGGAAGCCGGATTAGATGATTTCTATCGCGGCGAACTGGCTGCTAGCATGGCGAAAGATTTGGAAGCAGTGGGCAGCCCCCTGCGCTTGGCTGACTTTCACGCCTACCGCGCCCAGCGCGTCACGCCGCTGGAAGTCACCCTCCAGGATGCCATGCTGTACAACCTGCCAGCGCCGACCCAAGGCATGGCGTCGTTAATGATTTTGGCCATTTACGAGCGCTTGAAAGCCGCCGAGCCCAACGGTTTTGATCACCTGCACGGGCTGATTGAAGCGACCAAGCGCGCCTTTATCCTACGTGACCAAAATGTGACTGACCCGGGCCGTGTCCCCACACCACTGCAGGCGTTACTCAGCGAGGCGAATATTGGTCGGGAAGCGGCTCAAATTGACCCACAACGCGCCCTGCCCTGGCCACACGAGCCAGCCCCTGGCGACACCATTTGGATGGGCACCGTCGATAGCGAAGGCCGTGCAGTAAGCTTTATCCAGAGTATCTATTGGGAGTTCGGCAGTGGCGTGGTGCTGCCGGAAAGCGGCGTGTTGTGGCAGAACCGCGGCATCAGCTTTTCGCTTAATCCCGACGACCTGCGCGGCTTAGCCCCTGGCCGCAAACCTTTCCATACGCTCAACCCGGCAATGGCCAAGTTTAACGATGGTCGTACCATGGTCTACGGCACCATGGGCGGTGAAGGCCAGCCGCAAACCCAGGCGGCGGTATTTTCCCGCTATGCGCTGCACGGCATGCCGCTTCAGCAGGCGATAACCGCGCCCCGCTGGCTGCTGGGTCGTACTTGGGGTGAAACCAGCACTAACTTAAAACTCGAAGCGCGTTTTGACGATGCCCTTGTAACCGCCCTAGCGACAGCCGGCCACGATGTGGAAGTGTTGCCTGAAGCCTTCAGCGACACCATGGGTCATGCGGGCGGTATCGTGCACCACCCGCATGGATTGATAGAGAGCGCTCACGATCCGCGCAGTAACGGCGGCGCGGCCAGCGTATAAACACATCTTGGGGAGTTTCATCCATGCTGAACTTGAGCAGGCGACTCGCTGTCACTCATGAGAGTGTTAAGCTAGCCTGCTTAATAAGCCTCTGAAGAGTGGCCAACCAGAGGGAGAGGAGAACCCCATGGCGAAAATAGAAAAATCCCCCGACGAGTGGCAAAAGCAGTTAACGCCAGAGCAGTACCGCGTGGCACGCGAGAAAGGCACTGAACGCCCTTTCACCGGGGATTATCAGGTGCGCGATGCTCAGGGTATTTACCACTGTGTGTGCTGTAATGCGCCACTGTTTGAGAACGAGCACAAGTTTGATGCTGGCTGCGGCTGGCCCAGCTTTGACCGGCCGCTGGGTAGCCGCTGCGTTGAAGAGCATACAGATACCACTCACGGCATGCAGCGCACCGAGGTCGTCTGTTCTCACTGTGATGCACACCTGGGCCACGTTTTCCCCGACGGGCCACCCGAGACCACCGGCTTGCGCTACTGCATCAACTCGGTGTCGTTAGAGTTTCACCCCGACGAGTAATCCTTGCTAAAAGGAAGCACAGCAAGGCGGGCGCCATCTGTTAGAATGGTCGCCCGCTTTTTTGTGCCTCTATTTTTTGTACTTTCAGGAGAGACCCATGCTCGGCTGGTTCCCCGGACATATGAACAAGGCCCGCCGCCAGATTAAGGAGGTGCTGCCTGAAATTGACGTAGTGATCGAGGTCCTCGACGCGCGTCTGCCCTACTCCAGCGCCAACCCGATGCTGGCCGAGCTAACCCGCCATAAGCCGGTGCTGAAAATTCTCTCCCGCGCCGATCTCGCCGACCCAGAGCGGACGGCCGAGTGGGTCGAATTTTTCGATGCCCAAGAGAACATGCGTGCCTTAGCCGTTACCACGACCAATACCCGTGAGCTGAAGAAAATCCCCAAGCTGTGTCATGAACTGGCCGGTGCCGTGCGCGCTGACCGCGATGTGCGCGTGATGGTGATGGGTATACCGAATGTCGGGAAATCCACGCTGATTAATGGCTTGGCTGGGCGCAAAATCGCCAAGACCGGTAACGAGCCTGCGGTCACCAAGCGTCAACAGAAGGTGCGTATCGATGGGCGTGTAGCCCTTACCGACACCCCAGGCGTGCTGTGGCCCAAAATCGAAGACCAGGCCAGTGCTTATCGTCTCGCTGCTACCGGCGCCATTCGCGATACCGCCATTGAGTACACCGATGTGGCGATTGTCACCAGCGCGGAGCTTGCCAAGCGCTACCCCGAAGCGCTCACCGAGCGCTATAAGCTCAAAGAGCTGCCGCCTTACACCGCGCCGGACCTCCCCCACGATATTGATGCGGACGGTCCGAAAAAGCCTGATTTTCTCGCTATTGCTGGCTTCGACGGTAACGCCATCTTAAAAGATATCGCTGCCCGCCGTGGCGGCCTGCGCCCCGGCGGCGCGGTTGATCTGCACCGCGGCGCCGAAGTACTGCTTCACGAACTTCGCGACGGCAAGCTGGGCAGGCTAACGCTTGAAACCCCGGCAGATATTCCGCCACCTCCGGTGCAAAACGACGAAGACAATCAAGGCCTTTCCGACGCATAATGAGCCGAGCACTGCTAAGTCACCCTTTGACCTAGTAAACACATAATGACGTTGGATACTTTTGGGCTTCTAGCTACTTTTGGACAAACACCTCATGGATACCCCGCAGTCGCACGAATCACAACCGCTAAAGAAATCTCATAAGCTGCACAATGTCTGCTATGACATTCGCGGCCCGGTACTCGACCACGCCAAGCGCTTGGAAGAGGAAGGCCAACGAATTCTCAAGCTGAATATCGGCAACCCCGCGCCCTTCGGCTTCGAGGCGCCGGAAGAGATTCTCCAGGATGTGATGCGTAACCTGCCCACTGCCCAGGGCTACTGCGACTCCAAGGGGCTCTACTCTGCGCGCAAAGCGATTATGCAGGAGTGCCAGCGCAAGCAGATTCCCGGCGTGGGGATTGAGGATATCTTCATCGGTAACGGCGTCTCTGAGCTGATCGTGATGGCCATGCAGGCGCTGCTCAATGACGGCGACGAAGTGCTGATTCCCGCACCAGACTACCCACTATGGACCGCGGCCGCTCACCTTTCCGGTGGCCATGCGGTGCACTACCTGTGCGACGAGCAGGCCGACTGGACGCCCGACATGGCGGATATTCGCGCCAAAATCACCAGCCACACGCGCGCCATTGTGCTGATCAACCCCAATAACCCGACCGGTGCAGTCTATCCGCCCGCAGTGGTCAAAGAGGTACTGGCGATAGCCAAACAGCACAATCTGGTGGTGTTCTCTGACGAGATCTACGACAAGATTCTGTACGACGGCGTCGAGCACACCGCCACGGGCGCGTTAGCGGACGATGACCAATTAGTCATCACCATGAACGGGCTCTCCAAAAGCTATCGCTGTGCGGGCTTTCGCTCGGGCTGGATGATTATCTCCGGCACCTTGGCCAAATTGAACGCTCAGGACTATATCCAGGGGCTGAATATGCTGGCTTCCATGCGTCTGTGCGCCAACGTGCCCGCCCAGCACGCGATTCAAACCGCGCTGGGGGGCTATCAGTCGATTAACGATTTAATCCTGCCTGGCGGGCGGCTGTTGGCCCAGCGTGACATCACGGTAGAAAAGCTGAACGCGATCCCCGGCGTCTCCTGCGTGAAGCCAAAAGGCGCGCTCTATGCGTTTCCGCGTCTGGACCCAAAAGTTTTCAACATCAAAGACGATCAGCAGATGGTGCTTGATTTGCTGCTGCAGGAAAAAATATTGCTGGTACAAGGGACCGCCTTTAACTGGCCAGAGCCGGATCATGTGCGCATTGTGACCCTGCCCTGGGCAGACCAACTCGGTGATGCATTGGACCGTTTTGCCAACTTCCTATCCCGCTACCGGCAGTGAGCCTAGCTAGGTGAATATGCCGATTAAAACAGCTATTTGACGCAGCGTGACTTGAAACTGCCACGAACAGTACGTATTTAAGCAACTATTCTGTGACCATTTCACTGGCTGTGTATGAACCGGTTTCTAAACGTTGAGGGAGAACCTGCACCATGATGCGAATTCTGCTGTTTTTAGCGACCAATATAGCGGTCTTGCTGGTCGCCAGTATCACCTTGCGCTTGCTCGGTGTAGAGGGCTACCTGCGCGGCCAGGGCATCAACTTCACCAGCCTGCTGATCTTCTGCTTTGTGTTCGGCATGGCGGGTTCCATCATCTCGCTCTTCATTTCCAAATGGATGGCCAAGCGCAGCACCGGCACGGTGATCATCGAAACGCCCTCCAACTCGACCGAACGGTGGTTGCTGGACACGGTCGCGGAGCTCTCCCGTGAAGCGGGTATTAAAACCCCGGAAGTGGGCATCTTTCCGGCACAGCAATCCAACGCCTTTGCTACGGGCTGGAACAAGGACGATGCACTGGTGGCCGTCTCGGCAGGCTTGATGAATCGCATGCGACCGGAAGAAGTGCGGGCGGTACTGGCTCACGAAATTGGCCACGTTGCCAATGGCGACATGGTGACACTGGCGCTGATTCAAGGCGTGGTGAACACCTTCGTGATGTTCTTTGCCCGGGTAGTGGCACACTTGGTCGATAACTTCCTGCGCAGCCGTAGCGATGGTGAAGGCGGGCTCGGTTTTATGGGTTACTTCGCAGTAGTCATGGTCGCTGAGATTGTGTTCGGCATTTTGGCCTCGGCCATCGTCGCTTGGTTCTCGCGCTATCGCGAATACCGCGCCGATGAAGCGGGCGCGCGCTTGGCAGGCACTAACGCTATGGTCAGCGCGCTGGCACGCTTGAAAACCGAAACGGAAATGCCCGATCAAATGCCTGACACGCTGCGCGCCATGGCCATCACCAAAGGCCAAACGCGCTCGCTGGTGGAAAAGCTATTTGCCAGCCACCCGCCGCTGGATGAGCGCATCCGTGCGCTGAAAGAAGCCGCTTATCGTCAGTAAGTCGCTTGGGGCCACCGCAGACCGGTGGCTCTTTCACGTCGTTGCGAACTCCGCTAAGTAGTCTGGAGTCGCTTTTTCTGTCATTGCGAGCGTAGCGAAGCAATCTCGGGGTCGCCTTTTCTGTCATTGCGAGCGCAGCGAAGCAATCTGGGGATGTGCCTCCGCGGGTACAGATTGCCGCGTCGCTTCGCTCCTCGCAATGACAATGCTGGAGCAACTCGTTATGACAAGAGACAAGCGTCTCCAATGACAATAGTCAGAAATCCTCACTATGACTGCAGGGAAACCCCGCCCCACGCAATAAGCCTTCCAGCGCTACCGCCTCCCCTGACAGCTGCACACTGAGCGTGGCGAATTCGCGCCGCAGCGGGTAGTTGGCGCGGCAGTCGTCAAAGCCTTTGTGCATGCAGTGATGCAGCGTTTGGCGCTGGAGAGCATCGTGGTCGCGGCGCACGTCGTACACCGCTCTCATGCAGAGCCTTAGCGCATCTTCTGGCGGTAGCGCGTGCTGCAAATGCAGCGATGCCAGTGCGGGCGGCGGGCAAATATCGGCGAACGTAAATTCACTGGGCTGGCCGCAGTGACGCGCTAGCGCCTGTTGAATCATCCACGTGCCGCGTAGCTTGCCATCCAAACTGTGCCCCGCTATATGCGGTGTTGCTATAGAAACCAGATCACGCAAGCCAGCATCAATATCCGGCTCCGCTTCCCACACATCCAACACCGCCTTAATGTCCCCTTTACCCGACAATCGGCTGCGCAGCGCCAAGCCATCCACACAGTCGCCCCGCCCAGCATTAAGCAGCACACTGCCCGGCGCTAACTCACCGATACGTTGAGCATTGAGTAGTTGATACGTCGCGTGTGGGCCTTCGCGGGTTAGTGGGGTATGCAGGCAGAGCACATCACAGCGCTCGATCAGGGCATCTAACGAGTGAAAGCCTGTCTGGCCCTCCTCGTCGGCTCTGGGCGGATCACAGGCCAGCGTTGCGACGCCCATGGCGGTTAGTCGCGCCTGCAGTCTGCTGCCGACATTGCCCACCCCCACAATCCCCACGGCTCGCTCGCCAAGAGCCCAGCCATCGCGCTCCGCCAGGGTCAGCAAGCTGCTCAATACATAATCAACCACCGCTTCGGCGTTGCAGCCTGGTGCACTGGCGAAGTCGATATTGCGCTGCGCCAGCGCCGCCTGGTCGATATGGTCGGTGCCAATGGTGCACGTACCCACAAAACGTACGGGGCTATCGGCAAGCAGCTTATCGTTGACCTGGGTAATGGAGCGCACGATGAGCGCGTCGGCATCCCGAAGGTGGGCGGCGTTTATCTCCCGCCCTGGCACGCGGGTGAGCGTACCGAAATGGCCGAAGCAGTGCTCGGCAGCGGGGATATTGGCGTCGATGACAAGTTTCATAGGCGTTTGGGTATCCGGGCTTTACAATACCGCCCGCGACGGCTTGATGGGCAGGCGAGTTTAAAGGCTATCTTTTAAAGGCTATCTTTTAAAAGCTAAGTAAGGAGAGTGTTGTGATCGTACGCTGGGAAACCAACCATGACTATGTGTTGGTTCATATTCACCAGGATATGTTTGGTGACTGGATTTTCAGCCGCGCCTGGGGGCAAATCGGCACTCAGTTTGGCGGTCTAAAGCATCAGCTAGCCGACACGCTGGAGCTGGCCCAGATGTGGCTTGAGGACGAAACCACCATCCAGTCCTCGCGGGGTTTTCGCAAGGTACTGGACGTGGCCGATCATACTCCCGAGGGCCAGGAGGCCATGCGCCAACTATCGCTACTGGATACACTTTAGGGCCGCTAGGGGTTAGCCCAGAAAGCGCCGCCCGTCACGCTCATGCGCCCCTTTGGGGGCGGAGGTATCGGGTGGTGCGGTAAACGCTTCCAGGGCCGCTTCATCCAGCCAGCCGCGTTCACGCAACCAATCGCTTAAGCGTTCTAGCTCAAAGCCACGATCCAACTCATTTCCATCGCTATCCACCAGCACCGGTATCCGCACGCCGTAGCGCTCGACAAGCGCATCGTCATCACTGATTTCGATATGGTGCAGCCACACCTTCTGATTGGCGAGTGTCGCCACCAGCCCTTCCAATTGAGTGCATAGGTGGCAACCCAGCGTGGTGTAAAGCGATAGATGAATCATGCAAAGACTCTTTTCATACGATGGCTCTCTTACGCCGCTTTGTGGCGCAGTATAAACACATGGTGAAGATTCGTACGCCGCTGGAAATCGGGGTCGAAGCTACGCCCGGTGATGTCCTCGACCGCATACTGCTGGTAAAGCGCTTCATCGAGTTTAAAACGCCGTTGATTATTCGAAAACACTAACGTGCCACCCGGTGCCAAGCGCGCCATGGCGAGTTCCACCAGTCGCGGATGGTCACGCTGCACATCAAGGGTATCGCGCATTTTCTTGGAGTTGGAAAAGGTCGGCGGATCCATAAAGATCAGGTCGAACTCGGCGTTGGCCGTTTCCAGCCAGCGGAAACAGTCGTCGCGAATCACACGATGCAGCCGTGTATCGAGTTTGTTCAGCGCAAAGTTGTCCTTGGCCCACTCCAGGTAGGTGTTGGACATATCCACGCTCACACTGTCACTGGCTCCACCCAAGGCCGCCTGTACGGTCGCGGTGGCGGTATAACAGAACAGATTTAAAAAGCGCTTACCGCTGGCCATTTCGCCCAGCATGCGCCGAACCGGCCGATGGTCAAGGAACAGCCCGGTATCCAGATAGTCACGCAGGTTGACCCATAGCCGTGCTGCGCCCTCCTGCACCTCAAAGCGTTCACCGCTGGCGGCCCGCTTCTGGTACTGGGCGCTGCCGGTTTGGCGTTCGCGGCGTTTGATATAGATTTTGCTGGCATCAACGTTAAGCGCCTCGGGCATGACTTCCAAGGCATCGTACAAGCGCTTTTGCGCCTGGGCTGGGTTGATCGAGCTAGGTGCCGCGTACTCTTGTACATGTACCCGATCACCGTAACGATCCACCGCCAGGGCGTATTCCGGCATATCGGCATCATAAACGCGATAGCTGGTTTCACCGCTCTGCTTCAGCCATTTCTTCAAGCGCTTCTGATTTTTAATCAGTCGATTGGCGAACATCTGCGCATTGTCTTGATTTTTGTGGGCGGCTTGCTCTTCGCTCACCTTATCACTAGGCGTCGCCACTGCACTACTCTCGCTCTGAACAGGCTTTGTATCGCTCGCGGCAGGCGCATGCTCAGTGCCACCAATCTCCATAAGCAGTAGCTTGGCATCTAGCGCGCCGTTTTTAAGCGCGTACTGCTTGTGCGCACGCATGCCCAGCCGGTGGCCTAGATCCGGGTTACCGGTAAATACCGCCAGGGTCCAGCCGGGGAATAGCGCTTTGGCTTTCTCACCAAGCTGGGCGTATAGACGCACCAGTTCTGGTAATTCACCCAACCGCTCGCCGTAAGGGGGATTGGTGATCAGCAGGCCGCTCTCAGCCGTCAGTGTTTCGGGTCGCGTCAACTGGACAAGGCTTTGACCATGCAGGCTTATCAAGGCTGGAATACCCGCGCGCATGGCATTGGATTTCGCTGCCGTCAGTGCTGCGGGGCTCTGATCAAAGCCGAGTAGCTGGGCTTTACAGCGCTTGCGACCAATCGACGCGCGCGCATCGGCTTCGCGCTTCTGTTCCTGCCAAGCGAGATCATCGTGGCCTGCCCAGCCGTGAAAACCGAACCGCTCACGATTCAGGTTAGGCGCTTGGTCAGCGGCCATCATGGCGGCTTCGATCAGCAGCGTGCCTGCACCGCACAGCGGATCAATCAACGGCTCTCCCGCTTTTAAGCGCTCGGGCCAGCCTGCGCGCACCAGCAGTGCCGCCGCCAGATTCTCTTTTAGCGGTGCATGGCCTACGTCACGGCGATAACCACGGCGGTGGAGACTCTCACCTGAGAGATCCAGCCCAATGGTTAAATTCATCCGGTGCAGGTGGGCATAGACGCGCAAATGTGGGGTTTTGGTATCCACATTGGGGCGTTCCTGCCCGGCCAGTTGAAGCGCATCGACAATGCCGTCTTTAACGGTTTGCGCGCCAAAGCGGGTGTGGCGAATGTGTTCGCTGCGGCCATGGAAATCGACGGCCAGCGTTTTGCCCGGTGCCAGGTGCTGTGGCCAGGCAATGCGGGCGACCACATCGCGCACTTGCTCGGCGGTATCGATCATCGATTCGCGTACCAGGGTCAAAATGACCCGGTTGGCTAACCGAGACCACAGGCAAACACGATAAGCGATCGCTTGGCTGGCAGTGAAATAGACGCCTGCCACGGTGGTTTTACCCGGCGTGGCGCCCAGTGCTATGAGTTCGTCGTGGAGCAGGCCTTCGATGCCTTTGGGGCAAGTGGCGAGCAAGTTCAGGGCAGCGGTTTGGTTCGACTCGGTCATGATAATAGCGGCGCGTAAAGGCGCGATATCCCTGTATATAGCAAATGAGTTTACGTTTTATGACAATTTGATAGTCGACAGATGACCCCATCATGGTCTAACAATAAGAGAGTAGCTACTGAAAAACGCATGCGTTGCTTGTCAGGGTCAGTCTAAGACTTGGCCTATGGCTTGTAAGTGTTCTTTGCTAGAGATGGCCGCTCGGCTCGTTCAGCCCGTGAGCGCCTGACGTCTAGGTTGAAGCGGCATCTCGCTCTTGAAGCAAGTTCTCGGAATAGCGGCTGTTATTGATAAATTTTGTTAATAACATCCTATTTCTTATCAAAGGCTTTCGTGAAAAGAGGTTAGCCAATGAAACGGCAAAAACGTGATCGCTTCCAGCGGGCTTATGTCCACGGCTACAAAGCGGGTGTATCGGGTCGTTCTCGTGACGACTGCCCGAGTCAAGATATTAATTTACGCGAATACTGGATGAGCGGTTGGCGTGAAGGTCGCGGCGACCAGTGGGACGGGATGACCGGCATTTCCGGTATCCACAAAAACCCCTTAGTCATGGCCTAACGTTTTTATTTTTCAAGATTCTAAAAGAAAGATTTTAAGCGAGAGGTTTTCAGTGAGCCCACTTTTTCAAGTGGGCTTTTTAGTGCGCATTGATATCCACACTGCTTTGCTAATCATCTGCACGCTCAACCGTTAGCTTTCAGTGCCCTTGCACACTCACCGACCAGTTTAGGCCCTTGATAGATCAACCCCGAGTAGAGTTGCAATAAATCTGCGCCCGCCGCGATTTTGGCCTGGGCTGCAGCGGCACTATCGATTCCACCGACACCGATGATAGGTAGCGATGGTAGATGCTCACGTAACTGGCGAATAACGCGATTTGATGTCTCGAAGACAGGTTTTCCAGAAAGCCCACCCGCCTCCTCCGCTTGTGAGTCACCCTCTACTCCCGCGCGGGAAACCGTCGTATTGGTAGCAATCACGCCATCAAGTGCATTGCGCTGAATGCTTTCTGCCATCAACGCCACTTCTTCCGCGCTCATATCCGGGGCGATCTTAATCAGTAATGGAGTTTTTCTGCCCGCTTGAGCATCAAGCTCGTTGGCGCGAGCGCGAATAGGCCCCAGCAACGCGTCCAGCTGTTCACCAAACTGTAAGGTACGCAGCCCAGGGGTATTCGGCGAGGAGACGTTAACGGCAATGTAATCCGCATAAGGGTGCACCGCATCTAGACATACCAGGTAGTCATCCAGTGCGTTCTCTACTGACGTCGTCAGGTTTTTACCAATATTGATGCCTACAATGCCACCGTAGTGACGCTGTTTAACCTGCTGGATCAGATGCGCAACCCCTTTGTTGTTAAAACCAAAGCGGTTGATGATCGCTTCATGCTGCGCTAAGCGAAACAGCCGAGGCTTAGGATTCCCTGGCTGCGGCTTAGGCGTCACTGTTCCGACCTCGACAAAGCCAAACCCCAGCGCGCCCAGCGCATCCAGGTGGTCGGCGTTCTTGTCCAACCCCGCGGCGAGACCTACTCGATTGGCAAAGCGCAGCCCCATCAGTTCGACGGGATCCTCGACCGGCTGGCCAAATAGCCGTGTAACGCCCCCTACCCGATGCAGTGCATCCAACGCACCCAGCGCCATACCGTGAGAGGTTTCTGGGTCAACGCGAAAGAACAGTGAGCGGGCGAGGTTGTACATAGCGGATCTCTTGAAGCGGGGACTGAAAACGGGCACTAGTATAACGCAATAAAGCGCGCCCTGGTGGAGAACCAGGACGCGCTTTTGCAGAGCGGAATCACTAGGTAAATTTAGGCTTCGCTATCGCTTTCAGCCAGATCTACCAGTTCGCGTACCGCCACGGCGAAGAGCGCAAAGCCCCCTTCACTGCCGCCACGCACCTCTTCAATCAAACGACACCAGCGGCGATGCAGATCGGCGTGCTGATCCAACCATTGTGCCACCCGCTCTTGGGTATCGCGGCTTCCCGCATCGAGCTTCAGCACGCTGGTGGTCAACGCCAACTGCTGGCGTTCGATGTCGTCGCGAAAGGTTTCCCGCGCTTGAGCCTGCCAAGCATCACGCACTTCCAGTTGGGTTACCTGTTGGATCATCCAGGGTAGTTCCAGACGGCTGCCAATTTCGTAGAGCACTTCCGCCACCCGCTGCGGTTTCTCATTGGTCAGGCGCGCGGCCTGGATAATACCCAGCCCCGCATAGAGGCTCGATGACGCCGCCACGGTAGAGGCGAGAGCATCCGGCACACCGGCCTCCAATAGCTCATCACGGCGAGTGTTCCAGGCGCTCAGTTCTTCGCCACTGAGCAGCTCACCAATGCCTTCCTGCAGCTGGGCCAGGCGGGGAGCAAAATACTCAATGGTATCCTGCGTAGAGAGCCCTAAATGCTGACGCACGAACCAGCGCGTGGCACGGCGGATCAAGCGCATCAGATCGAGCATCATCGAATACTGAATGCGGTTGGGCACTTGGTTATCGAGGGCTTCGATTTGCGCCCACAGCCCAGGCAGATTAAAGCTGTCACGGGCCACGATATAGGCGCGGGCGATATCGGCGCGCCCCGCGCCGGTGGAGTCCATCAGGCGGCGTACAAAGACGATACCCATATGATCGACCAGATCGTTAGCCACCTGGGTCGCGACGATTTCACGCTTCAGACGGTGTTCGTACATTTCATCTTTAAAGCGTTCCACCAGCACCGAGGGGAACAGGCGTTCCAGGTGGCGGTGAATATACTGATCGTCAGGTACGTCCGAGGTAATCAAGTCGCCTTTCAAGGTACTTTTGGCGTAGGAGATCAGAACCGACAGCTCAGGCAAGCGCATCCCTTGGTCATTACTGGCGCGCTCTTTTAGCACCTCATCGGTGGGCAGGAACTCCAGCTCACGATCAATCTGCCCGGTGGCTTCCAACTCGCTGATAAAGCGACGGTAGGGACCCATCGATTGGTCGGAGAGGATCGCCGATAGATCCAGCGCCTGGCTTTGGCGGTAATTATCCAGAATCACCAGCTCTGACACTTCATCGGTCATTTCCGCCAGCAGCTGATTACGCTGTTTATCGGTCATGTCACCGCGTTTGACGACTTCATCGATCAATATCTTGATATTGACCTCGTGGTCAGAGCAGTTCACCCCGCCCGCGTTGTCAATGAAGTCCGTATAGACGCGCACGCCTTTGGCGGCGGCTTCCATACGGCCACGCTGGGTCAAACCGAGGTTACCGCCCTCACCCACTACGCGGCAGTTCAGATCGTTGCCATTGATACGCAGGGTGTCATTGGCTTTGTCACCGACATCCGCATCGGTTTCATCGGAGCCTTTCACATAGGTACCGATACCGCCGTTCCAGATCAAATCCACTTTGGATTTGAGCATCGCGCGGATCAATTCGTTAGGCGACAGGCGTGACTCCTGAATGCCAAACACCTGCTGCATTTCCGGGGTGATGGTGATTGACTTAGCACTGCGACTAAAGATGCCGCCGCCTGCAGAGATCAATTCCTGGCTGTAGTCTTCCCAGCTGGAGCGTGGCAGTGCGAACAACCGATTGCGCTCGGCAAACGATGCTTCTGCATCCGGATTAGGATCAACAAAGATGTGCAGGTGGTTGAAGGCGCCGACTAGTTGGATCTTGTCGGAGAGCAGCATGCCGTTACCGAACACATCGCCGGCCATGTCACCAATCCCGACCACGCTGAACAGATCGCGCTGGGTATCCACATCCAGATTCTTGAAGTGGCGCTTAACCGATTCCCAAGCACCGCGGGCGGTGATGCCCATTTTCTTGTGGTCATAGCCGTTGGCACCGCCGGAGGCAAAAGCATCACCCAGCCAGTGGCCATACTCTAGGGAAATCTCGTTGGCGATGTCCGAGAAGGTCGCCGTGCCTTTGTCGGCAGCCACTACCAAATAGGCGTCATCTTCATCGTGGCGAACAACGTTTTCCGGCGGCACCACATCGCTACCCACCAAGTTGTCGGTAACATCCAGCAGCGCGCGGATAAAGATTTGGTAACAGGCGATACCCTCTTTCTGAACGACATCGCGGCTGGCGTTTTCCGGCATGCGCTTGCACACGAAACCGCCTTTTGCCCCCACCGGCACAATAACGGCATTTTTTACTTGTTGCGCTTTTACCAGGCCCAACACTTCGGTGCGGTAATCTTCAAAGCGATCCGACCAGCGCAGACCACCGCGAGCGACTTTGCCGCCACGCAGGTGAACACCTTCCACCCGCGGCGAGCAGACGAAAATCTCGAACATCGGGCGCGGCTTGGGCATGCCGGTCACTTTGGAGGGCTCGAGTTTGTAAGCGATATAGTCTTTAAAGCGCCCGCCCTCGACGAGCTGGTAATAGTTGGTACGCAGCGTAGCGAGAATCAGCTCCATAAAGCGGCGCAGCAGCTGGTCATCGTTAAGACTGGCCACGCCTTCAAGGCGCTCATTCAAGCTGGCGACACATTCATCAGTGGCATGATCCTGCTGCTCAGGATCAAATTGAAGACGGAATAGTTCGACCAGCTCGCGCGTGATGGCCGGGTAGTTGGCCAGCGTCGCGGCAATATAGTCCTGGGACATGCCAAAGCGTATCTGCTTCAAATAGCGCGCATAGCCACGCAGCATGGCGACTTCACGCCAGTCCAGCCCGGCGCCGATAATCAAGCGGTTGAAGGCATCGTTGTCGGCTTCGCCGGACCAGATACGCTTGAACGCCTCTGTAAACACGTCACGCATATCGCCCAGGCTGACATCCGCACCGCTGTGCTCTAGTTCAAAATCGTGAATCCAGTAGCGCTGTTCAGGGGCGTTGATATCGTAAGGGCGCTCGCCAATCACGCGCAGGCCGAGGTTTTCCATCATCGGCAGCACATCAGAGAGCGGAATTTGCGATTCGCGATGGAACAGCTTTAGGTTAACACCCCCGCCCTGCTCTTCCAGCGGGCGATAGAGCGACAGCGATAAATCGTCGCCGTTGTTCAGGGTCAAGAGATGCTGCACATCGAACACGGCGGTGCGTGCCGAGAAGTCTTCACGGTAGCTGGCTGAGAATGCTTCGCGGAAGTGATCCATGAGGCTGTTGGCACGCTCTTCGCCGAACCCTTCCACCATGGCGTTGTGTAGCTCGTCGCGCCAGCTACGCGCCAGCCGCGCCACTTTGCTCTCCAGGCGCTTGAGATCGTATTCACTGGGCGCATCGCCGTTGAAACGCAGAATCAACTGAATGCGCGCCAGTACCGACTCGGATAAGTAGGTATTGAAGTCGCCAAAGTGGGCATCCAGTTCATCGCATAATACGTTCTGAATTCGCTGACGCAGATCCGTCGAGAATACGTCACGCGGTACAAACACCAAGCAGGAGTAGAACTTGCCGCTGATATCGGCGCGGATAAACAGACGCACCTGGCGGCGCTCACGGATATTGAGAATGCCCAGGGAAGTACTGGCCAACGATTCGGTGTCGATTTGGAACAAGTCATCGCGGGGGTAGACTTCCAACACCTGGAGCAGCTGCTTGCCGTTATGGCCCTGGGGGTTGAACCCGGCAATATCCATCACCGCTTTTAGCTTACGGCGCAGCAGCGGAATATTACGCGGAGATTCGTTATACACCGTTGAGGTGAACAGACCAAAGAAGCGTCGTTCGCCGATCACATTGCCGTCGTCATCGTAGCGATCAACGGTGATGTAGTCTGGGTACGTAGGACGATGCACCCGTGAGTGGTGAGCACTCTTGGCAAACGAGAGCAGTTGCGGCACCAGCACATAGTCGTTGTGCTCGTCGACGCCCTCTTCGGTACGGATACGTTCGCAGTAGCGCGGTTGTTCCAGGCGGAAAACGCCCAGAACGCTATCTGCATCGCGCTTCAATTCGCCGCTTTCGAGCAAATACTCGTCGTAACCCAAGAAGGTGAAATTATCTTTCAGCAACCACTCTAGAAAGGCAATTGCCTCTTCGTGGTCATCGGGATCGATCTGCGGCGGGCAGCTCTTTTCCAGTTCTTGAATGGAGGCAGTGATTTGCGAACACATGGCGTCGTAATCACCCACGGCGGTGCGCACATCGCGCAGCACGTCGTTGAGGTTGCTTTCGATTTTTGCAAGCAACGCCTCATCGGTATGTCGGTCGACTTCAATAACAATCAAGGACTCACGTGCGTCAGGCGCGTTCTCATCGCGAGGTGAGGTTTGGGTCTGTAACTGATGGCGGTCATCTCGGGCGACGGCCAGTACCGCGTTTTGAATCGCGTGTACCGTCAAGCCGCGGCGGTTGAGCTCGATACGCACCGAGTCGACCAAAAACGGCATATCTTCATGCAACACGGCGACAAAGGTATGCGTTGACTGCCAGCCATGCTCTTCAAAATCCGGGTTAAAGACGCGCACTTTGGGGCTTTTAGGATCATGGTGCTGCAAAAACTGCCAAATCGAAAGCGTAGCCCCATACAGATCGTCCAGGCGACGATCGACAAGATCTTCCACCGGCACGGTGGCGTAAAAGTGTCGAGCAAAGGCGTCAATGGTCGCAGCTCGAGCAGGCTCCAAGCGCGCATATAATCGCTCTTGCAACTGCTTCAAAAGATCCTGACGACTCTCTTCAATCGCAACGTAGTGCATCCATCACCTCGACTGCCTGGGCCATTGATCGGCCAAAAAACGAAGGACAATAGGCCTTTAGGCCAACATAGCGTCTAGCTTACGCTACCTATCGTCGCGTCCCTAATCACATGACATGTTGTTCATGGCGCATACCGTTTACGCATTAGGGCGTTAGCACATTCAACCTAATTAACTATCTCGCCGCGTTAACAATACCCCGCACTCACAGTGATCGGTAAACGGGAACTGGTCAAATAGCGCAAAGCGCTCAATGCGATGGGTAGTGGTCAGTATGGTCAAGTTTTCAGCCAATGTGGCCGGGTTGCATGAAATATAGACGATCTGAGCGTACTCGCTGAGCTGTTCACAGCTCTGCTCATCTAGCCCAGCGCGGGGCGGGTCGACCAGTACGGTGGAAAAATCGTACTCCTCCAACCCCATTTCTGCCACGCGACGCCCGGCCTTTTCGCCCTTCAGCGCTTGTGAAAACTCTTCTGCTGACATGCGACCAATTTGCGCGTTGGTAACACCATTGGCTTCCAGATTGACGTTGGCACTGGCGACCGATGTGCGGGAAATTTCGGTGGCGAGGACGCGACGGAAATTCTCGGCGAGCGCAATGGTAAAATTGCCGTTTCCGCAATAAAGCTCGACCAAATCTTTCTTTGCATCGTCCTCTGGCTGGCCAACGGTGACTTCACGCGCCCAGCTGAGCATTTTTTGGCAGATATGCGCATTGGGCTGGGTGAAGCTGTTTTCGACCTGCTGATAGTGCAACGCGCGACCATCCACCTCTAGGCGCTCCCAGACGTGATCACGGGTCAGCACGATGCGCTGTTTGCGGGAGCGGCCAATGATCATGATGCCGAGTTCAGCTTCCAGCGCTCGTGCTTCGCGCTCCCATTCATCGCCTAAGGGCCGATGATAAATCAGCGTGACCAGCGCCTCGCCGGAGAGCGTGGTTAAAAACTCCACCTGAAACAGCTTGCGACGCAGCTCGTCAGACGCCAGACAGGCCTCACGCAGCTGTGGCATGAGCTGATTGATTCGCTCACTGGCGACAGCGTACTGATCTAAGCGAATGACGCGCTTATTTTTTGGATTCTCAGGATCGACTTCAAACATGGCATAGAAGAGATCGTTCTCTTCATGCCAAATGCGAAATTCACAGCGCTGGCGATAGTAGCCCGGCGGTGATTCAAACACTTCTAGTGCCGGTGGCTGGAAAGGCGCAAAGGTCGTCTCAAGATAGTCGCGCTTGGCGGCTAGCTGCTCGGCATAACGTTCAGGTTCTACGACGGGGATAGCCAAGGCTGCTCCTCTTGAATAAATTCAGAAATAGGGATTCAAAAATACGGTTTCAATAATTCGGTTTTGAAAATAGGGTTTTGAAAATTGCGCTTTGAAAATAGAGCTTCGAAAACAGTAGCGGGTAAACAGGATGCATTAACTCACGGACAATAGCTGCGGGGCGTTAAATCCATAGCGCGCTAAACCAGCGGTTAAGTTTACCGCGGGTGCCGTGGTCCAACAGCGGCCATCTTGGTGTTCACTGGCGAGCGCATCCACCACCTGAGCCACCCGCCGTGCGATCGCGTCACCAGAATCAATCCAATGCAAAGGCGCTGGAGCAAGCTCGCTTAACCACGGTTTAAGCAACGGAAAATGGGTACAGCCGAGAACCACGGTGTCCAACTTGGGAGACACGGTTGGCGCGGTGACGGCTTGCCATAACGGCGCCAATGCCGACTGCATACGCTCTACGTTGGGCGTGATGCCAGCCAAATAGGCCTCTGCCTCTACCACCAAGGCATCGGCCGCCACGCGGGTAATGACGCAGTCACTGGCAAAGCTATCAATCAAGCGCTGGGTATAGGGCCGCCCCACGGTGGCCTTGGTGGCCAATAAGCCGATGTGACGCGTTTGGCTCAGTGCGGCAGCAGGCTTGATAGCAGGCACGGTGCCTACCACGGGAATCATTAACTGCTGGCGTAGTTGCTCCAACGCCAGCGTACTGGCGGTGTTACAGGCAACCACCAGCACGCTAGGCTGGCAAGCAGCTACCGCGGCTTTACAGACCGACACGATGCGCTCGGTTAGGGCGGAATCTTCGCGCAGCCCATACGGCAGCCAGGCATTATCACAGGCGTAGCACATGGCTACATCGGGGTAGTGTTGGCGCAGCGAATGCGCTACCGACAGACCGCCGACACCGGAATCAAAAATTAATACGGGGCCCTTCATGATTCTCTTCGCATCACTATCCTGCTTCATTCCTCAGCGCCGAGCTGGTCGATGGTTGAACGGTTGCTCACTAAAAACGGGGCTGCCAGTTTAGCATGCCCCGCCTGTTAATTTGTTGCTCGTCGACCCAGGTTAATGCCGTATTGGTGGCTATACCGCAGGTACATCCGCCCCGCGCAGTTCTGCATAGAGTTCAGGGTAGGCTTGTTGCAGGCGTTCTAGCTCCTGTTCGGCGCCAGCAGGAAGCGCTGAACGCAACTCGTCCATATCTTCCTGGCTAAAGTGTTCGTCGATCAGGGGGAACAGGCCCTCGCGTTCGTGACGCAGGTAGGCCCTGTGCGCCTCTAGATAGTCTTTAAGGTCTTCGGCAAAACGATCCATTGGCATGACGTTGTCCATCAGGATCATGTCGATATCGCTGGATAGACGCTGCAAGCGGGGTTTTAACTCACGATACTCACTGGCCATCTTCTCGGTCAGTGCACCGTTGTCGGGCGCTTTAGCCTGTAGTCGCTCAACGCACACCCTTTCCAGCGGGGTAGCAAAACCATCCATGTAGGACAGGATGTAATCGACCACTTCACGCATTAGCTTGAAATTGGGCCGTTCTCCCTGGGCAAGCGTTTTTTGCTTCAGCTGCAGCACATGAAGCATACGGGCCATATTGGCATGATCTAGACGCAGTTGGTTTAGCATGGAGCCGTCTCCTTTATCGTGTCATGCCTGCCGTCACGCTAAGAGCTAACGGCACGCAATCATAGGGGCATAGCAACTAACTAACAGGGGTTATCATTAACAATGCCTCTATGGCGCTATCCTAGCAAGTGCATCTTTCTGTTAGGTTACGCCAAAGGTAGTTCGACAAGCCGCGCTTTACCACAGACACTTGTTGCTAATAAGTAGTTCTACGTGACGAATGACAACGGAAGTTTCCATGGATCTTTTTGATAGCGCCCACGCAGCACCTTCTGAAGACGCCCCACTCGCCTTTCGCATGCGCCCACGCCAGCTGGACGATTACGTAGGCCAGCAGGCGTTAGTGGGGCCAGACAAGCCGCTGCGCCGGATGGCGGAATCAGGCCTCGTGCGTTCGATGATTTTGTGGGGGCCGCCGGGCGTGGGTAAAACCACGCTAGCGGAGCTCTTGGCGCGGGCTTCCGACGCCCATTTAGAGCGCCTTAGCGCGGTGATGGCCGGGGTAAAAGAGATTCGCGCCGTGGTGGAGCGAGCCCAACAAATGTCATCGACGGTGATCCTTTTCCTGGATGAGATTCACCGCCTCAACAAGAGCCAGCAGGATGCCCTGCTTCCCCACGTGGAGTCGGGCCTGCTGACGCTAATTGGCGCCACCACCGAAAACCCCTCGTTCGAGGTCAATTCGGCGCTGCTCTCCCGCGCGCGAGTTTATGTGTTGAAATCACTGACCCAAGAAGAGCTCATCACGGTAATGCGCCAAGCGCTTAACGACGTGGAGCGCGGCCTCGGCAAACGCGATATTGTCGTCGATGATGAAGTGTTGAGCGCGCTAGCCCACGCCAGCGCCGGTGATGCCCGTCGGGCGCTGGGGCTTTTAGAAACGGCATGTGATTTCGCCACCCAGGAAGCGGGCCGCGAAGTGCTCCATAAGGACGTACTGGCGGATGTGATTGGCCACCAGGCCAGTGCCTTCGATAAGCAGGGCGACGCCTACTACGACCTGCTCTCGGCGATTCACAAATCCATTCGTTCATCACGCCCTAATGCCGCGCTGCTGTATATGGCGCGCTTCATGCAGGGTGGCGGCGACCCGCTGGACGTGGTGCGCAGACTGACGGCCATTGCCTCAGAGGATGTCGGCAATGCCGACCCGCGCGCCCTGCCGCTAGTTATTGCCGCCTGGGACGCCTACCTGCGCCTGGGAGATTACGAAGGCCAGCGGGCGATAGCCCATGCAGCCATTCACTTGGCGGTGGCGCCTAAAAGCAACCGCATTGATCGTGCCTGGAGTGAGGCCAAGCAGTATGTAAGCCAGCAACCTCAAGTGGAAGTGCCGACCTATCTGCGCAATGCACCCACCAAGCTGATGGAGCAACTGGGCCATGGTGAAGGATACCGCTATGCCCACAATGAACCCGATGGTTACCCGGCGGGTAGCGCCCACGATTGCTGGCCTGACGAGCTGCCTAAAGCCATTTTCTTTAAGCCGAGCCCTTTCGGTCAAGAGAAACGCTTTAGCGAAATCATGGCATGGCGGGAAAATCGTGACCAAGAAGCAGATCAGGCGCCCTAAGGCGCCTGACGGTTTACTCTCTGGCTTGTGCAGACAACGCTAGCTTGAAGCGCTTTCTTAAAGCTCCTTCTTTCTTAGAGCTCTTCTTAGAGCTCTTCTTAGAGCTCTTCGCGGATCACATCCGTGCCTTCGGGAATTTCGAAGTCAAACATATCCGAGGCGATCTCGCCATTGAGAGTGATATTGCTAAAGGTAATCGCGGTGCGCTGGCCGGTGCTGTCCATCATCCACAGCTCAGTTAGCGTGTCGGCATCGAATACCATACTTAACTCTTCGAACAGCGTATCGGCAGAGATAGGTACCAGGGTAAACACATCTTCCCCCCCGTCCTGCTCGTAAAAGACCTCATAGCTTTCGGTTAAATCGTCCACGCTTCCCGAGAGCAGCAGCGCGGGGGTATGGGTGACGCGATCATCCATTTCCTGAACGGTGACTTGTTCAAGATCAGGGTCATACATGTAGACATCGTCGCCATCGGAAACCACGGTTTGCGAGTACGGCGCTTCGACTTCCCAACGCAGCATACCCGGGCGTGACAACCACATTTCGCCGCGTGCGCTCTGTAGTCGCTCGCCGCTGCCATCGAGAATCTGCTGGTCAAAAGACGCCTGATAACGCTCGAGTGGATCCAGCCGCTCGGTCAAACGCTCGGCTGCATCATCCGCCCATGCGGGGGCACCGAAGGTTAGACCCAAGGCGCTTGCTGCCAATGCCAGGGGTGAAGCACCCAGCGATGAAGTTCGTTTTGATTGCGTATCGCGCATGTGATCTCCCTAGGCAACCGTTGCTAACGAATGATTGCTCAAAACGGTTGCTCAATAATCAAGCAGTGAGGTCGGCGTAACCGTCCATGTGTTGTAAGACGTGAAAAGCGCCGCAGGGTTTCACCAGCGGCGCTATTTTCACGCTTATTGCATAATTGTGGCTTTTTGACCTAGTGGCCCACCGGGGGCGGCGCCAGCACTTCGCGTGCGCCATTAGAGCCCATGGATGTCACCACACCGGCGCCTTCCATGGCTTCTACTAAGCGCGCCGCCCGGTTATAGCCAATTTTAAAGCGCCGCTGAACGGCAGAAATCGACGCTTTACGCGTTTCAGTGACAAACTGGACGGCCTCATCGTAAAGCGCGTCCTGCTCGGCATCGTCGCCATCGCCCCCTTCCGCTTCAAGACCGGTCAAGGCATCCGCGGAGACGCCCCCAGAAAGGATCTCCTCGATATATTCCGGGGCGCCACGGCGCTTCCAGTCATCGACCACCCGGTGTACTTCGTCATCATCCACAAAGGCACCGTGGATGCGGTTAGGCGGCCCGGAACCGGCGGGCAGATAGAGCATATCACCGTGCCCAAGCAGGCTTTCCGCGCCGCCCTGGTCAAGAATGGTGCGCGAATCGATGCGCGATGACACCTGGAAGGCCATTCGCGAAGGAATATTGGCCTTGATCAGACCCGTCACCACATCCACCGAGGGGCGCTGCGTCGCTAGAATCAGATGGATACCGGCGGCACGTGCTTTTTGCGCCAAACGGGCAATCAGCTCTTCGACCTTCTTACCGACGATCATGAACATGTCGGCAAATTCGTCGATCACCACAACGATGTAGGGCAGTTTTTTCAACACGGGGTGCGGTTGATGTACTTCCCAGGGTTGCGGCTCCCAAAGCGGGTCTGCCACTTGCGCACCGGCGCGTTCGGCTTCATCCAAACGGCCATTAAAACCTGCAATATTACGCACCCCCATGGCCGCCATTAGCTTATAGCGGCGCTCCATTTCAGCCACACACCAGCGCAGGCTGTTGGCCGCCTCTTTCATATCGGTGACCACCGGTGCCAGCAAATGGGGAATGCCGTCGTAGACCGACAGCTCCAGCATTTTAGGGTCGACCATGATCAGCTTCAGCTCGCTGGGCTTCGCCTTGAGCAGCATCGAGATCAGCATGGCGTTAACACCCACCGACTTACCCGAACCTGTCGTACCCGCGACCAATAGGTGCGGCATCTTGCCCAGGTTGGCCACCACCGGGCTACCGCCAATATCTTGCCCCAGCGCCATGGTCAGCGGCGAGGTTTCCTGCTGGTAACGGTCAGAGTCGATGACTTCGCGTAGCCGGATCATGGCGCGGTTGGGGTTAGGTATTTCAATGCCTACTGTTGGCCGGCCCGGAATCACCTCGACCACCCGCACGCTCTTGACCATCAAGGAGCGCGCCAAATCTTTGGCAAGGTTGCTGATTTTGGAGACCTTCACGCCCGCCGCGGGCTTGATCTCAAAGCGTGTAATTACCGGCCCAGGCCAGGTATCGACGACTTCCGCCTTAACGCCGTACTCGCGCAGCCGTACTTCGAGCAGCTCCGCCATATCGGCCAGTTGCTCTTCGGTATAGTTCGGCTGATGCGGCTCTGCCGGTGTCAGCAGTTGCAGGCTCGGCACCTCGCCTTCTGGCTCGTCCATGGTTTCAAAGGCAGGCCGTTGACTCTGTAAATGTTCCACGGTCCAAAGCGCTGGGCCTTCATCCGCTTCTGGCGCACTCTCATCGGGGGCGAAGGTAGGCTCACGACGCGCAGTTGGCGTAGGCGTCGTAGGTGATGACTGTCTAGATGATGAATAAGCAGCCCCTGGTACGGTTTCGGCTTGCGGCTCTGCCGGGTACAGCGCTTCGTCGTCCATCTCTTCGTCGTCCCAAACGGGCTCTGGCACGACCTCTGCCACACGCTCAGGTTTACGGGCAGGCTCGGGCTCAAAAACGTGCACGGGGGTCTGCTCCGTAACATCACTACGATGAGTGCTCGTTTCTGCTTTTGCTATTTCATCTGTGTGTGATGGTTCAGCAGAATGCGATGGCTCAGGAGTGTACGCTGGCTCAGCGGTGAGTGATGGCTCACTATGCTGTTTAACAGCGGTTTCATCGTTGACGAAATAGTGCTGGCTGGCGGGCTCGGTCGTCTCTTCCTGGCGCGACGCACGCAATGGGAAAGCACTGGCTTTTTCCTGGGGCGCATCATCAGGCTCAGACGCTACCGCCGACGTGCTTGGTTGTACGAACGCATTTTCCCGCGGCGCAGGCGGCGCTGCGCTTTCAGCCTTTTGTTCCGCTTGATGGGCTGGCGTCACTGGTGATTTGGTCGGCGCTTCTATCGAAGGCTCACCGTCAGGCGCGGGGCTTTTAGCAGGCACATGCTTATTGCTGGAAAACGCGGCCGCTTCCCAAGGAATGGAGGTGTCTGTCGTGTCACGGCTAGGTGCAGAAGCGGCGGCAGCGTCAGTGTCGCCGCTATCCAGCGGCATGGAGAAACCTGGCTCACGCCGTTCACGGCCAGCGGCACTTTTACCGACCGGCTCAGCCGTGGGCTTAACCTCAGCAGGCTGTTTATCTTTCAGTGTTGCGTTTGACTCGGCTGCCTGGTTGGGCTCTGCTTTAGACTTAGGCGTCGGTGCGGGTTTAGCCGCCGCGCGCTGCGCCGCACGCATACGGCGAGCTTGCCGTCGAGCTGATAGCCAACCACCCAAGCGGCAGATCCGCTTACCGAGTTCATCCGCCACCTGTAGCCACGACATACCGCTGAACAGCGGAAAGCCGCTTAAAATGAGCGCAGCCGCTATCAAACCAACCCCGCCACTGCCAACGAGCGGCCTCAATGCGCCGACCAAGCCCTCGCCCAAGATACCGCCAGAGGCGTAGGGCAGCATGCTATCTGGGTGGTAAAAATGCAGCGCCCCGAGCATGGTGGTGCCGAAAATCAGCAACACCAATCCACCTGCGTGTACGGCAATCGCCACCGGATCGAGTTCAAAACGCACCTGGCGAGAGCGAATCAACCACCAGGCGGCAAAACCAAACATGCCCGGCCACCATAAGGCACTGGCACCAAGCAATGAATAAAGAACATCGGCTAACCATGCCCCCACCTGCCCCATCCAGTTGCGCACATCCGTTTCGGCCCCCTGATAAGACCAGCCTGGGTCGGCGGGGTGGTAACTAAACAGTGCTAATAATAAAAATACACACAATGCGAGCAGTATCACCACGACACCTTCGCGCACAGAGCCTTGTAAGCGCAGGCCAAAACGGCGAGCCTTATCTTTTGCAGCGTTAACACGCGCAGAAGAAGCCGATGCTGGTGTTTGACGCGCGCTACGCTGCGTTCGCTTGTTAACTGCTTTATTCACTTTCAAGCGACTCTCCCTTTACACCTAAATGGCGTCTTTAATCCACTTGCGAGTTTGCATGATACCGAGCATCCTTCCGCCGTCACAGAGCCTCTTGCTAAGCATTCAGCAGAAGAACGTTGTAAAGAACACATGTCGTACAAGAATCTATGCCGTACACGAACGTTCGTCGTTCACGACCCTAGCAATAGGAGCACTTAATGCTGCCTTGGCTTTCCTCGCCATACCCTAATTTTCCCGCCATATCGACGGCCCTCGATTCACCCAACGGGCTGCTGGCGGCCGGTGGGCAGCTTTCACCCATTTGGCTAGTAGACGCTTACCGGCAGGGAATATTTCCATGGTTTAGCGATGACGACCCCATTTTGTGGTGGAGCCCAGACCCGCGCATGATACTCCTACCCGAGCAATTTAAGCAGCGCCGGAGCCTCACCAAACGGTTGCGCCATGGTGGCTTCCATATCACCCTGGATCAACACTTCGATCAGGTTATTCACGCCTGTGCCGCTCCGCGAGACGAATTAGGCGGCACCTGGATCACCAACGAGATGCGTGCCGCCTACGGTCAGCTACATGCCCTCGGCATTGCCCATAGTATTGAAGTCCACCAAGGCGGCCAGTTAGTGGGCGGCCTGTACGGCATTGCCATGGGGCCAATGTTTTTTGGCGAATCCATGTTTTCCCGCACACCTGATGCTTCTAAAGTCGCCCTCGCCCATCTAGCGAGAGCCATGCGCGAGCATGACGGTAAGCTGATCGACTGCCAAATGCACACGCCTCACTTGGCCAGCCTGGGCGCTATTACAGTCGCTCGCGAAGCATTCATCAACTATCTTAATAACTGGTTACCCAGTAAGGCGTTTACGTTACCCTCATCACCCGATGAGACGCCGATCGTTCCTCCATCGCCGTGGCTAAAAGCAATTGCCACCGAGGCTAACGTATAAGAGATGAACCCATTATGCTTCACCCAGGAGGCAAGCCGTGAGTAGTAACACTCCGCGTCGCCCGGTGCGGGATTTACGCTTCTTCCTTACCGTTCCTCATGCCTGCAGCTATCTGCCAGGCAAAGAAGCGACAACGCTATTTCTCGACCCGCAGGAGTCACCCGTGCCTGGGGTCTATGACTCACTGGCACTGCTTGGGTTTCGACGTAGCGGGCGCCATCTTTACCGCCCCCACTGCGAAGGCTGCAACGCCTGTCGGTCGGTACGCATTCCGGTTGAAACATTCGAGCCTAATCGCACACAGCGAAAAATTTGGCGGCGTAATGCAGATCTTACCATTCGCGTCATGCCCGCTTACTATGCTTCAAGCCACTATGACTTGTATGCGGATTATATTCGTCAACGTCACGCTGACGGCGATATGTTTCCACCCAGCCGGGAGCAGTACCGTACCTTCCTCACCCTTGATGAGCCCTACGCCCATCTCATGGAGATATATCTCCATGACGAGCTGATCGGTGTCACCGCCTTTGATCAACTGGAGCATGGCCTCTCGGCCATTTACACCTTTTTTGCCGTGAGCGAAGCGCTGGATAAGCGCTCATTAGGCACTTTTGCTATTCTTCAGCTGATTGAGCTCAGCCGAGAAAAAGCGCTCCCACACCTATATTTAGGGTATTGGATCGAAGAGTGCCGTAAGATGCGCTACAAACAGGCTTTTGCACCGCTGGAAATACTCGATGGGCGCCACTGGCGGCAGTTAATCCGCTAAACGAGTAAGCTTTTTTGCCTTGACGGCAGGCTTACGGCACAATATAGCGCTGTTTCTTGAGCGCCTGCCTAACGGCACTCAAATGCTGACTGATTGTAACACTACTAACTCATAAGTGAGGAAATGCCTATATGGCACGCGAAGATCATATTGAAATGGAAGGCGTTATCGTCGATACCCTTCCGAATACCATGTTTCGTGTTGAGCTGGAGAACGGCCACGTTGTAACCGCTCACATCTCTGGCAAGATGCGCAAAAACTACATCCGCATTCTGACCGGCGACAAGGTAAAAGTAGAGCTAACACCTTACGATCTTTCTAAAGGCCGTATCGTTTACCGTTCGCGCTAAGTCGTTACAGCGTTAACGCGTTCGGCTAGCCCCCTCCCGCCAGGCCGTTCAGTGTCAATGGCTGTTCATTAAAAACGACAACGCCCCGTCAATGACAGGGCGCTGCGTTTTAGGCATGACTAGTGCTTGAATGTCAAGCTGTAGCGCTGCTTAGCGCCCTTTTCAGGGCGCATCAGCCATTTCAGTCTCGGTGGAAAGGTGTAATTCGCCCTCCTCCAGGCTTACATGCACAATGCCACCCTGATCCGCCAGCTCGCCAAACAGAATCATCTCGGCTAATGGCTTCTTAAGCTTCTCTTGGATGAGACGCGCCATGGGGCGTGCGCCCATATCCGGATCATAGCCTTTGTCGGCCAGCCAATCCCTCGCCATGTCGTCTACATCCAGCTGCACACGCTTCTCATCCAACTGCGCCTGCAGTTCGATCAAGAACTTGTCGACCACGTTGCGGACAACGGAAACCGGCAGCGCGTGGAACTGTATAATGCCATCCAGGCGGTTGCGGAACTCAGGCGAGAATGTACGCCGGATGACTTCCATCGCATCGGTCGAGTGATCTTGGTGCTGGAAACCAATCGAACGGCGCGACGCCTGCTCAGCCCCGGCGTTGGACGTCATGATGACGATCACATGGCGGAAGTCGGCTTCGCGACCGTTGTTATCCGTCAAGCGGCCGTGATCCATCACCTGCAACAGCAGGTTAAAGACTTCCGGGTGCGCTTTCTCGATCTCATCCAGCAGCAACACGCAGTGAGGCTGTTTGGTAACCGCTTCGGTTAACAAGCCGCCCTGGTCATAGCCGACATAACCGGGAGGCGCACCGATAAGACGCGATACGGTGTGACGCTCCATGTACTCGGACATATCGAAGCGCACCAGCTCGATACCCATGATATGGGCGAGCTGCTTGGCTACTTCGGTTTTACCCACCCCAGTAGGACCAGCAAATAGGAAGCTACCCACCGGTTTGTCAGGCGATTTAAGCCCCGCACGGGACAGTTTGATGGCCGCAGAGAGGCTATCGATCGCTTCATCCTGCCCAAAGACCAGCATTTTCAGGTCACGATCAAGCTTTTCAAGCAGCTTGCGGTCGGAGCTTGAAACGCTCTTCGGCGGGATCCGTGCAATGGAGGCGACGACGGCTTCCACTTGCTCCACGTCGATGGTTTTAGCTCGAACTTCCGGTGGCAGTAGCCGCTGATGCGCCCCCGCCTCGTCAATGACATCAATCGCCTTGTCAGGCAGGAAGCGATCATTGATGTAGCGATCCGCCAGCCGCGCGGCACTTTCTAAGGCACCGTCGGTGTACTTGAGCTCATGGTGCTCTTCAAAGCGTGAACGCAGCCCCTTGAGGATCTTGATGGTGTCATCAACAGAGGGCGCCAGCACGTCGACTTTCTGGAAACGACGCGCCAAGGCACGATCTTTCTCAAAGATGCCCCGGAACTCTTGAAAAGTAGTGGAACCAATGCAGCGCAGCTCACCCGAAGAGAGCAGCGGCTTGAGCAGGTTTGATGCATCCATCACACCACCGGAGGCGGCGCCCGCACCGATGACGGTATGAATTTCATCAATGAAAAGCACGGCGTTAGGCTGTTTACGAAGCTCACCCAGCAAGCCCTTGAGGCGCTTTTCAAAATCCCCGCGGTATTTCGTACCGGCAAGCAGTGCACCCATATCCAGCGAGTAAACCACCGCATCGGCAATCACGTCGGGTACATCTTCTTCCACAATGCGCTTGGCCAAGCCTTCGGCAATCGCGGTTTTACCCACACCCGCCTCACCGACCAAGAGCGGATTGTTTTTGCGACGACGCGCCAGGATTTGTACGACGCGCTCCAACTCGTGATCACGACCGATCAACGGATCGATTTTGCCGAGCCGCGCCTGCTCATTCAGATTGGTGGCGTAGCCAGTAAGCGGGTGTGCAGCGCCTTCGCTACTGCCTTCTTCCGCATCTTCACTTTCTGATGAAGAGGGTGACGGGGACGGCCCGTGGCCAGCTACTTTAGAGATACCATGCGCAATATAATTCACCGCATCAACGCGGGCCACGCTTTGCTGCTTAAGGAAGTAAACCGCTTGGCTCTCCTGCTCGGAGAAAATAGCCACCAGCACGTTCGCGCCGGAAACTTCACTTTTACCAGATGACTGAACGTGGAAAACCGCACGCTGTAAAACGCGTTGAAAACCGAGCGTGGGCTGTGTTTCGCGATCACCCTGACCCTCTGGGATCAGCGGGGTGGTCGAGTTGATAAAATCCTGCAGATCGGACCGCAGCTTATCGAGGTTAGCCCCGCACGCCTTCAGTACGTCTACCGCTGAGGCATTATCCAGCAACGCTAGCAGCAGGTGCTCAACGGTCATGAACTCGTGGCGCTTGGAACGCGCGACGGTAAAGGCCGTGTTCAGGGTCATTTCAAGTTCTTTGCTCAGCATGGCAGTCCCCTTTTCGCTACTACCTAGGGCGTATCGCCACCTAGGGCTTGCGTCGGATCAGTTTAATCGACCGGCTCTCTCAACATCGGGTACAAATGGCACGGTTGCAAGCCTCTCCGCCAATTATTTCTCAACGCTTTTAATTGGCGGCCTCAATATCGCTTATCAACGGATGCTCGCACTCACGGGCGTACTCGTTTACCTGATAGCTTTTGGTTTCCGCTATATCACGGGTAAACACGCCGCAAGTGGCCTTACCCTGGGTATGAACCGCGAGCATCACCTGAACGGCGGTCTCGCTATCCATGTTGAAAAAGCCTTGCAGTACTTCAATGACGAATTCCATCGGCGTGTAGTCGTCGTTATGAAGCACCACCTTATAAAGTGGCGGTTGCGCCAGCGCTGGCTCTGCTGGCTGCACCGCTATATCGCCATCTTCATCGGGCATATTTGGGCGCGTCATTCCCGCATACACGGGAAGATCGACCAAGTATGAGCTCTCTAGGTTGGACATAAGCAGCACGATTATTTGTCTCAAGACTGACCGATAGAAGCATCGCTACGTTTTACTATAGCTAATTCACAGCAATGGCGAATTCACTAGTACATAAGACGCTAACGATCAGCAAGGGTTCATGGAAAAATTAAAATATCACAGGATGCATTAGCGAAGGCAATGCAAAACCCCCGCACGCCAAGCGGACGGGGGTTAGGCTTAATCGAAGACGGAGCGATTAGCCCTTGGCGACGATGGTCAACGTCTCATTGAGGGTTTGGCTGGGACGCATTACTTTGTCTGTCAGCGCGTGGTCAGGATGGTAGTAGCCACCAATATCGGTAGGCTGACCCTGCACACTATTGAGCTCATCGACAATCGTCGCTTCTTTGGCCGTCAGTGCTTCGGTTAAGCGACCGAACAGCTCTTTCATCTCGGTATCGTCATTCTGTTCAGCCAACGCTTCTGCCCAGTATAGCGCTAAATAGAAGTGACTACCGCGATTGTCGAGCTCACCCACTTTGCGCGAAGGCGATTTGTTGCTGTCCAGGAACTTACCGTTAGCCTGGTCGAGCGCTTTGGCTAACATTTTCGCACGTGCGTTATCGAAGGTACTGCCCAGGTGCTCAAGCGAGGCGGCCAAGGCCAGGAATTCACCCAGCGAATCCCAACGCAGGTGGTTCTCTTCCAACAGCTGTTGAACGTGCTTGGGTGCAGAGCCACCCGCGCCGGTCTCGAACAGGCCACCGCCGTTCATTAACGGTACGATCGACAGCATCTTGGCGCTGGTGCCCAGCTCCATGATCGGGAACAGGTCGGTCAGGTAATCGCGCAGTACGTTACCGGTGACGGAGATGGTGTCTTCACCTTTGCGAATCCGCTCAAGCGAGAAGCGCATCGCCTCTTCTGGCGCCATAATACGAATATCCAGGCCAGTGGTATCGTGCTCTTTCAGGTAGCTTTCTACTTTCTTGATCAACTGGGCATCGTGGGCGCGCTGGGCGTCCAGCCAGAAGATAGCGGGAGTGCTGCTTTCGCGGGCACGGTTCACCGCCAGCTTCACCCAGTCGCGAATCGGGGCATCTTTGGTCTGGCACATACGCCAGATGTCGCCCTGCTCAACGCGGTGCTCAAGCACTACTTTGCCGTCGGTGTCGGTGACGCGCACGGTGCCGTCGCTAGGAATCTGGAAGGTCTTGTCGTGAGAGCCGTACTCTTCGGCTTTCTGTGCCATTAAGCCAACGTTGGGTACGCTGCCCATGGTGGTCGGATCAAAAGCGCCGTGCTGCTTGCAGTCTTCGATCACGGTTTGGTAGATGCCGGCGTAGCAACGATCCGGAATCACCGCTTTGACGTCGTGCAGTTGGTCATCGGCGCCCCACATCTTGCCTGAGTCACGAATCATGGCCGGCATGGAAGCATCAATGATCACGTCGCTGGGCACGTGCAGGTTGGTGATACCTTTATGCGAGTTCACCATCGCCAGACGCGGGCGTTCGGCATACAGCGCCTGGATTTCACTTTCAATCTCGCTTTGACGCTGTTCAGGCAGCGACTTAATCGCCGAGTAGAGATCGCCAATACCGTTATTGGGATCAAAACCCGCCTGCTTGAGCTCATCCGCGTGCTTGCTCAGCACGTCCTGATAAAATTCGCTGACCACCATGCCGAACATAATCGGGTCAGAGACCTTCATCATGGTCGCTTTAAGATGTAGCGAGAACAGTACGTCTTTGGCTTTGGCGTCGGCCACTTCTTCCGCCACGAAACGACGTAGCGCATTACGGCTCATCACCGCACCATCAACGACTTCGTTTTCGAGGACTGACGTTTTCTGCTTGAGTACGTTAGTGCTTCCGTCGTTAGCGACCAGTTCAATTTTGAGGTCTGTGGCTTTTTCAATCAGCGCCGACTTCTCACTGTCGTAAAAATCGCCTTCACTCATGTGAGCCACGTGGGACTTGGAGTCACTGCTCCACTCGCCCATGCGGTGCGGGTATTTACGCGCGTAATTTTTGACTGACAGCGGTGCGCGGCGGTCAGAGTTACCTTCACGCAATACCGGGTTAACGGCACTGCCTTTGGTTTTGTCGTAGCGCGCTTGGATGTCTTTCTCTTCGTCAGACTGGGGGGCTTCCGGGTAATCAGGGAGCTTGTAGCCCTGCTGCTGCAGCTCTTTAATCACCGCCTTCAACTGCGGTAGCGAAGCACTGATATTGGGCAACTTGATGATATTAGCTTCTGGGGTCTTGGTCAGTTCGCCAAGCTCGGCCAGGTGATCGCCGATCTGTTGCTCTTCGCTCAGGTAATCAGGAAACTGAGAGATAATCCGAGCGGCCAGCGAAATATCGCGCGTCTCTACCTGAATACCTGCAGAATCGGTAAAGGCATCGATAATCGGCAACAGGGAGTACGTCGCGAGCGCGGGGGCTTCGTCGGTGAGCGTATAGATGATCTTCGGCGTTTTGGTCATTTTTGCGTTAACCTCTCTTGTCACTACGATTGCAAGAAATCTTAGGCGGAGCGCGAATTCACTAATGGCCGGGTCTCTAGCCTGTTTGTCACGATGACGCCCCCAGCGCGCCCCAGCAGCTAGGCCGGAGTATACCAGCGCTGCCCGCCGCGCGCATTGTCGACATGTTCCGTCCCGAGTGTGCAAAGGAAGTAAAAAGAGTAACGAGATGTCATGAGCCACCTCTATTTATTGCATAAGCCGTTTCAAGTATTAAGCCAGTTCAGCGACCGCGAAGGACGCCAAACACTGGCTCAATATATTGATGTCAAAGACATTTACCCCGCTGGGCGGCTTGACTACGACTCTGAAGGCCTGCTGCTGCTCAGCGACGACGGCGAGTTGATTCATCGCATCTCTCATCCACGCCACAAACAGCCCAAAACCTACTGGGCGCAGGTCGAAGGGCAAATAGATGACACGGCCCTCAAGGCGCTGCGTCAGGGCATTACCCTTAAAGATGGGCCGACCCAGCCAGCCAAAGCTCGCCGGATGGAACCTCCCACCACCGCCTTGCGCCAATCACCTATCGACCCCAAGCGCCACCCATCGACTAGCTGGCTGGAGCTAACCATTAGCGAAGGGCGTAATCGCCAAGTCCGCCGCATGACTGCTCACGTAGGCTTTCCCACGCTGCGCTTGATTCGCACCTCCATTGGGCCCTGGACATTGGAAGGATTAGCGCCAGGCGAGTGGCGTAAAGAGACCCTACACGCGCCCCGACCGGCGAAAACAGCTGCAAACAAGCGAACAGCCCAGAAACAAGACCAGCGAGCGCGACCCGCCGCTAAACGCAGGAAGCCATCATGAGCCTTATTCACAGCACGGCGGCCTGTGTTATACAGCGAGGCGAGCATTTCTTAATGGTGGAAGAGCAGCGCGGCGGGCCGCATAGCGTATTCAACCAGCCCGCCGGACATATCGAGCCCGGTGAGGGGCCCATCACAGCCATTCTGCGCGAGGTACAGGAAGAGACCGCCTGGCGCGTGTCGCTTACCGGTTATCTTGGGCTATATATTTTTCATACCGATGACGGGCGAACGTTTCATAGCCACGGTTTTATTGCCGCGCCTCTGCATCAGCTCGACCTCGCCCTGGACCCTGACATTACCGCCACCCATTGGCTAACGCTGGAACAAATACGCGCCTTGGAACAGCAGTCACGCCTTCGCAGCCCACTGGTACTCAAACGTATTGAAGATGCACTCAGCGGGCCGTGTTACCCGCTGGCGGTGATTCGCGAGTGAAGCACTCGAAGCAGTCACTCCCCATCGTGTATAATCCTCGCCCAATTGCGCATTGCATATTTGCACCCTACTTCAACTGAGGATGCCCATGTCATCCACTGACCCAACTACACCAAGCTCATCCACTACTGTGTCATCCGCCACAGCCGTTAATGGAAAAGTGATTGTCGGTATGTCCGGCGGCGTTGACTCGTCCGTTTCTGCCCTTCTTCTCATGCAGCAAGGCTATGAGGTAGAAGGCCTGTTTATGAAGAACTGGGATGAAGACGACGGCACTGAATACTGCACGGCCAAAGAGGATCTCGCCGACGCCGAGGCTGTCTGCGAAAAGCTGGGTATTAAGCTGCATACCGCTAATTTTGCCGCCGAGTACTGGGATAACGTATTTGAGCACTTTTTAGCCGAATACAAAGCGGGCCGCACGCCCAACCCGGATATTCTGTGTAACCGGGAAATCAAGTTTAAGGTGTTTCTTGAGTACGCCGAAATGCTCGGGGCCGACAAAATCGCTACCGGCCACTATGTTCGCCAAGGCGTTCGTGAAGGCAGACCGCGCCTATTGAAAGGGCTCGACGGTAATAAAGACCAAAGCTATTTCCTGCATGCGGTGCCGGAAGCCGCCATTGCCCGCACCCTGTTCCCCGTGGGCGAACTGGAAAAGCCCGCCGTGCGTGCGCTGGCAGAAGAGCATGGACTGATTACCGCCAAGAAAAAAGATTCTACCGGTATCTGCTTTATCGGCGAGCGGCGCTTTCGCGACTTCCTTCAGCAGTATCTACCCGCCCAGCCTGGCACCATTGAAACGCCGGATGGCGATGTCATCGGCAAACATATGGGGCTGATGTACTACACCCTTGGCCAGCGCCAGGGGCTAGGCATTGGTGGGCTTGCCAACTACTCAGAAGAGCCCTGGTACGTGGCGGCGAAAGACTTGGATCGCAACGTACTGATCGCGGTGCAGGGTAAGCACGATCAACTGCTTTACTCCGACACCTTGGCCACCGAGTCGATGGACTGGGTGGCAGGCGAGCCGCCGGTTCAGCAGGGCCGCTTTACCGCCAAAACGCGTTACCGGCAAAGTGACTGCGGCTGTGAAATACGCGTACTGCCCGACGGCGGCGTAGAGGTCACCTTCGATGATCCGCAGTGGGCGGTCACGCCTGGCCAGTCGCTGGTGCTTTACGATGGCGACATTTGCTTGGGCGGCGGCGTTATTCGTGCCACCTGGAAGAAAGCCGCGGAGGCTGCTGCATGAACCCCACTACGCCGATTCATCGCGCGCCTGATTCCCCCGCAGCTCGCCAAGCGCTGGCGCTGGCCGGTGTGTTTCAAGCCGCCAGTCTGGTGGACGAACTCGCCCGCACCGGTCAGGTAGACCCGCGCGCCTGGGAAACGTTGATTGAAGCCACCGTGGATACCAATCCGGCAAGCTTCGAAGCCATCTATGGCGGCCACCCCAACAACTTGCGCCGCGGCCTGGACACGCTGGAAGCTCTGGTAGGTCGCAAGCAGGCGAACCCGGTGGTACTGCGTTACGGTTTTTCACTGCTCATGCTGATGAATAAGCTGCGCACCAATACCGGCATGATGGACTCCCTGGGCCAAAAGCTTACCCGTATCCAGGGTCAGGCCGAGCACTTCGGTCCCACCCATGAAAACGTGGTCGCCAGCCTAGGGGAGGCGTACCAAGAGACGATCTCCACCTTTAAAACCCGCATTGTGGTGCAAGGCGACCCATCCCTGCTGCAAAGCCGCATGATGCCTGAACGCGTTCGCGCCTGCTTAATGGCCGGCATTCGCTTTGGACTACTGTGGCACCAGCAAGGCGGTCGGCGCTGGAAGCTCGTGTTTCAGCGCAAAGCGCTACGCCGTGCACTGGACAGCCTCAACTAGTCCGCCGATCTATTTGACCGACTTGTTCTCGATTAATCTGCTCTCGACTAATTTTTTTTCGAACTTCCTGGAAACCATGCCATGCAACTCTCAGCTTTGACCGCCCTCTCCCCCGTTGACGGCCGCTACGCCTCTAAAGCCGCCGCCCTGCGCGAACACTTCAGCGAATTCGGCCTGATCCGCGCCCGTGTGATTGTGGAAGTTCGCTGGTTGCAGCGCTTGGCCGAGCACACGAAAATCGTTGAAGTGCCGCCCCTCTCCGCTGAAGCGACGGCGTTTCTTGAGCAGTTGATTCGTGAGTTTTCGATTGCCGATGCCGAGCGGATCAAAGAGATTGAGCGCACCACCAATCACGACGTCAAAGCGGTTGAGTACTTCCTGAAAGAGAAGATCGCCGGTCAGGCCGAGCTCCACGCAGTCACCGAGTTCATTCACTTTGCCTGCACCAGCGAAGATATCAACAACCTCTCTTACGGTGTGATGCTCAGCGACGGCTTAAAAGCCATGCTGCCCACCATGCACGAAGTGGCTGACGAAATCGCCAAGCTGGCAATTGCCCATGCCGCCCAGCCAATGCTGTCGCGTACTCATGGTCAAACCGCCACCCCGACCACGTTAGGCAAAGAGATGGCCAACGTCGCCTACCGCCTTAAGCGCCAGCTTAAGCAAATTGAAGCGGTGGAAGTGCTTGGCAAAATCAATGGCGCCGTGGGCAACTACAATGCCCACCTGACGACTTACCCAGAGATCGACTGGGAAGCCAATGCGCGCACCTTCGTGGAAGGTTTGGGGCTAACGTTCAACCCCTACACCACTCAGATTGAGCCCCACGACTATATCGCCGAACTGTTTGATGCCATTTGCCGCTTCAATACGATCCTGATCGACTTCGATCGCGACGTATGGGGTTACATCTCACTGGGCTACTTTAAGCAGCGCACGGTCGAGGGCGAAATTGGCTCATCCACCATGCCGCATAAAGTTAACCCGATCGATTTTGAGAACTCCGAGGGCAACCTGGGCCTAGCCAATGCGGTGCTTAGCCACCTAGCGCAAAAGCTGCCGATCTCCCGCTGGCAGCGCGACCTGACTGACTCCACCGTGTTACGTAACCTTGGCGTAGGCTTGGCGTATGGGCTGATTGCTTACCACGCCAGCCTAAAAGGCATCAGCAAGCTTGAAGCCAACCCTGAGCGTTTAGACGCTGATCTGGATAACAGTTGGGAAGTGCTTGCCGAGCCCATCCAAACGGTAATGCGCCGCTACGGCATTGAGAAGCCCTACGAAAAACTCAAGCAGCTGACCCGTGGCAAACGTATTGACCAAGCAGGCTTTGCGGCGTTTATTGATACCCTTGAACTACCCAGCGACGTCAAAACCGAATTGAAGGCGCTTTCACCGGCCAACTATATTGGTAATGCCCAGGCACAAGCCGAAGCACTGACACATCAGCTAAACTCGCTGTAACCCATTTGCTGTAACCCATTTGTTGTGACCAACTTGCTGTGACCAACGTTGCTGCGACCACTACACCAGGACACGCCATGAACCATCACGATAAGCCGCTAACACTGCTGGGCGATCTTACCGCCGCAGACTTTCTGGCCAATTATTGGCAGCAAAAGCCGCTGCTGATTCGTGGCGCAATGCCCGATTTCATTAGCCCGATTGAAGCCGATGAGCTGGCGGGACTCGCCTGCGAGCCTGGCGTAGAGGCACGCCTGGTAGAAGAAGAAGGCCCCGATGGGCCTTGGCAGGTCTCCCACGGCCCCTTTGACGAAGCCACCTTTGAACGGCTGCCAGAGAACAACTGGAGCCTTCTCGTGCAGGCCGTTGACCATTACGTGCCTGCGGTCGCCGCGCTAATGGACGAGTTTGACTTCCTGCCACGCTGGCGGCTCGATGACGTGATGATCAGCTACGCGCCTCCTGGCGGCAATGTGGGCGCGCATATCGATCAATACGATGTCTTTTTACTCCAAGCCAGCGGCCACCGCCGCTGGCAGCTGGGCGGCAAGCTCACGGAAGATGCGCCGATCATCCAAGGCATTGATCTTCGCATTTTGAAAGAATTCACCGTAGAACCAGATTCGGATTGGGTGCTTGACCCCGGCGACATGCTCTATCTACCCCCTGGCTGGGCACATCACGGTGTGAGCCAAAGCGATGATTGCATGACGATCTCGATTGGCTTCCGCGCGCCCTCCGCCGATGAGGCAATTACCTCCTATGCGGATTATTTGGGCGAGCAGCTTCCTGCCTCACAGCGTTATAGTGATGCGGGCATGGCGCCTGCCGAGCAGGTCGGTGAGCTGGACGACGCCGCCGTTGAACGTATGCGCCAGTTGATCATGTCAACGCTCGACAACCCCACTCAGATTGCCCAGTGGTTTGGCCGGGTAATGACCCAGCCCAAGTATGTGGATCAAGTAGTGCCGCTTGAAACGCCGCTAACCGAAGCGGCGCTTGTTGCTCAACTACAAGAGGGCGAGCCGCTCTACCATATGCCCGGCTCACGCTTTGCCTGGCGCCGCGATGCCAGCGGTACCACGCTATTTGTGGATGGTGACGGCCACGCCTGTTCAACTGAATTAGCCAAACGCCTAGCCGATACCACCCCACTCTACGCCGAAGACCTTGAGCTTGACGGTGCCGCAGCGCTTATTACCCAGTTGGTCAACACCGGCAGCTTGGGCTTTATGAGCGATGAGGGTGAGGACGACGAGGCGTATTAATGGCCATTACCCACATTAGTACTGGTGACTGGGAGACACTTGGCCCGGCAGCTAGCGAGATCCGCCGCAAGGTGTTTATCGATGAGCAGAACGTGCCTCAGGAAGAGGAGTGGGATGGACTGGACCCCGCGTGCCAGCACTTTCTCGCTATGCTTGACGGCCAGCCAGTGGGCACCGCACGCTTGCTACCCGATGCGCACATTGGCCGTGTCGCGGTACTCGCTAATGCCCGCGGCACCGGCATTGGCGTACTGCTGATGCAGGCTGCGATTGAGGCGGCACGTCATGCGGGCCACCTCCAGGTGGTCCTCAGCGCTCAGGTCCATGCTCTAGCGTTTTATGAGCGGCTGGGCTTCGTCGCTCATGGCGATGAATTTCTGGATGCGGGCATTCCCCATCGAGAAATGACACTTTCGCTTGATTAATAAGCTCTCTTGATTGATCTCTAGCACTGCCTCGGCAGTGCTTTTTTGTGCGCTCTTGCCGCCATCTTGACGAAAAACGACTACACAAACCCTCCCTTCCTCTACCCCGTTGTCGTCGGGCTACAACCCCCTGTGCCCCGAAGTGTCAATTGTTGAGTGAGCCATCCTCGTGGATAGTTATTGCATTGCAGCGTTAAGCCGATTTGATCAAGCCATCAAGCCCGCGCTCAACGCTGTAGCTGAAGTCTCTAGCGCTGCTGCTTCTAGCTTTCAAGACGTTTGCATGAGAGACGATTGGCTGAGAGACGATTGACCTAGAGACACAATCACGAAATTCAATAATGCTAAATACAACTTCGCAGGTGCAGCATAAGCAAAAGCTGATTTGCGAAACACTATCCAGCCCGAAGAGGATAAGCTCATGACAGGACTGCTCGACGATATCAAAGCAATGGCCCAGTTACGCGAAGCGCAAGGCGGCAAATGGGACGCCATCAAACCGGAATACGCCGCCCGTATGCGTGCACAAAACCGCTTCCACACAGGCCTGGACATCGCTCGATACACCGCCAAAATCATGCGCGAGGATATGGCTGCCTATGACGCTGATACCTCAAAGTACACCCAGTCGTTGGGTTGCTGGCACGGCTTTATTGGTCAGCAGAAGCTGATCTCGATCAAAAAGCACTTTGGCACCACCAAGCGTAGCTACCTCTACCTTTCCGGCTGGATGGTTGCCGCGCTGCGCTCTGAGTTTGGCCCGCTTCCCGACCAGTCAATGCACGAAAAGACCTCTGTCGCGAATCTCATCGAAGAGCTCTACACCTTCCTGAAACAAGCCGATGCGTGGGAGCTTAACCACCTGTTCCGCGCCCTGGATGAAGCCAAAGAGGCTGGTGACAGCGGCAAAGAACAGGAACTAATCAGCAAAATCGATAACTACGAAACCCATATCGTTCCGATCATTGCGGATATCGACGCGGGCTTTGGTAATGCAGAAGCCACCTACCTGCTCGCCAAGAAGTTTATTCAAGCGGGCGCCTGCTGCATTCAGCTGGAAAACCAGGTTTCCGATGAGAAGCAGTGCGGTCACCAGGACGGTAAAGTCACCGTGCCCCACGAAGACTTCCTGGCTAAAATTAACGCCGTGCGTTACGCCTTCCTCGAACTCGGTATTGAAGATGGCGTGATCGTGGCACGTACCGACTCACTCGGCGCAGGCTTGACGCAAAAAATTGCCGTCACCAATGAGCCAGGCGATCTCGGCGATCAGTACAACAGCTTCCTCGACGGGGATGTGATCGAAAACGCCGCCGACATCAATAACGGCGACGTTGTCATCAAGCAAAACGGTAAGCTGGTTAAGCCCAAGCGCCTCGCCTCTGGCCTTTACCAGTTCAAGGCAGGCACTGGCGAAGACCGCGTCATTCTGGACTGCATCACCAGCCTGCAAAACGGCGCCGACCTGCTTTGGATCGAAACCGAAAAGCCCCACGTGGGCCAGATCGCCAGCATGGTAAACCGGATTCGCGATGTCGTGCCGGATGCCAAACTGGTCTACAACAACTCGCCGTCGTTCAACTGGACGCTCAACTTCCGTCAGCAAGTGTTCGATGCGTGGCAGGAAGAAGGTAAGGATGTTTCTGCCTACCAGCGTGACAAGTTAATGAGCGCCGAGTACGACGACACCGAACTGGGTCAGCTGGCCGATGAGTGGACACGTAATTTCCAGCGTGACTCGTCTCGCGAAGCAGGCATCTTCCACCACTTAATTACGCTGCCGACTTACCACACGGCCGCCCTCTCCACCGACAACCTGGCGAAAGGCTACTTTGGCGATGAAGGTATGCTGGCTTACGTGAAAGGCGTACAGCGCCAGGAAATTCGTCAGGGCATCGCCACGGTTCGCCACCAGGATATGGCAGGCTCCAATATCGGTGATGATCATAAAGAATTCTTCCACGGTGATGCCGCGCTCAAAGCCGGTGGCAAAGACAACACCATGAATCAATTTGGGTAATAATCACCACGTTACTTTTTGATCCCTGCACAGGAGGCCTAACGGCCTCCTGTTTTGGTTCATTCTGGGTATTTGCACACTGTTTTCTTAATACGCTGTTACACTTTCCGCTATGATCGCCGTTATGATGTTTCGTGACTACTGTGCTGTCAGCTTTGACCTTTTCCATCGATTGCTGGTCAAAACGGTTTACATCAGCTACCTTTAACGAACACCGTTTTATAACTACGATTGCTCTTCACTTTGCCGTTTAAAGATGGCGGTGTAGGCGACAGTTAATTCAATTGACACTCTGGAGGTTTTAATGAAACGTCTTCTTCTACCGGCTGTAGCTTTAAGTATTCTCACGTTGGCTGGATGTGCCAACACCTCGGGATACTCGGGTGATGTTTATCGCGGCAACCAAGCAAAAACCGGCCAAAGCGTTACCTACGGCACTATCGTGGCGGTTCGCCCTGTACAGATTCAAGCCGACAGCCGCGCTGGAGGCCTTTTAGGCAGCGGTGGTGGCGCCATTATCGGCGGCCTTCTGGGCAACCAAGTGGGCGGTGGTTCAGGCCGTCAATTGGCAACCGTGGCAGGCGCACTCGGCGGTGCCGTCGCGGGTACGGCAGCTGAAGACGCGACTAACCGCGTTGACGCCCTTGAAATGGAAATTCGTCGTGACGACGGTACCGATATTGTTGTCGTTCAGCGTGCAGACCGCCAGTTCCAAGCTGGTCAGCGTGTACGCTTAATCGGTAGCGGCGCTAGCATGAGCGTTGCGCCTTATTAATTGACTGCTGTTGATCAATAGTAGTTGGTTATCAAAAAAGCCCGGCCACCTAATAAGATGGCCGGGCTTTTTTATGGCAACGTTATGGCAACTGCCTTTTTCTGGCAGCTAACTTAATGATGGGTCTTGTTACTTGCCCAGTTAGCCAGTGCCATAATGGCCCAGCCAATCAAGGCTAGCAGAATGACCACTAACAGCATATCTACTGGTTGGATCAGCGTAGTGGCACCCAGCACTGCCAGCGAAATCACCCATAAATAGCGATTGTTACCATGGCTCTTCAACACACGGGGCAACATCTTATCCAGCCCTTGGCTAACGCCCTTGTTCCAGCGGTCATTGACAAAATAAGCAATCAGGCAAAAGGCGACAAGCCAAATAATCAAGATCGTCATTGCATGCTCCAAAAGTGATAGGGCAAAGAAAAAAGCGATGGCCGTAGGGTATCCCTGGTCACCCTGACGCGCAATACCGCCGAAAGTGGTGGGCAGGAAAAAGCGCTCTACCCCCTGACAAGTCAGCCTACACGCGTTACCATATTGGAACATGCACTCACCGAAAGGTTATTCCATGCAAATTGCGCAAAACTCGGTTGTCGCGTTCCACTACACCCTGACTAACGATGCAGGTGAAGTGCTAGACAGTTCTGAAGGCCGTGAGCCGCTTACCTACCTCCATGGCGCCGGTAACATTATTCCGGGCCTTGAGAAAGAGCTGGAAGGTCGTGCTGCTGGCGAAAAGCTGAACGTTAGCGTTTCTCCTGAAGAAGGTTACGGCGAGCTGCAAGAGCAGCTAATGCAGGAAGTACCGCGCGATGCGTTTCAGGGCGTTGAAAGCATTGAGCCGGGCATGCAGTTCCAAGCCCAGACTCAAGGTGGCCCGTTGATGGTTACTGTTAAGAAAGTTGAAGGTGATACGGTCGTTGTTGATGGCAACCACCCGCTGGCCGGCCAGCAGCTCAACTTTGACGTTGAGATTGCTGAAGTACGCGAAGCCAGCGCTGAAGAAGTCGAGCACGGCCACGTGCACGGCGAAGGCGGCGTTGAGCACTAAGACGCTCCCGCTACCGATAAGAAAAGGTGACCTCCGGGTCACCTTTTTTTTGGCTACCGGGAAGCGGGCTTATTCATCGGGTATCAGCACTAGCTGGCCGTGGCGCACGCTTCGCGACGAGGTAACTTCAGCGGCGAACTGCTTAAGCGCACGCCCCTGACCTTTGAGCAGAGCTACTTCCAGGCAACTGTCATGATTGATATGCACGTGCAGGGTCGAAAGCGTGAGTTCATGATGGTCATGGGAATGACGGGTCAAGCGCTTAGATAGCTCGCGAGCGGCATGGTCGTAAACATACACCAGCGCGCCCATGCAGGGCGAATCCGGTGCAGCCTCTTCTCTCACTTGTTTTAAGCCACTGCGGGTTAAATCACGAATCGCTTCTGAGCGGTTTTGGTAGCCGCGCTCGTGCATCAACGCATCTACTTCTGCCACCAGTTCCTCATCAAGCGTTACCGTTACACGCTGCATTCACGCCTCCTCTTATAAGGCCTGCTTTCCATGTGCTGCCGCCACCGTTAGTATGATGTTATTGTAAAAACATCATACCAAATAGCGTAAAGGATAAAGCGATGGCTCCACCAACTCGGCCTATCTTACTGGGTATTGCGCTAAGTTGTTTAGCTGCCATCAGCACCGCCGAGGCAAAAGAGCAGTTAATTCTGGCCATTGGTGGCGAACCCGAACAGGGCTTCGATCCACTTTTGGGCTGGGGGCAGTACGGTACTCCACTGTTTCAGTCGACGCTGCTTTCACGAGGCAGAGACCTTTCACCCCAGCCAGAATTAGCCACCGAGTGGTCGCTCTCTGAAGATCGCCTCACCTGGACGCTAACGCTACGTGAAGACGCCCGCTTTGCCGACGGCACCTCGTTGACCGCCGAAGACGTGGCCTACACCTTTAATACCGCGGCAGAGGCAGGTGGGCGGGCAGACTTAAGCGCGCTCGAAGAGGCCAATGCCGTCGATGATCAGACCGTTACCCTTCGCCTTCACACACCTCGAATTACCTTTATAGACCAACTGATGACGCTGGGCATTGTGCCCCACGCCAAGCGGGATAATGGCTATAGCGAGCAATACGGCCGACATCCCTTGGGCTCTGGCCCCTATCAACTGGTGGAGTGGCAGGAAGGCGAACAGCTGATAGTTGAACGCAATCCCTATTTTTACGGCCCTGCCCCCGCCTTTGATCGCCTGATATTTCTGTTTACCAATGAAGATGCCACGCTCAGTGCGGCCCATGCAGGCCAGGTCGATATCGCATCAATTCCACCGGCATTGGCAGCCAATGTGCCTGGGCATATGCAACGGGTCACCATGGAGAGCGTCGATAATCGCGGCATTCTGTTCCCCATGCAGCCAGCCACCGGCGAGCATGCCGCTTCCGGCGCACCGATTGGCAACGACGTGACCGCGGATCTTGCGATTCGTCAGGCGATTAACCTCGCCGCGGACAGACCGACATTGGTAGAGGTAGCGTTGCATGGCTACGGCCGCCCCGCCTACGGCCCAGCCGATGGGTTGCCTTGGAGCAGTGAAGAAGAGCGAATTGAAGCACCAGATATTACCCGCGCTGAGGAGCTTCTCGACGCAGCAGGCTGGCAGCTAGGCGACGATGGCCTGCGCTATAAAGATGGCCTACCCGCTCGCTTTCGGCTTACCTACTCTGCTGGCGATACCACCCGACAACTGCTTGCAGAAGTGAGTGCCGAGATGGTTCGCCCATTGGGCATCGAGATGCAGCCAACAGGCCGCCACTGGGATGAAATCCAGCGTGAAGCAATTCATCAGGATGCCATCCTATTCGGTTTTGGCAGTCACAGCCCCCAGGAGGTCTACTACCTTTTTCACAGTCAGCATGCCGGTAACGGGTTTTATAACAGCGGCTTCTACGCCAACGCTGAAGTGGATACACACTTAGATGCCGCCCAGGCCTCGGATAGTGTCGAAACAGCTAACCAGTACTGGCGCGCTGCCCAATGGGACGGCACCACTGGCTATGGCGTACGCGGCGATAGCAGCTGGGCGTGGCTGGTTAACCTTGAACACGTGTACTTCGCCAACACCTGTTTAGACGTTGGCGAGCTTGGCGTTGCTCCCCATGGTCACGGCTGGCCCATCACCGCTAATCTGCTTGAGTGGCGCTGGACATGCAATTAATCCCGCGTATCGCAAGGCGTCTTGGCCGCCTGACGCTAGTGCTGCTGTGCGTAGCCCTGGTGTCATTTGGTCTGATGATGGTCTCGCCCGTCGACCCCGTGGATGCCTACCTTGGGCCACAGATGGCCCAAGTCAGCCCGGAACAGCGTGCCCTGATTGCCGAACGCTGGGGATTCGATGCGCCACCCGCCGTTCCATTTGGGCATTGGTTGCGCCAGTTGGTAAGCGGTGATTTAGGCTGGAGTCATGTTTATAACCAGCCAGTCAGCGAGGTTATCGGCCAGCGATTTCAACGCTCAATCATGCTGCTGGGCAGCGCATGGCTACTCGCAGCGCTGCTGGGGTTTAGTCTCGGCGTTGCGGCAGGCGCTAAAGAGGGCTCCACGCTGGATAACCTCATTAGTAGCTACGCCTATATTACCGCCTCCACGCCTGCTTTTTGGCTGGCAATAGTCGCCGTGCTGCTATTTTCGGTGACCCTGGGTTGGACACCCCCCTGCTGCGCAGGCCCCACTGGAGTTTTGAATCAAGATGTCACCCTTGCCTCCCGATTGCATCATCTGCTGCTGCCGGCCATCACGCTGGCACTGCTGGGCATCGCCAATATTACCCTGCATACCCGCACACGCATGCTGGAGTTAATGCGCTCTGAGGTAGCGACCCACGCCTTCGCCCAGGGCGCTAGCCGGTTTGATATCGCTTGGCGGCACGGCGTCCGTCACGCCAGCTTACCGGCGATTACGCTTGCATTTGCTTCGCTGGGGGAGCTCTTTGGAGGCTCGATTCTAATCGAGCAAGTCTTTGCTTACCCCGGTTTAGGGCAAGCCACCGTAGCAGCGGGCTTGCGTAGCGACGTTCCCCTACTGCTGGGTATTGCGCTCTTTACCGCGCTATTTGTTAGTGTCGGTAATATGATCGCCGATAGCCTGTATAGCGCTATCGACCCGCGCATGACGTCAGGTGGCCTATGAACTCAGGCCAACCACCCAGCTATCCACCACCCAATCTCTATTCACAGCCACGACTTCGTGCCGCACTCAGCCTGGTCGTTACCACCCTGCTGGTGTTGGGGTTAATCGCTAGCCAGTGGCTGCTGGGCGATTCGCCGCAGCAGATGCAGTTTGATGCTCGACTAGCGCCGCCCAGCGTTGATCACTGGCTCGGCACTGACGCGTTGGGCCGGGAGCTCTGGGCGCGCACGCTGGCGGGGCTGGCACTTAGCTTTTGGGTGGGCTGCCTGGCCGCTCTACTGAGTACGCTGATTGCGCTGAGCTTGGCCGCCCTAGCCACGCTTTCGTCTCGGCTGGATACACTGGTAAGTTTGCTGATTGATACGCTGCTTAGCGTACCGCATCTCATTTTATTAATACTAATTGCCTTTGCGCTGGGCGGCGGCACCCAGGCGGTGATTATTGCCGTGGCGGTGACCCACTGGCCAAGCCTTGCCCGAGTGCTGCGCGCGGAGCTTTGGCAATTGCGCCAGGCCCCCTATGTGCGAATCTCCCGGGCGCTAGGTAAATCACGCTGGTTTGTGCTCCACGGCCACCTGTTACCCCACCTGATTCCCCACTGTTTGGTCGGCGCCCTGCTGCTGTTCCCTCATGCCATTCTCCACGAAGCGGCATTGACCTTTTTGGGCTTTGGCTTGAGCCCCAGCCAGCCCGCTATTGGCGTACTGCTGGCCGATGCCATGCGCTATTTAAGCGGCGGTTACTGGTGGCTGGGGGTATTTCCGGGCCTGGGGCTGCTGTTGATGGTGCTGGGATTCGAGCGTCTTTCCACTCATCTACGCCACTCCCTTTAGCGCTTTTAAGGAGATTTCTGATGGAGACTTACCGTGTTAACGATTGATCGGCTGTCGCTACAGCTACCGTTATATGTCTCCTGGTGGAAGCGTGAATGGGCCACCTGCCTGAATGAATTTTCGCTAACGTTTTCCCCTGGCGAGGTACATGCCGTGGTGGGCGCCTCCGGCGCCGGAAAAAGTCTGTTGGCCTATGCGATTATGGGCCTACTACCCTCATCTGCGCGCTTGAATGGGCAGCTTGCCTACCAAGGAACACCACTTGATGAAGCTCGCCAACGCCAGCTTCGCGGTCGGGAGCTGGCGCTTATTCCTCAGTCGCTTAATGCACTAGACCCACTGGCGCGCACCAAACGCCAAGTGGCCTGGGCGGCCCAGCGCGCCGGACAATCTTCACGTCATGCCCTGCAATCCGCCCAACGAGCCCTAGACCACTACCAGCTAGATGCTCGCGCCCAGCAGGCCTACGCCCACGAGCTTTCCGGCGGCATGGCCCGCCGCGTGTTGACGGCCATGGCCCATGTCAGCCATGCCCGACTGGTGATTGCCGATGAGCCCACCGTGGGCCTTGACCCTCTTCAGCGCCAGCGTGTTTTGGATGCGCTGCGCGGACTGGCCGACCAAGGAAAAACGGTGATATTAATTACCCACGACCTGCGACACGCCCTGCCGATTGCTGATCGCGTTACCATTATGCGTAACGGCCAGCAGGTCGAAACAGCCTCCGCCTGCGCCTTTCAAGGCAGCGGCGCTTCGCTTGCCAGTGCTTATGCCCGGGCATTGTGGTTAGCACTGCCCGACAATGGCTTTTTGAGCCACGCGGTTAGCCAAGCTCAACCGACGGAACAGGAGATCACCGTTGCTTGAAGCGCGCCAGCTCAGCTTTCATTTCTCACCCGATGCGCCTTTGTTTGATTCCATCTCACTCACGCTGAACGCGGGCCAGTGGGTAGGATTGAGCGGTGACTCGGGGGCAGGCAAATCGACGTTGGGCAAACTACTGGCAGGCTACTTAGCTCCGTTTGAAGGAGAGGTAAGCTTAGATGGTAAGGCTCTGCCGAAAAGCGGTATACAGCCCGTTCAATGGCTGCCGCAATCGCCGGAGCTGGCGGTAAACCCCCGATGGCGAGTCGGCAAGATTTTACGCGAAGCGTGGACGCCTACTGAAACCCAGTGCCAGGCGTTTGGCGTGCAGCCAAGCTGGCTATCTCGCTTTCCACAATCGTTATCAGGGGGAGAGCTACAGCGGGTATGTGTATTGCGCGCCCTTGCACCAGAGGTACGCTTTCTAATCGCCGATGAAATCTCAACGATGCTCGACCCCATCACTCAACTTGAACTGTGGCAGGCGCTAAAACAGGAAGCGGAACAACGCCAGCTTGGCGTGCTGGTGATTAGCCACGACAGCGCACTACTGGAACGGCTTTGCCCACAGCGCTTGCACCTAAGCGGTGGTCAATTGAACCCATGGTAGTTGATGACAGTTAGCTAACCGCTTGGCGACGTTCAAAGCGCCAGAGGCCGAAAGCGATCATTAGCGTAATGCTTAGCAGTAGCCACGAACCAATACTCACCCCAGCCCAGCCGGCCCAGCGCCAGAACGGCTCCAGCCAGAAGCCACCCAAACTGGCCCCCACGTAGTAGAACACCAGATAGAGCGCCGAGGCGCTGCCCCGAGCGCCCTGGGCATAACGCCCTACCCAACTGGAAGCCAATGAGTGCGTTAGGAAAAAGCCGAAGGCATTGACGGTTAAGCCGACAATAATCAACACTAGCGACTCTGATAAGGTGATGGCCGTGCCCAGCATTAAAATCAGCACCCCCATCATCATGCATGCCGCTGGCGACAAACGCCCTGCTAACCGCCCGGAAATCATCGAGCCAAAAGTACCGCCTAGATAGGTTAAGAAAATCAGCCCCAAACCGCTGGCCGCCAGTTGATAGGGGGCCGCCGCTAACCGGAAAGTGATGTAACTGTATTGGTTGATAAAGATCAGGAAATTAATGCCACCCAAGCAGTACGCGGCAAGCAGCACCGGGTTGCGCAGATGACTGACTAAATCGCTTGCCGCTTTACGCAGCTCAAAGCGCTGGGGAGTAAAGGCGCGACTATTGGGCAACAATCGCCAAAAGACGATGCAGCCGATTAGCGTCATGATACCTACCGCTAAAAATGCCGCGGTGGGGCCTCCTATTTCGGCAGCGGCCCCACCGACAATACGCCCACTGATCCCGCCGAGCGAATTCGCGCCAATATAGAGCCCTACTGCACTTAATAGCGCTGGCTTCTCAAACTCATCGCCCATCCAGGCGATCGCCACTGCTGGCAACCCACCCAACACGAAGCCCTGCACCAGTCGAAGCAGTAACAAGCTTTCAAAGGTGGGCGCGAAGGCCAAAGCAATGGAGCAGCCCCCTGCCAGCAGCAAGGTTATACGCATGATACCTTCGCGACCGATGGCATCCGAAAGGGGACCGAATACCAGCAGTGCCAAGGCGAGAGAGAGGGTCGATACGGACATGAGCAGGCTGACGCCCAGGGTCGAGACATCGTACGTCTCCTTTAACCCTGGCAGCAGCGGCTGCGGTGCATACAGATTGATAAAAACAAGAAAAGAGCCGAGGCAAAGCGCCAAGGTGGCGCGCCACCAGGCGCGCGTTTTGGCTTCAATCATGCCGTTCCTAACTAAAAAATGAGAGGCCTGACGGCTAGAAAACACTTCCGCTTAGCTGGGCCAAATGCGTTGGCTCCAGGGCACGACGCGCCTGCCAGTAGTAACGTCGCCAGTAACTATTATCCAAGCTGGAAATAATCACCCCTTTCGAGGTCGAGGCATGCAGAAAATAGCCATTACCTACATAAATGCCGACGTGGTTATATCGACCTGGGGGGCTGAAGAACACCAGATCGCCCGCCTGCAGCTCTTGGCGGTCGATCGGGCGTCCCTCGTGTATTTGCCCCCCAGTGGAGCGTGGTAACTCTAAATTAAAGGTGTCACGGTAAACATTGCGAACCAGGGCCGAGCAGTCAATCCCTCTTTCTGTCGTGCCGCCAATCCGGTAAGGCGTTCCTGCCCAGCGCTGATGCTGGGCCAGCAGCGCCTCGCGCACCACTGTTGGCGGCGGGACTTGCATACTGCGCAATTGCGCATCAATGGGATCAACCGGTGACATTTGCGGGTTAGCGCCCATTCCCGGCAGCGTCATCGAAAAGTAGTTCTCTGGGGCCTGCATATTGCTCTGTCGTGTCGAGCCTGCGCAGCCAGCCACCAATGTCACTATAAAACAAACACTTACAACACGTACTGCGGTCACAGCGGGGCGTGGCAACGCAACCATGCGATTAACCTCGACACATAGAATAAAGGGATGGTATGACAAAACTCATTTTTTCCTCGCACGACTATAAGCTAGTTATCCTATGCTTGGCGAGCCTCAATGTAAGGTGCGCTGATCACCAGGCAATGTATCTATGTGCAGCGGCGCAAAATGGCGCGGTTTATTGCCGGGAAAATCCAGGCTCACCCATGGCCCAGCTAGCACCGGCGCACCGCATACCCAGGCCACCAACGCCTGACGAAAACCGGCTAAAAAGCTCTCTCGCTCTGGGGTTTCGCCCATAAAGAACGAGAAGCCAGCGTACATGCCCATGGCATACTCTTGCCACCCGGCATAGTGATCCGCCGCCAGCTCATAAGCGCGATCCAATACGCTGGCAAACGCAGTGCTATCAAGCCAGCCAAGCTGCCGTGCAGCAATCGCCAGATCGACCAGTTGGGCAATATCCCAGGCCGCCATATCGACTTCATTACAGCCATCTTCGTTATCACGTACCCGACGTAAACGAAGCAGATGGTGGCGCTCATCTTCAGCACAGTCGCCAGATTCAAGAATGGCGATTTCAGCGCTTAAACGTTCGGTATTGAGGGTGTAAGGAGCGTAGTTAATCTGATACTCCTGGCGATCCCCCGCCTCGAGCATATAGGTCAAAAACTCCTGCATATCCCCCGCGCTGCTCAAGTGGTAATGGCTCTCTACCCACTCGCGGATTTCAGCGCACTCGCGGGCGCTTTCGAGCTGCGGTTCACTCCATACGGCACTGTTTAAAGGCCCGACCAGGGACATGGCGGTGAAGTGATTCAAGGTGGGACGGCTGCCCGGCTCACACCAGGCGTCGTGGCGCCAATCGAGCCAGTGGAACAGGCTACCGGGGTCTTCGATATGCCAAATAATTTCGTTAATTAGCGATGCATGCTCGGGCTCAGGCAGGCAACTCTCCCACGCAAACCAGGCGTCTAACAAGCGCTTGGCATTGGGATAAAATCGGCATAGGCAGCTGCGCAGCGCGCTGGCGTACTCCATTAATGGCCCGCGATCCAATAAGCCGCTATCAAGGGACATATGCAGATAGAAGGCGAACTTCTCGGCCATATGGATAGTGGCCGCGTGACGGCTCACACCCTTGACGGCATTACGCTGCTTAAGCTCTTCCGGGGTCGGCTGGCCGAACCAACTTTGCGAGGGTGGAAAAACGCCATGCACCGCGTCGGCTGCCAGTTGATTAAGATGATGCGCCTGAGCGGGTAGCCAGTAGCGCGCCAGTGCGTGAGCACCTTCATCGGCGTGCAGGCCCAACGACTCCTGCAAATAGAGCGCCGCATCGGCACGCTGCTCTTCTGGAAGCGCAGCTGACGGGTCTATTTGACGCAGCATTACATCCGGTTCACGCACGCTGGCCAGCGCCAGCAGCCAGTGGTGGGGTGTATTACGCCATTGACGAATGCGCGCTTGAGAGGCCTTCCGCGTGGGCTCATCCAATAGCTCCCCCGGTGAACGTTTCCAGGGGCTATAAGCGCTGTGCAGCAGTAGCTGATGCCGCTCGCTGGGTGTTTTCCCGCGCCGATCAATGCCATCAAACAGGCTTTGCCCCCGCCCGTAGGCGTTAAGGACAGCGTACCAGTCATGGTAGCGGCGGCTGATCAAATCAGCAGCGTGCCCTGCCAAGTCATCGGCTTCCTCTTGGCTAAGCCAGCCACAGCAGGCTCCTGCCCAGGCGAGCTCGACAAGCCGTAGCCAATCCCAGGCAGCCCACTCCAGCGGCTCACCCTGGCTAACAAATTTATTCAACACAGGCGCATAGGGCGACTCCTCCACCACGCTGCGCTGCCACTCCATACGCTGAGCGCCGTCCATACTCAATAGTTCGCGGGCTTCTATATCCCAGCGCTGGCGCTCGCCTTGGGCGCCTAGCCACAACATTACCCCCAGCAGCGCATCGCGGTCATGGACATCCCACACGTGGGCCAGCCACTCAGCGGCGTCGGGCCAGTCGGTTTGGCTTGCAGGATAGACGATGATCGGCCGAAACAGCGCGCATAGTCGCCAGCTCTGAGCCGCTGGCTGTTGCGGCCATAGAGAAGCAGGGGCAGGCAGTTTCGTCAGGGCATGTTCAAGTGTTTCCCAAGTAACACCTTCGCCATCGGTTTCGAGATTGGCCAGCGCCTGGCAGGCATCGATAAAGCGGTCATCAGCGCCACCTTCCCAACCTCTTACGCCCAGGGCGCGACGCAGATCGGCGAGCCATGCGCGCAGATCGCTGTAATCGCGGGTAATACGCCGCGTTAAATGGTGCGCCCAGGCGCGTGACTGATCTGCTTCTAACCAGCCCGCCGCGCCAGCAAGCGCAGCCCACTCGAGCGCGCCCAATAGCCGATCGGCACGACCTGCAGGGGCACCCAGGCCGTGGAACAGTTGCTCGGCCAGCTCCCCCCGATCGGTAATTCCCAGTTGCAGCAAACGCTGCTCAGCAGCACCTGCATCGACCGCCAGCGGATGAGGAGTAAACGCCCAATCACACAGCACAAGCTGTTGGGCCCACCAGGCATTTAACGCGTCGATCAAGAGGCACCTCGAAAAAGCATAGTATCACCACCAACTAACACAGGGTCGCTACCAGCAAAGCGCCGGAATAAAGCCGCCTAGTGTAACGGAAAGTGGCCCGAACACCGATAGCATCTGTATAAACGACACCGCCCGGCACAAGGCCGGGCGGTCGTCAAACGGGTCACAGCTAAACAGCTACGCTTTTTTGACCTTACTAATCACCCACAAGAGCACCACGGCCCCTACCGTTGCAGTGACCAGCGAACCGATAAAACCACCGGAAGAGAGGCCTAAAAGGCTGAACAAGAAACCACCCACAAGCGCACCAACGATGCCCACACCAATATTACCCAGGATGCCGAAACCGCCACCGCGCATGATGTTGCCAGCAATCCAACCAGCCAGGCCACCAATGATTAACCATGCAATAAAGCCCATATAGTCTCCTTACTATTTCATTTACGGGATTTCATTTACGGGTTTTAGCTACGTACATTAGTTACGTATGTTAGTACGCGTTTTACCTATCAGTCGTGCTTGTTCTACCATAGCACACAGCGTTACTGTTCGGCGTCTATCGGTGTAGATGCTTGGCAACTCTTAAAGGAAAATTCATGATCCCCGACTCGCTCAAACAACTGCTTAAAAGCACAGATGGTCAGCAAACGGCCAACTGGGAAGGCCGCGACGTAGTGCTTTTCAACATGCCTTGGGGAGAGTTAGCGATTAGCCTACAGGGTGCTCAGGTGCTGCATTTCTGCCCACAGGGCGACACCGATTGGCTATGGCTGACACCGACCCCACAAGCGCTGCCAGGGGCTATCCGCGGCGGTATTCCGCTCTGCTGGCCGTGGTTTGCTGACGAGCGCTATGCCGATGAGAGCCCCAATCGCGACGGCCCGTTTCATGGCCTCGCCCGTCACGCGGCCTGGCGTCTGGATGCTGTCGATGAGCATGCCGAAGGCATTGAAGTCCATCTCTCTCCCGAGCAGCGCCTGCATACTCAGCTCACGGCACGTTTGGTGGTGCAAGCCAATGCACAGCGGCTTAACGTTGAGTTGATCAGCGAAAACATCGGCGAGACGCCCGTTAAAACCAGCGGCGCACTGCACACCTACCTCGCCGTTGCCGATATTCATCAGTGCCGCCTGGAAGGTCTTTCCGGCGCCCGCTATCTCGACAAACTGCGCGACTTTGCCGAAAGTGAACAGCAAGGTACGCTGGCCGTTCAAGGTGCCATTGACCGCATTTACCATACCAATGAAGCCGTGCTGCTCAACGATGGCGAGCGCAGCCTGCGCATCGGCAAGCAGTCCAGCGACTCCACCGTGGTGTGGCACCCCAACAACGACCTTCCTGGCGATACACCCGCTGACGCGGCACGCCATTTTATCTGCGTTGAAGCTGCCAATACGCGCCTAGACCCGGTTTGGTTGGTACCCGGTGCGCAACACTTATTAGGTACTACCCTAAGCCGCGGTTAACCTTCGGTTCATCAATATTTTGCTATCATGCGCTCACTTTCATTTGAGCTAGGGAGATCCGATGGATCCGCAGCAATGGCTTGAGGCCGCTACGCTAGCCTTTAATTTAATCGGCATGGTGGTGTGTTTAGTGGGTCTTACCTTGGCGCAAAAAATGACTCGCCGCTGGCCGGGCTACACGCTGGCGGGGGTCGGCTTTTTGATTGCCACCCTACCGATGCTTTCACAGCTACTATTAATGTTTCGCCAGTAATGGTCATGCAGTCCGGCTTGTTTTAAAGAGAGCCGGGATAGCGTTAAGTTGGCAAGAGCCATAAAGGGATCGAAAGGATGCGTCAGCCGTTAAGTCGCGAACTGAGCAATTTGTTAGAGCGAGGCCGGGATCGCCAGTTGCGCTTAGCGGTAACGGGCCTCTCGCAAGCAGGCAAAACCGCTTTTTTGACCTCGCTGGTCAATCAACTGCGCCATGCCGGCGTAGAAGCGCGTCTCGATTTACTGCCCGCTGCCCGTGAAGGCCGCCTGCTGGGTGCCCAGCGGCTCAACCAGCCCGATTTGGGCGTCCCACGCTTTCCTTACGACCCGGGCATGGCTGCCCTACGCGATACACCGCCCCGCTGGCCGGAGCCCACACGCGGGATCAGTGAACTGCGCTTGCAACTGCGTTACCGCCCTGCCCGCAGCGGCTGGCTAACCCCTGAAATTGCCCACCTTACCCTGGATCTATTCGACTACCCCGGCGAGTGGTTGCTCGATTTACCGCTGTTGCAGCATGACTTTTACAGCTGGAGCCAGGCTCAGGCGCTATACGCAGGCGAACAGCGCCGAGGCCTTTTCAGTGAGTGGCTGGCAGCGGTCGAACAGCTCGACCCGGCAAGCGAGGCGGATGAGGCTCAGCTTGCCGCTCTGGCCGAAGAGTACGCCCAGGGCCTGCGCCGTGCCAAAAAGGCCGGTTTCTCCGACCTGCAGCCAGGGCGTTTTTTGCTGCCGGGTGAGCTGCAAGGGGCGCCTGTACTGCAGTTTTTCCCGCTACCGCAGCTTAATTCAACTCAACTCAATACCTCCAGAGAAGCGCTGGAAGCACTGCCCGCCAACAGCCTTTACGCTACCCTGGCGGCGCGCTTTCGCTACTACCAGCAGCAGGTGGTGAAACCCTTTTATCGCGATCACTTCCGCCGCTTTGACCGCCAGATCGTACTGGTGGATGTGCTTGGCGCGCTCAATGCCGGGCCTGAACGGTTTGAAGATCTTTCCCGCGCCCTGCGCCAGTTAATGCACAGCTTCGACTACGGCAAGCGCAGCCTGCTCACGCGCCTGTTCGCGCCTAAAATTGACCGGCTGGCGATTGCGGCCACCAAGGCCGACCATGTCACTCCCGACCAACACGGCCATGTGGTACAGCTGCTAGAGGCCTTGCTGGCGGAACCATTGAAAGACCTGCGCTTTGCCAATGTCCCGGTCAAAGCGTTTTCTCTGGCCTCCATTCGCGCCACCGAGGCCCGCGAAGTCACCCACGAAGGTAAGCGCTCACCAGCTCTACGCGGCACGACCCTGGAGGGGGAGGACGTACTGGTTTACCCCGGCGATGTGCCCGCCCGGCTTCCCACTGCCGATTTTTGGCAGCAGCAGGGCTTCGACTTTCCCGGCTTTCGCCCGATGCAAAACACCTCGGAAGCGCTGGATCATATTCGCATGGACGCCGCCATTGACTGGCTGATTGGAGACAAACTGACATGACCACCCCACAGCCACGGCGTCACTTTACGCTGGATGACATGCCAGAAGAGGCTGCCGAAGCGGCTTCGAGTTTGCGCCAGCGTGAAGCCTTTGCTGGCACCAGCGAGCACCATCCCTTGGCGCCCCTTCCAGAAGATAAAGCCTTACCTGCAGCCAGTTTAGGTGCGCCGCGCAAACGCCGCTGGGGACTGCTATTCGCTCTAGTGGGTGGTGCCGGGCTAGGTACTGCAGAGCTGGTTACCGGTATCCCCGACGCCCTGGCTCAATCCCAGTGGCTCGCCATCGCTTGGCAACTGTTCGGCATCAGCTTGATTGGATTAGGCGCGATGTCTCTGCTCAAAGAGCTGGGCCGTTTACGGCGCCTTAAGCGCCACGACAAACTGCGCGTTGATTTAGCCGAGCTGCCGCTGCGCTCACCCAAACAGGCGCGGGCCATGGCCGAGCAGTTGAGACGTCAGCTTAAACTTGCCGATGACGATCCGCATTGGCTGGCGTTTCAACGCGCCAGTCAGCCGCACCATAGCGGGGAAGAGATCCAAACGCTGCTGCGCTACCACCTGCTGGCACCACGCGACCGTGAAGCCCAGCGCCTGATTACCCGAATGTCCGGGGAAACCGCGATTATGGTGGCCATCAGCCCGCTAACGCTGGTGGATATGGCGCTGGTGGCCTGGCGGAGTTTGGCGATGGTAGACAGGCTCTGCCGCCTGTATGGCCTTGAGCTGGGCTACGCCAGCCGCCTGCGGCTATTTCGTAACGTGCTGCACAACATGGCCTTTGCTGGGGCTAGCGAACTGGCCACCGACGCCAGCATGGATATGCTCTCGCTGGATTTAGCCAGCCGCCTTTCCGCTCGCGCCGGTCAGGGCCTGGCCACCGGGCTTCTAAGCGCAAGGCTGGGATTGCGTGCCCAGCGCCTCTGCCGCCCTGTGCCTTTCACCCCCGATGAGCAACCCAAGATCGCCGACCTTCGCCAAGACCTTTGGCGGCAGATCAAACGGCTGGATAAAGAAACGGTTCCGCAGAGCAGCCAATGAAGTAACCACAACACCCATGTTTTTGGCCACAAAATGGGAATCAACGCTATTTATCCTCATGATGGATGTTTAACATAGCATCCTCCAATGAGGAGACGTAGTTCATGAACAATCCCAACAATCCTGAGTCGCCTTCAGAAGCGAGCGACATGCAAACCGACTATGTCGTCGGGCAGGATAATATAAAGGGGCAGCTTGGCCCCATCGGTTTCGACATCCACAACCGCGTGTTTGTGGTATCCGCGATTGCTTCGGCCATTTTCATCGTCCTCACCCTGCTGTTTCCAGAGCGTGCGGAAAGCGTCTTCCAGTCCATTGTCGCCTTCTCTACGGGAACGCTGGACTGGTATTTCATGATCCTGGTCGATTTCTTCATTCTGTTCTGCTTAGCACTGGTTGTTCTGCCTTATGGCTCCGTCAGGCTGGGCGGGGCCGATGCCCGACCAGATCACAGCTACCTCTCCTGGTTCGCCATGCTGTTCACCGCAGGCATCGGCATCGGCCTGCTGTTCTTCGGCGTACTCGAGCCGGTTTACCACGCCAATGTCTCGCTGCCCTTGGGCGTCGAGTCCCCGTTTGGTGCTGATGGTGAGCTAAACCCAGCGGCGATTGCTGACGCCAGTGCCTTAGGGCTTGCCGGCACCTATCTCCACTGGGGTATCCATGGCTGGGCGGTGTATATCGTCATGGCGCTAGCGCTTGGCCTGTTTACCTATAACAAGGGCCTACCGTTCTCGATTCGCTCGGCGTTCTTTCCTATCCTCGGTGAGCGTGTCTGGGGCTGGTGGGGCCATGTGATCGATATCCTGGCGGTGTTTTCCACCCTCTTCGGGCTGGCAACGTCCCTCGGGCTCGGCGCCCAGCAGGCCAATGCGGGGATGAACTTTGTCTTCGGTCTGGAAGTCAGCACCTTAACCCAGGTCATCGTCATCATTCTGGTAACGGCGGTGGCGCTGGTGTCGGTTTGGCGCGGCCTTGAGGGTGGTTTGAAGAAGCTCTCCGAGATCAACATGATCCTGGCCGTTCTGTTCTTCTTTTTCGTGCTCTTCGCTGGCCCCACGCTTTTGGCACTAAGCGGCTTCTGGTCGGGGCTTACTACCTATGTGACGGACTTTATTCCCCTCTCCGCGCCCTTCGGTCGTGAAGACGATGCCTACCGCCAGTCCTGGACGATTTTCTACTGGGCGTGGTGGATTAGCTGGGCACCTTTCGTGGGGATGTTTATTGCTCGTGTTTCCCGGGGGCGCACGGTGCGTGAGTTTATCCTCTGCGTTTTGCTCGTTCCCAGTATGTTTATCTTTATCTGGATGGGCGTCTTTGGCTCGACCGCCCTTGAACAGCTCTACGCTGACCCGGCGGGCAGCCTGGTGAAAGAGTATGTCATCGACAACTACAGACCCGAGCTTTCGCTGTTCGGCATGCTGAACGAGCTACCGTTGACGGGCCTAATGTCGACCCTGGGTATCGTCCTGGCGCTGATCTTCTTTGTCACCTCCTCGGATTCCGGCTCCCTGGTTATCGATACCATCACCGCCGGTGGTAAAATCGACGCTCCGCGGCCACAGCGTATGTTCTGGGCAGTCATCGAAGGCCTCATCGCGATTGTGCTGCTTATCGGTGGTGGTCTGACCGCGCTTCAGGCAGGGGTCACCGCCACCGCTATTCCGTTCTCGATTGTGATGTTGCTATTGTGCTACTCGATCATCAAGGCGCTCAATGGCGAGTTGCGGCTTATCCGAAAGTGATAACTGCAGCTAAAACCTTTAGGCAACTGTAAAAAAGGCCCTCTGCTGGTTACAGCAGAGGGCCTTACTATTTCACAACAGGTTCGAACCACGTCGTTTACGCAATACGCTGCTCGGTCTCGGCATCAAATAGAATCGCCCGCCCCATATCGACACGCAGCGACAAGCGCTCCCCGGCGGCTACCGCACATTTAGGCCCAACACGAGCCGTCACTTCCTGCTCGCCCAGCGGTAAACGCAGCAGGATATCTGCCCCGGTAGGCTCTACCACCGCCACATTGGCACTCAATAGTGTTCCCTCAGCTTGGGACGTTAACCGCTCGTCCTCTTCGCTGAAGTGCTCCGGCCGCAGGCCCAGGATGACCGGCTCATTAAGCCGTTCAGCCATGTCTGCGCCGATACGCGCTTCCGGCCATGGCAGAACCAACTCCGCCTCCCCCGGTGTGGCAATGCGCAGTTGATAGCCACCGTTGCCATCCTCCAGCGTGGCGCGGATGAAGTTCATCGACGGCGAGCCCATAAAGCCCGCCACGAACATATCCACCGGGTTGTTGTAGACCTCGTCCGGCGTGCCGAGCTGCAGGATATGCCCGTCGCGCATCACCGCAATGCAGTCCGCCAGGGTCATGGCTTCGACCTGGTCATGGGTGACGTAAACAATGGTGGTGCCCAGGCGCTGGTGGAGCTTTTTGATCTCGGTGCGCATATCCACGCGCAGCTTGGCATCCAGATTAGAGAGCGGCTCGTCAAACAGGTAGACCTTGGGCTCCCGGGCCAGGGCTCGCCCCATTGCCACCCGCTGACGCTGCCCGCCAGAGAGCTGTGCAGGCTTGCGATCCAGCAGATGGGTGATCTGCAGTAGATCGGCCACCCGCTCCACGGCGGCTTCCCGCTCAGGTTTGGGCACCTTGCGCATTTCCAGCCCGAAGCTGATGTTCTGGCGTACGGTCATGCTGGGGTAAAGCGCGTAGGACTGAAACACCATGGCGATGTCCCGATCCGCGGGGGTGCGCCAGGTGACGTCTTCGCCATCGATATAGATATTGCCGGACGTCACCGGCTCTAGCCCCGCAATGGCGTTCATCAGCGTGGACTTGCCGCAGCCCGAGGGGCCAACCAGAATCAGGAACTCGCCAGAATCGATCGAAATGCTGACATCTTTGAGCACCCGCTCGCTGCCGAACTCTTTGCGTACATTGTGGATTTCTAACGCTGCCATAATGAAAATCCTATTGTAAAGCGACTGACAAACTCTATTCATCTGGGTTGGTCAGAAGCAGCCCTACGCGGGGGCGCTGTGAACCCATCCCTGGGCGCTACTTTCGCCATCCCTGGCGAAAGACCCCCGCTACGGGCTGCTTCTGACCTTCTAGATATGTTTGCCACTCACCTAGTTGTTATTAGCCTTTAACGGAACCGGCTGTCAGCCCGCGCACGAAGTATTTTCCCGCCAGCACGTACACCACCAGGGTGGGCAATGCGGCAATCATGGCCGCTGCCATATCCACGTTGTACTCGCGCACGCCGGTGGAGGTATTCACCAGATTGTTTAGCGCCACGGTAACGGGCTGGGTGTTGTGGGCTGAAAACGCCACGCCAAACAGGAAGTCATTCCAGATTTGGGTGAACTGCCAGATCACCGACACCACGATAATCGGTGCAGAAACCGGCAGTAGAATGCGCCAGAAGATGCGGAAAAAGCCCGCGCCATCCAACTTCGCCGCCGATACCAGCTCGTTAGGGATACCCACGTAGAAATTGCGGAAAAACAGCGTGGTGAAGGCGATGCCAAATACCACGTGAACCAGAATCAAACCGGCGCGGGAGCTGGAGATACCCAGCCAGCCGAGGGTTTGTGCCATGGGTAACAGCACCACCTGGAAGGGAATAAAACAGCCAAACAGCATTAGCGCGAAGACTAATTCAGAGCCTTTGAAGCGCCACTTAGTTAGCGCGTAGCCGTTGAGAGCGCCAATGGTGGTTGAGATCAGCACCGCTGGAATCACAATCGCAAAGGAGTTCCAGAAGTAGCCGCCGACGCCATCACAGCGCATGCCGGTACAGGCTTCGCCCCAGGCTTTCGTCCATGGCGCCAGGGTCGGATTTTGCGGAAACGAGAGCAGCGACCCGGCGGTGATTTCGCTCAGCGGCTTCACCGAGGTCATCAGCATGACTACCAGTGGCAAGATATAGAACAGCGCGGCGAGTATCAGCACGCCGTAAAGCAGACCACGGGCCAGCCGCGCAGCGGGCGTCTGACGACGAATCACATTAGCCATGCTTGCGACTCCTTAATTCGGAGTAGAGATAAGGAATCAAAATCGCCAACACACCGCCCAACATCAGCATGGCGCTGGCAGAGCCCAAACCTATCTGTGCCCGGGTAAAGGCGTGGGCGTACATAAAGGTGGCGGGTAAGTCGGTTGCGTAGCCAGGCCCGCCGCCGGTCAGCGCGACGACCAGGTCAAAACTCTTGATAGCAATATGGGCCAGTATCATCACTGCGCTGAACACCACGGGGCGCAGGCAAGGCATCACTACGCGCCAATAAATCCTCGGCAGGCTGGCACCGTCCAACTGGGCTGCTTTCACAATACTGTCGTCGATGCCCCGCAGCCCGGCTAAAAAGAGCGCCATCACAAAGCCTGACGCCTGCCATACGGCAGCAATCACCAGGGTATAAATCGCCATATCCGGGTCAGTGATCCAATCAAAGCGAAACGATTCAAAACCCCAACTCTGGACCATGGCCTGGATACCCAACTGCGGGTTGAGTAACCACTTCCACACCACCCCGGTCACGATAAACGACAGCGCCATGGGATAGAGGTAGATCGTGCGCAGCGCACCCTCTTGGCGAATTTTCTGGTCGAGCAGAATGGCCAGCAGCGAACCAATCACCAGGCATATCACCACGAACAGCACGCCAAAAATCATTAGATTGGTCGAGGCGACCCACCAGCGCTCATTGGCCATCAGGCGCGAATACTGGCCAAAGCCGACAAAGTCGTAGCTGGGCAGCATGCGCGAGCTGGTTAGCGAGAGCACGAACGTCCACAGCATGAAGCCGTAAACAAAGAACAGCGAAATCGCCACCGACGGTGCCAGCACCAAGCGCGGCAGCCACGCCTGCAAACCACCGGAGGGCGTCGACCGCTTAGCGCCAGCCCCTAAAGGCGTCGCAGAGGTATTTTTCATGGGGAGGGAATCTCTCATCGGAGAAGTGTCCTTGCCAAGCAGAATAGACGCCGCCGTTGCGGCGGCGTCTGGAGAACGCAAGCGCTAGAAAATCTAGAAAGAGGCCGCTTCGGCGGCGCTCACCATACGTTCTGCTGCTTCTTCAGCGGGCATATCGGCGTCGTTGAAGTAGTTAGTGACCACATCGAAAATGGCGCCCTGTACATCCGCACGCACGGCCATGCCGTGAGCCATGCTGGGCACTAGGCCACCCTCTTCGGCGGTGCGCTGAAAATCAGCCAACGACTGCTGGGCACAGCTATCGAATTCGCTCATGTCCAGGTCAGGCCGCGCCGGAATCGAGCCCTTGGCAAGGTTAAACGCTTCCTGGAAAGTAGGTTCAAGCACCAAGCGGGCAAGCGCCTGTTGTGCTTCCAGCTCTTCGTCGTCGGTGACCCGGAACATGGCCAGGCTGTCGATATTGAAGGTGAACGCATCTTCGGTGCCCGGTGCTGCTGCACACAGGTAATCTTCCCCGGCGGTCAGCCCTGCCGCGGTGAATTCGCCTTTCGCCCAATCGCCCATCAGCTGAAAGCCTGCCACTCCATCGATCACCATGGCCGTGGCAATGTTCCAGTCGCGCCCTGGCATGCCCTCATCCATCAGCTCGCGGGTACGCTTGAAGTCTTCAAGGGCATCGATCATCTGTTCGCCGCCCAAGGCTTCTGGGTCTAGCTCTACCAATGCCTGCTGATAAAACTCGCTGCCCTGGCCACCTAGCAATACGCTTTCGAATACCGTTGCGTCCTGCCAAGCCTGGCCGCCATGAGCCAGCGGTACGAAGCCCGCTTCACGAATCGCTTCGCCTGCCTCGAACAACTCATCCAGCGTGGTGGGCATCTCCACCCCTGCCGCTTCCAGCACTTCTGGGTTGGCCCACAGCCAGTTGACCCGGTGCACGTTGACGGGCACCGCCACGTATTGGCCGTCGTAACGCATGATGTCGGCCACAACTTCCGGCAGCAGTTCATCCCAGCCTTCGGCGTCGGCAACGCCGTTCAAGTCACCCAGCAGGCCCAACTCGCCCCACTCCTGAATCTCGGGGCCTTTAATTTGGGCCGCTGAAGGCGGGTTGCCCGACATGGCGCGGGACTTGAGCACCGTCATGGCGGTTTCACCACCGCCACCGGCCACGGCAAAGTCCTGCCAACCGTAGCCTTCGGCTTCCATTAACTCTTTAAGCACATTGGCGGCGCGAGCTTCACCACCGGAAGTCCACCAGTGCAGCACTTCGACTTCATTCGCTTGAGCGGTGGTGACGAGCGTAGCACCTGCCAGAGCAAGCGCGAGGGTCGTCTTCTGAAACGTCGACATGGAGTCACTCCTTATATTGTTATTGTCCTCTCGGACATGCGACCTCCATGAGATTACGCCAAGGGCTGCGTCAACGGGAGTTACCGAGTACTGCAAAGTATTGGCGGTTTATTACAAACCTGTAATAGTTTTCTGGCGGGGTAGCGTGAGCGTTACCACCAGCCCACCCTCGGCATGGTTAGCAAGGGTGATATCGCCGCCGTGGGCGCGGGCAATGTGCCTAGCGATTCCTAGCCCCAGGCCACTTCCGCCAGTATGTCGGCTGCGCGAGGGTTCCAGGCGCACAAAGGGCGAAAACACCCGCCCCAACTGCTCTTCTGGGATGCCGGGGCCGTGATCGCGAATGTGCAGATTGACAACGTTACCGTGATCAACCAGTTCTACCTCGGCCTGCTTACCATAGAACACGGCATTCTCAAGCAGATTCGCTAGGCAGCGCTTAAGCGCCAACGGCTTGGCAATCAGCGGTGCAATAGGGTGGCCGCTTTTAATCTCGATTGTGACCTTACCGCCCTGCAGGCTAAGCTCTTCGGCTAGCTCTTCGACCATGTGCGTAAGATCAACCGATGCGGGCTCTTCGTGCAGGTCCAAGCCTTTTACCGAGGCCAAAGCGCCTTTAACGAGGCTATCCAGCTCATCCAATGAAGCGCAAAAGCGCTCTCGCTGGTAATCATCCTCGAGCATTTCGGCGCGCAGGCGCATCCGGGTTAACGGCGTTTTTAAATCATGGGAAATCGCCGAGAAGAGCCGCTCACGCTCCTCAATCTGCTCGCGGATGCGCCGCTGCATCCGGTTGAACGCCACGGCGGTGGCAGCGACTTCTTTGGGGCCGCTCTCTTTGAGCGGCGGCATATCCAAATCATCCCCCAACTGATTGGCTGCCCGCGAAAGTCGCGCAAGGGGGCGGGTCACGCTGGTGATGCCCAATAGCGAGAGCGCCAGCACACTCAGTAGTACCAGTAGCCCGACCAGCAAACGCTCTTTAGAGAGCCAGCGATAGCCGCTGAAAATATCTGGCACCCCAAGCAGCGTGGCGACATACAGCCAGGTGTCCGGGGCAAGCTCCAATTGAACGACCAGAATCGGCGGCGAGAGTGGTTCCATCAGCAGGCTGTGCTGCCCCCAGCGCGGCGGCAGATCATAGAGCAGCACTTCATTATTCAGCACCCGCAGGTTTTCCGGGCGGGAGAACTCGACAATCACATCATCGATATTGAGCTGCTGGGTGAGCACCGAGCGCACGTTGTTCACCACTACCTCTTTCTCCGGGCCGGAACCGATATCGTCGATGGTGAGCCTGCGCTCGTTAACGCTAACAAAAAAACGCGTGCCGCCCATATTACGCAGTTGATCGAGCACGATATGGCGGTAGTCCACGGGCAGCGAGCGGAAAAACTTCATGGTGGAGGCGATGCTAAACGCCATGTTGGTGGACAGTTCATCCAACTGTGCCAAATGGCTGGAGCGCACCTGGGAAGTCCAGATCGCGTAGCTGGCCCCTTGGGCGGCCAGCACGCCGGCGATCATGATGATCACAAAGCGCCCGCGCAGCGACGCCGGCAGCCAGCGGGCCACTCGTCTGGATAAACGCCGCCTAGTCTCGGCCCACCCCACTTGTTTCACGTTAATGCGTCTACCTGGGCAGTTAACACATAGCCCGCGCCACGCACCGTGCGAATCAACTGCGAGTGCTGAGCATCTTCACCCAGCCGTTGGCGCAGGCGACAAACGTGAACATCAATAGAGCGGTCTAGCGGCGGCGCATCCCGCCCCCGGGTAAGCGCATAGAGATCATCCCGTGTCAGCACCTTGGCCGGGTGCTCTAAAAACACCTGCAGTAGTTGAAAATCAGCCCCTGAAAGCGCGGCGCGCTCGCCCTGCAGATCAATCAGCTCGCGGGTCATACGGTCGAGCTGCCAACTGCCAAAACTGACCCAGCGCGCCTGCCCTGCTGGCAACGCTGGCGGAACGCTGCGAGTGCGGCGCAGTACCGCTTTGATGCGCGCCAGCAATTCGCGAGGGTTAAATGGCTTGCCCAAATAGTCATCCGCGCCCAGTTCCAGACCAAGAATACGGTCGGTCTCATCGGCACTGGCGGTCAGCATGATAATCGGCACATCGCTGTGCTTTCGAACGTCCCGGCAGATAGTAAAGCCATCATCACCGGGGAGCATTAGATCAACAATCAGCAAGTCAGGGACGTGTTCAGCGCGCAGCGAATGCAGCGCTTGGGCACCGTCCGCCGTAAATACCCGGTAACCGTGCCGCCCCAGGTAGTCCGCGAGCAGTTCACAAATTTCCGGGTCATCGTCGACCACAATCAAAGTAGCAGGGGTTGTCGTCATATCGCAGCGGGTTCAGCCCTACGTTGTTGTCATTATATCGGGGCCTGATGATGGTCGAGGGGGTACGCAGTAGCAATACCGTTACGACCAAGGTTGCATTAGTGTTTACCAGTATCAGTTAAAGCTCAAAGCGCTTTTTTAACCATTCGGCAACAGCCGCTTCACCATGGTGGCCGATACGCTCGGCGCCTTCTATACGGCCAAAGAGATCAAGGTGGGCGTTGGCCATTACCTGGGCTTCCCCGGCTAACACAAGCATTTCGGTGTCGTTGAGGTTGTCACCAAACGCCATACATTCGGCTGGAGTTAATGCTAAGCGTTCAAGCAGTGAGGCTAACGCAACGCCTTTGTTAACGCCGCCCGCCATGATTTCCAGGGAATCAATCGTCGAGTAGGTGATATGAAGTGAATCTCCATGGGCTTCATGAGCCTGCTCTTCCAGCTGTTTCAGCGCCTCCGGGTCGCCTAGATAGAGCACTTTACCCACGCCGTTAATGTCCATCTGATCAGTCGGCACGACCTCATAACCAAACCCGGTAGAGGCGTGAAGAGATAATAGATGTGGGGCTTCGGCATCAATATGCCAGCCGCTTTCACGGTAGAGGTTCAAACGCACCTGAGGCGGACGCGGGAGATTAATCAACGTTTGTGCATGCTCAGGGTCGACATGGGTAGCGGCCAGCAAGGTGCCTTGTGGGTCGTGCACATAGGCGCCGTTGGTACTGATCAAGTGCGCTGGTATATCCAACTGATCGCGAAATACCTTCATATCGTGATAGTGGCGCCCCGAAGCAAGCGCGACATGGTGGCCTTGCTTCACCAGCGCCCGCAGCACTTCAACGGTGCTTTCGTGCAGGGTGTGGTCGCTTCCTAAAAGGGTTCCATCCAGGTCAGAAACAATCAGGCGGGGTGTCATAACGCGCTCCATCGGCATGGGCATTTAGCTTAACCGATTCTTTTGAGCGCATGTAAGCCTTTGACGCGCCGTCACCCAAGCGAACATCCGGGCCGACTTCACTCGGCGGCAATTGGCGTGGCAAGCGGGAATCCGTATAGTGGCACCCTAACTCTCGCCAACTGATTGAGCTCATGCTTCAGAATAACGCCATGCTTGCCCAGCTCAAGCAACAGATTCGTCAAACCACCCCCCGTGCTGAAGGGGTGATCAAAGCCACCGACAAAGGTTTCGGTTTTCTCGAAACCGACGACGGTGAATCCTATTTCGTGCCGCCACCCGCCATGAAGCAAGTGCTGCACGGTGACCGTGTGGAAGCGGTTATCCACGAGAACGGTGACAAAAAATCCGTTGAACCCGAAAAGCTGATTGAAGCTGGGCTGGATCGGTTTGTGGCCCGCGTGCAGAAGCGCGAAGGCCGCCTGGCCGTGGTTCCCGACCATCCGTCGATTAAAAATGTTATCAAGGCGCGGATTAAGAACAACCTTGATGAAGAGAGCATTGCTGACGGCGATTGGGTCGTTGCCCGCTTGGTGCGTCATCCGCTAAAAACCGATGACCGCGCTTTCTTTGCCCAGATTGATGAGCTGGTCGCCAAAAGCGATGATCCGGCAGTGCCGTGGCGCGTCACACTTGCCCGCCATGCGCTGGAGCAAGAGTGCCCCGATGCAGGTACCGATTGGCCGCTGATGGATGAAGGCCTGACGCGCGAAGACTTAACCGCCACGCCCTTCTTCACCATCGATGGTGAGAAGACCCGCGATATGGATGATGCGCTGCACATCGCACCTCGCGCTGAAGGCGGCTGGCAGTTGAGTGTCGCGATTGCCGACCCCACCGCCTATGTGGAAGAGGGCCATGCGGCTGATTTAGAAGCCCGCACCCGCGCTTTCACCGTTTACCTGCCCGGCCAGAACGTCACGATGCTGCCAGAGCAGCTAGCGGATGACCTCTGCTCATTGTGGGAAGATAAAGAGCGCCCCGCGCTGGCCTGCACGCTGGATATCAATGCCGACGGCAGCCTGGGCGAGTACCGCTTTTTTGCGGCGAACGTTAAGTCTCACGCCAAGCTCGTTTACGACAACGTCTCCGACTGGATCGAAGGCCAAGGCGATTGGGCCCCGGCGGATGATATTGCCGAGCAGCTCACCGCGCTGCGTGATTTGACCGAGGCACGTACCGCTTGGCGCAACGAACACGCGCTGGTGTTTAAAGACCGCCCCGACTACGTGTTTGATCTCGATCCTGCTGGCAACGTATTGGCCGTGCGCACCGAAGAGCGCCGCATTGCCAACCGCATGATCGAAGAGTCGATGATTGTGGCTAACGCCTGCTGCGCGGACTTCCTGGCCCAGCATATCGGCCACGGTATCTTTAACGTGCACCGTGCGTTCGAACCCGAGAAAGCCGAGGCCGCTCAGGAATTCCTGGCAGGGCAAGAGATCGTGGTCGAACGCGAAGCGCTGACTGAGCTTGCCCGCTACACTGAGCTGAAGCGTGCACTGGAAAGTCGCGACGACGCTTGGCTGGATGCGCGCCTGCGCCGCTTCCAGGGCTTCACCATGATGTCCGCACAGCCCGGCCCGCACTTTGGCCTCGGCCTGGCCGCCTACGCGACCTGGACCTCGCCGATTCGTAAGTATGGCGATATGGTCAACCACCGCCTGATCAAGCGCGTGCTGAAAGGTGAGCAGGCGCCCGCCGAAGCTACCCAGCAGCTCACCGAGCAGTTGACGGAGCGTCGCCGCCTGAACCGTATGGCCGAGCGCGACGTGAAAGACTGGCTCTACGTGCGCTACCTAACGCCTGCCGCACAGAACCAGATTACGTTTGAGGCCGAAATCATGGCCATCAACCGTGGCGGTATGCGCGTTCGCCTGCTGGAAAATGGCGCGACTGCCTTTGTTCCAGCCCCTTTAATGCACAGTGACCGCAGCAAAGTGGTGATTGATGATAAAGAGGGACGTATCCAGATCGAAGGCGAAGAGCGCTACAAGCTTGGCGACCCGCTTCGCGTCATCTTGACCGAAGCCCGCGAAGAGACCCGCTCGTTGGTAGCTAAACCCGCTGCATAAACCGTATTTGTTTACTCTCAATAACCGACAACGGCGCCCTAGGGCGCCGTTGTTGTTTCGATCGTTCTGGCAGTATTTTGAATAGCTTGTAGATTTACTTCCCACAGGAATACGCAAACGCATTAGCTTATTAAAACGCTGCCTGTGTGGCTCTCGAAGGTAAAGCCATGGCAGGCGTGCGTGCTGATAGTTTGTTCAGCTTCGCATCGTCAATTTGAAACGCCGCTACTAGCTCGCGAAGCCGCCCAGCCTGTTCCTCCAGAGAAAATGCTGCTGTCGTCGACTGTTGGACCAGCGCACTATTTTGCTGAGTCGTTGAGTCCATTTCAGTGATCGCTGTATTAATCTGCTCGATACCACTACTTTGCTCACGCGTAGCAGAGGACACCTCAGCCATCAGCAGGGCAAGACGCTGGATCATCGTTTCCGTTTCTCCTATAGTCGTTGCTCCTCGCTCCGCTTGATCAGAACACAGCTTTATTTTGTTGCGTGTATCATCCAGCATGCCGCGAATTTCGCTGGCTGACGCGGCACTGCGGCTTGCCAGCGAACGAACTTCGGTAGCCACTACCGCAAACCCACGGCCTTTCTCACCAGCACGCGCCGCTTCCACGGAGGCGTTCAGGGCCAGAATATTGGTTTGAAAGGCAATCGCATCGATGGCTTCGACGATCTTGTTCATACTGAGTGAGGCCGCCGTCACTTCACGCATCAACTCCACGCTGCGTGTCACTTCTTCACCGCCATTGTGCATCTGCTGTGACGAAGCATGGGCCAGCGTATCAGCCTCTTTGGTTGAATCGCTGTTCTGGCGAACCGTTGCCGTCATTTCTTCCATGCTAGAAGCCGTTTCCTGCAAGGCTGCGGCTTGCTGCTCAGTACGAGATGCAAGCTCCTGCCCGCCTTGGGCAATCTCATTGGCACCGTGCAAGACATTTTCGCTGGAGTCACGTAGTGAGGCGACAAGCGACGTAAGCTCTTTGCTCATGTGAGCCATCGAGCTCAATAGCTGTGCTGTTTCATCACGTCCGGTAAATACAATATCGTGGCGTAAGTCTCCTTCTGCTACACGCTGGGCAACCTCAACGGCCCGCCGCAAAGGCAGTACGATGCTGCGCGTAATAGCAATGGCCAGCGCCAGCGCCATCAATAACGCCGCCCCCGCGAAGATACAAAGCTGCCAAATAGCTAAACGATACTCGGCATCTATTGCCTCATTAGCAACCTTTACTCCCGCGTCAGCCACTAGGCTAATTTCATCAGCCAATTCCTCAAGCTGGTAGATACTATCTTTATGCTCACCGAAAGCTAGATTGGCTTGAGAGGTTTCGGTAATAGCGCTCTGTTCAATTTGACGATAGACCGTCATAAACCCTTCTTCATACCCCTGGAGGGCGCTTTCTGCCTGCTGGTACAGCACATTGAGGCTATCTTTATCGGCAATTTGGCTTCCCGCTTGGAAGGCAGCCTGAATTTTCTCGATGGTCGCCACCCAACGCTGCTGATAGTTCGCTACCCGCTCGGGACTGTTGATGTTGATAAAGATATCTTTTTCAAAGCGTCGCGCTTGCAGCGAAAGGCGCTGAATTTCCGCTGCATTGCTTGCTAGCGCGACATCCGTGTCCAAGGTTTTTTGGGCAGTATCCTTGGTAAAGGTGATACCCATAACTCCCGCTATTAAAGTGCCCAAAAGAAATAGCGATACCAGGCCAAAAGCCAGTGCGAGCCGTGTACCGATCTTGAACCGTGAAAGCATGGAAACTTCCTAATTAGAAAGAGAAGAATAATTGTCGGCATAAAGACCTTAAACTTTAGTTCTATATATACAAATATCACTAATATATATTTAACTAGCTTGTGCTAATTTCCAGGACGACTCTCATACAGCGTTAGGACTTACGATAGGCCGAGCATAGCTTCTGCTCCTGCTTTCCCTTTCTAAGAGCCAGCCTGCTGATGCTGAAAGAAGAAACGCAGCATTTCCTTGGTAGCATCGGGGCCTTTCGGGTCGGTATAGCTGCCTTGGGTGCTGCCTCCTGACCAGGCGTGGCCAGCTCCATGAATGCGCCATTGTTCCATGTGTGGCTCGCCCTTCGCATTGTGGTGTGTGGTACGCGTATAGGCATGACCATTAGCCACTTTCCCCTGCTCCACCGTCGCCCCCGCTTGGCGCGATGTGTCGTACTGGGCGGCCACGCGATCCGCATTGCTGGGGTGCACGGTAGTGTCACGATCGCCATGGAAGATAATCGCGGGCACTTCCGATGCCCAACCGGCCCCTTTCGCTTTACCACCGCCAAGAGGCCCCGTGCCACCCTGCATTGCGCCCAAGGCATCGGGAAGACTCTGAGCCACACCGTGGGGTAACCCGGAGTGCACGCCCACCGCCGCAAACAGATCCGGGTAGGTCATCGCCAGGGTGGTTGCCATGGCGGCACCTGCTGAAAGGCCTGCGACATAGACGCGGGAACCATCAAGGCCATGGGTCTCAATGATCTGGCGCGTCATGCCCGCAATAATCGCGGGTTCACCGCCCTCGCGCTGCTGGTCTTCGGCTTTAAACCAGTTCCAGCATTTCGAGCTATTGGCGGTCATCGGCTGAGCCGGATAGAGCACGCAACACAGCTGCTCTTCGGCCAGCCGGTTCATCTCGGTTCCGGCAGCGAAGTCATCAGGGTTCTGCGTACAGCCATGCAGCATCACCACCAGCGGCAGTGCCTGACCGGTATAGCCGCTGGGGATATACAGTTTGTAATCACGCGAGCCCACGTGGCTGGTATAACGACCGGCAGTGAACGTCCCAGGCTGTGGCTCCTCGCTCCGTGCATACTCAGGCGAGGCTTGCTCGGGTTGTGCCATGCCAGCACGAAACTTCATCCACTTGTCGCGCCATGCAGCAGGCACCTTAATATCGCCGGGCGTAAATGCGTCGGCTGGCGACTCAGTAGGCTCTGGCTTAGATTCAGTGGCTTCTTCGTCGATGACCTCGCAGGTCCCGTCGAAGGTATTGCCTTCCCGGTAAGAGGTATTCGGCGTTTCAGCGCCTCTCGATTCGGGTGCACTGCCCTGGAGAATAGCCATCGCCTCTTGCAGTTTTCCCGCACGGGTTAGCCGCGTCGCTTCTTCCATTCGCTTCGTCATCGTGGCATCGATCATTTTCAATATCCTTATTCAATGATTGCTTAGTCAGTGTTTATTGAGTGAGCCTGAGCTCTTCAGTGGATGCGATCTGCCAGAGCAGCCTTAACCGCTTTACTGGCGTTCAAGGCGCCCAGGACCACGACGGATTCAATGGTGGCGAGGGCAAGCTCAGGCGTTACGTCGTCGGCAATGCTGGCCATGCCCAGCACCTGGATCTGGAGTTTCTCCCCGGCTCCCTGCAGGGCCTCTAAATCCGCACGGCTGTAATGCTCAAGACCCAATACAAACGCCTTACGGGTCACGGTTTCCTTAACGACCTCGGCATGGGTCAACAACTGGTTACGGATAGCGGTGCGAATCAGATCGGTCCGGTTGGAGTAAAAACCTTCCTGAACCAACAGATCGATCTGCCCCAGGTCGACCACCCCAAGGTTGATAGTGATTTTCTCACTTGAATCACCGCCCTTGCGGCGCATTTCATGCACGCTCATGTGTCGTTCCTCGTTGTGCTTAGTAGCCAGACACCTTTCGCTTGGCTTAAAACATCTATATAACACTCAAACAACATCCAAATGGATTCCATTCACCATCCATATGGATGGTATATTAGTCTAGCCCTGCTAAGAGTCAACAAATAATCCAAATAAAACGATTCCTCATTACCAAGCCATCAGATGGAATAGGTGTGATGGCAAGAGGCGTTGAAAGGGATTAACAGGAAATAAAAGCCTCGGCTCAACTGTCGCTGAACTGACTTATTTCTCCTTTATGGTGAAACGATGACAATCTTTATGGTTGGAGGTTAGCTTGCACATTGCCGATGTGACGATGTTCCATGCACCCGCCAGCGGTGGTGTGCGTACCTATTTACAGGCCAAACACCGTGTTTTTTCGCGCATCCCCCAACTGCGCACCAGCCTGCTGGTGCCGGGCGCGGAGCGCGATAGTTTGGGCGATCACCACACCTTACCAGCGCTACACCTGCCTTTAGGCCAGGGCTATCGTTTTCCATTACGCTCCTCCCCCTGGCGGGATGCCCTGGTTGATCTAAAGCCTGACCTCATCGAGGCTGGCGACCCGTACGTAACGGCATGGGCGGCGTTAGCCGCGGGGCAGCGACTCGGCGTGCCGGTGGTGGGCTTCTATCACTCTGATCTGCCACGTTTGATGGGTGATCGCTTGGGGCGCTACGTTGAGCAGCGCTTAACCCGCTATGTAGCGGACCTTTATAGTCGGTTCGATAGCGTATTGGCGCCCTGTAACGCGATGGCAGATCGGCTGCGCGACTGGGGCGTCGATAATGTTCGCGTTCAGCCGTTGGGGGTCGATTTAGCGCAATTTAATCCCCAGCAGCGTGACCCCACCTTCCGACAGACCATGGGCATACCCAGCGATAAAAAGCTGCTGATCTTTGTGGGACGTAACTCACGCGAGAAAAATATTGATGTACTGCTTTCAACGATGCGTCAGCTAGGCAGCGATTACCATTTGCTGCTGATGGGTCCAGGCATGCCGCATCACGTACCCAGCAACGTCACCATTGTGGATCGCTGTTGTGGTGCCCACGAGGTAGCCAAAGCACTGGCCAGTAGTGATGCTCTGCTGCACGCAGGCACCCGCGAAACTTTCGGCTTAGTTGCTCAGGAAGCCATGGCCTGCGGCATTCCAGTGGTGGCAGCCAGGGCCGGGGCGCTGGCCGAAAACGTGCCGCTGGGTGCGGGTATTTTATGCAAGCCGCTCGACCCCACTGCCATGGCTGAGGCCTGTCTAGCGCTGTTTAGTAATGATGTCGCTGCTAGCGGGCGCTATGCGCGTCGCCATGTCGAGCGTCATTTCAACTGGGATGGCGTTATGCACTCTCTGCTTGAGCACTATCAGCAGCTTTGCCACGGCAGCCAACCCTATGCACTCCACCAACACCACTAGCCGTCGCCAGCTACTGAAGTGGCGGCCTATCCACGGCGTGATGATTGCCTTGGCGCTGATTGCGCCACTGGTGCTCACCGCCTGGCTGGGTGGAGCCGAGGCGCTTCAGCGCGTCAAACACTTTCCGCTTGGGTTGCTGCTACTGATGCTGGTAATGGCCTTTCTGTGCTGGAACCTAAATGCAGCAAGGCTTCGACTGATGCTGGGCGGCCGTGCCGGCAGGCTCGGCCAGCGCGGTGCGCTAGGGATTGAATTGGCGTCTAAGTTTGCGCTGTGCGCCACACCAGGTGGCAGCGGTGGCCCGGCGACCCTGCTGTTGTTGCTTGCACGGCGCGGCTTTCCACCGGCCAAAGGCGCGGCAGTGTTTCTGATTGATCAAGGCTGTGACTTACTGTTCTTCCTGGCCATGTTGAGCGGCCTGGTGCTCTTTTCGGTGTTCAGCGACGCCCAGTGGCCACACCAATCGCTCGTTCAGTGGGCGCTGGTGGGGTTAGCGTTCATGGCGACGCTGGTGAGTGTGGTCATGCGCTATCTACCAAGCCTACTGCGCTCCCCTAGCGTGAATACACCGTGGCCAAGCCAGTATCAGCGACGCTGGCTTGCACGGCGCCTACTGCGCTGTCGACATGCGCTCAAGGTGACGCTAGAGCTGCCGCGTACGACGCTTCTCGCTATGATGCTGTTGACCACCGCCCATTGGCTAATGCGCTATAGCTTGCTTTATCTGGCGGTACTGGGAGTAGGCGGTCATGCAGATTGGATTTGGACCTTCCTGACTCAAATGCTGGCGATGGCCGCGAGTCAACTTAGCTTTCTACCTGGCGGGGCGGGTGCTGCGGAGGTGGGTGTGGGTGGTCTGTTGCTGCCGCTAATGGAACGCGAACAGGCCGCCGCAGCGGTATTGGTGTGGCGGCTGGTCAGCTACCATCTTTACTTGGCGGCAGGCGCACCGCTGTTTGTGCTGTATAGCTATCGCATGCTGCGTCGCTCACCGACACCCTAGCAGTATTATTAAATAGCACGCAGAAATAAATAAGGGCGCCCCTCGGGGCGCCCTTATAGCGTGCAGCTAAACGTTCATGGCTTACCAGCCAGTCACTTCTTTTAGCGCATCACCGATTTCAGCCAAAGAGCGTACGGTTTTAACACCGGCGTCTTCTAGCGCAGCAAACTTCTCGTCAGCGGTGCCTTTACCGCCAGAGATGATTGCGCCCGCGTGGCCCATACGCTTGCCAGGAGGTGCAGTCACACCGGCAATGTAGGAAACCACTGGCTTGGAAACGTTGGCTTTGATGTAAGCCGCGGCTTCTTCTTCCGCCGTGCCGCCGATTTCACCGATCATAACGATGGCTTCGGTTTTCGGGTCTTTCTCGAACATCTCAAGGATGTCGATGAAGTTAGAGCCCGGAATCGGGTCGCCGCCGATACCCACACAGGTAGACTGACCAAAACCGTGATCAGTAGTCTGCTTAACGGCTTCATAGGTCAAGGTACCAGAACGAGATACGATACCGACGCGGCCCGGCTGGTGAATGTGACCCGGCATGATGCCGATTTTGCATTCGCCTGGGGTGATAACACCGGGGCAGTTCGGACCGATCAGGCGTACGCCCAGCTCGTCACACTTCACTTTCGCTTCGAGCATGTCGAGCGTAGCGATGCCTTCAGTGATGCACACAATCAGCTTGATACCGGAGTTGGCCGCTTCAAGGATTGAGTCTTTACAGAACGGCGCCGGTACGTAGATGACGCTGGCTTCCGCGCCGGTTTTCGCTACCGCTTCTTTCACGGTATTGAAAACGGGCAGACCGAGGTGCTCTTGGCCGCCTTTGCCCGGCGTAACACCACCGACCATCTTCGTGCCATAGGCAATCGCCTGCTCGGAGTGGAACGTGCCCTGGCCACCGGTAAAGCCCTGGCAGATGACCTTGGTGTTCTTATCGATCAGGATGCTCATTACTTGCCCTCCGCCGCTTTAACGACCTGCTGAGCCGCGTCGGTCAGACTAGTAGCCGCGATAATGTTCAGACCGCTAGATGCCAGTTTTTCAGCACCCAGTTCGGCGTTGTTACCTTCCAGACGTACGACTACCGGTACATTGACACCCACTTGCTCAACGGCACCGATAATGCCTTCAGCAATCATGTCGCAACGTACGATACCGCCGAAAATGTTAACCAGTACGGCTTTAACATTGTCATCCGACAGGATGATTTTGAACGCTTCTGCCACGCGCTCCTTGGTGGCGCCGCCGCCAACGTCCAAGAAGTTAGCGGGCTTGCCGCCGCTCAGGTTGACGATGTCCATGGTACCCATGGCCAAACCTGCGCCGTTAACCATGCAGCCGATGTTGCCATCAAGCGCGACATAGTTAAGTTCCCACTTCGCCGCATCGGCTTCACGCTGATCTTCTTGCGAAGGATCACGCATGGCCTGCAGGTCAGGGTGACGGTATAGCGCGTTGCTATCCAGACCCAGTTTGGCGTCGAGGCAGTGCAGATTGCCTTCTTCAGTGACGACCAGCGGGTTAATTTCCAGCAGGGCCAGGTCTTTGTCGTGGAACAACTGAGACAGACCTAAGAAAATCTTGGTGAACTGTTTGATCTGGTCGCCTTTCAGGCCCAGCGCAAAGGCTAGCTCACGCGCTTGGTACGGCTGTGCGCCGACCAGCGGATCGATTTCAGCTTTGAGAATCTTTTCCGGCGTCTCTTCTGCAACCGTCTCGATCTCTACACCACCTTCGGTAGAGGCCATGAAGACCACACGACGGGTAGTACGGTCGACAACGGCACCGAGATAGAGCTCATCGGCGATGTCAGTGCAGGTTTCAACCAAAATCTTGGCAACCGGCTGACCTTTTTCGTCAGTCTGGAAGGTCACCAGGTTTTTGCCTAGCCACTTTTCAGCAAATGCTTTGGCTTCAGCAGGATCTTTGATCAGCTTAACGCCACCCGCTTTACCACGGCCACCGGCGTGCACCTGGGCTTTAACCACCCACATGTCACCACCGATTTTTTTGCAAGCCTCTTCCGCTTCTTCGGGAGTGTCGACTGCAAAGCCTTTAGACACTGGTAGACCATAATCGGCAAACAGCTGTTTACCTTGATACTCGTGAAGATTCATCGATTCATGCCATTGGTTGCATGTGACTCGAACGATGACCCGTTTCCTTTTAAGAGCAGCCTTACAAGAACGGTCTTAAAAGAACGGGCCATCCCCGTTCTTTCGATCTTTGCGGATTAAGACAAAGCCGAAAGTTTGCGCCACCCATAATAAGGTGGCGCTTCGTTGTTGCTTACTGAATTACTTACGCTTCTTGCGATTGGCCATATGAATTGCGTGGCCTTCCACCGCAAGCGCTGCTTCGTGAACAGCTTCCGACATGGTCGGGTGCGCGTAGCAGGTCAGAGCCAGATCTTCGGCGCTAGAACCGAATTCCATGGCAATCACGCCCTGGGCGATCATCTCGCCAGCGTGTTGACCCACGATGTGCATACCGAGAATACGGTCAGTTTCCGCATCGGCGATAATTTTGGCGCTGCCTTCGGTGGCATTGTTAGCCATCGCGCGGCCGCTTGCCGCGAACGGGAAGGTACCGGTTTTGACTTCGATACCTTTCGCTTTGGCGTCTTGCTCAGTCATACCTACCCATGCAACTTCTGGGTAGGTGTAGATAACGCTAGGAATGGTGTCGTAGTTCATCTCGGCTTTATGGCCAGCGATGATATCCGCCACCATAATGCCCTCTTCAGAGGCTTTGTGCGCCAGCATTGGGCCGCGTACACAGTCACCAATGGCGTAAACGCCCGGGACGTTGGTACGGCACTGGTCGTCAACAAAGATAAAGCCACGCTCATCCAGCTCAACGCTAACACCGTCGGCAATTACGCCTTTGGTGTACGGACGACGGCCGACACAAACGATGAGTTTATCAAACGTCATCTCTTGTTCGCCGTTGCCATCGCTGTACTTCACAACGACTTCGTCGCCTTTGACCTCAGAACCGGTCACGCGAGCGCCCAGTTTGATATCCAGACCCTGCTTCTTAAGCAGCTTCTGAGTCTCTTTGGCAACGGTGGCATCCACCATCGGCAGGAAAGAGTCCATGGCTTCAAGCACGGTGACTTCTGAGCCCAAACGGTTCCATACACTGCCCAGCTCAAGCCCGATGATACCGGCACCAATCACACCCAAACGCTTGGGTGTTTCAGTGAACTCAAGCGCGCCGGTTGAATCAACAATCAGACCTTCGGTCAGCGGCGTCGGCGGAATTTCTACCGGCACTGAACCCGCTGCGATAACAATATTATCGGCATCGTAAGTGGTGGTCTTGCCATCGGTATCAGTGACTTCAACCTGCTTACCGGAAACCACTTTACCGGTACCTTCGATCGCCGTTACGCCGTTGGCTTTGAACAAGCCAGAGATGCCGCCGGTCAAGTTCTTAACGATCTTGTCCTTGCGCGCCATCATTTTGGTAACGTCCATCGAAACGTCGCCAGCCTGAATACCCATGTCATCGAAATCGTGCTTGGCTTCGACGAACTTGTGCGACGCTTCAAGCAATGCTTTAGACGGGATGCAGCCTACGTTCAAGCAGGTGCCGCCGTGAACAACATTGCCTTCTTTACCAACCCATTTTTCAACACAGGCCGCTTTCAGGCCCATCTGTGCGGCACGAATGGCGGCAACGTAACCGCCAGGGCCGGCACCAATAACGATCACATCAAACTTATCAGCCATGTTGGCTCCTTTAGCTTGCTGGCCTCTCCCCCCGCTTAAATTCGAAGCGGGGAGCAGGCTGTGTACGATTGCAGATAAATCCTGGTTAAGCAGTAGCGTAATTAATGAATATGACGCTTATGCTCTTTTTAGACGTCCAGCAGCAAACGTGCTGGGTCTTCCAGCAATTCTTTTAAAGTAACCAAGAATTGAACGGCGTCTTTGCCGTCGATCATGCGGTGGTCATAGGAGAGCGCCAGATACATCATCGGACGAATCTCGACCTTGCCGTTGACTGCCATCGGACGATCTTGGATCTTGTGCATGCCCAAAATGGCGGTTTGCGGCGGGTTGATGATCGGAGTCGACATCAGCGAGCCAAAGGTACCGCCGTTGGTGATGGTAAAGGTGCCGCCGATCATGTCGTCCATGCCCAGCTTACCGTCACGACCACGCTTGCCGAAATCGACAATTTTGCGCTCGACGTCAGCAATTTTCATGCTGTCAGTGTCACGCAGTACCGGCACAACCAAGCCACGGTCGGTGGAGACCGCAACGCCGATATCCTGATAACCGTGATAAACGATATCGGTACCGTCGATAGAGGCGTTAACGTCCGGGAATCGCTTGAGCGCTTCAGAAGCTGCTTTTACAAAGAAGCCCATAAAGCCCAACTTAATGTCGTGAGCTTTTAAGAACGTCTCTTTGTACTGCGCACGCAGGGCCATGATCTCGGTCATGTCCACTTCGTTATAAGTAGTCAGCATCGCCGCAGTTTGCTGCGCCTGAACCAAGCGCTTGGCGATGGTTTGACGCAGGCGGCTCATCGGCACGCGCTTCTCGATGCGCTCACCTTCAGCAGCCGGTGCAGCAGCAGCCGATTTCGCCGGTGCAGCCGATTTGGCTGCTTTCTTGGCGGAACCGTCTTTGACCGCTTTCTGTACGTCTTCTTTCAGAATGCGGCCACCTTTTCCGGTGCCCTTAAGCTTGGCAACGTCGAGGTCGTGCTCAGCCACCATTTTACGGGCAGCCGGAGCGAGGATCTTGTCACCGACTTTCTCATCGGCGCCATCGTCGTCGCTGCTGGTGTCAGCTTTAGCAGGCGCTGAATCGCCGCCGCTTTCGCTGCCACTGCTGTCGCCACCGGCGCCTTCGGTGAAGGTCGCGAGAATCGCTTCGGATTCGACCTGGCTGCCCTCTTCGGCTTTAATTTCAGCCAGAGCGCCATCGGCCGGAGCAACCACTTCCAGTACGACTTTATCGGTTTCGATGTCGGCCAGCACCTCATCGCGCTTGACCGCTTCGCCGACTTTTTTGTGCCAAGTGGCCACGGTGCCTTCCTGAATAGACTCAGGGAAGCTCGGGGCTTTTACGTCGTGCTGCTTGCCGCCACCGCTACCGCCACTGGCAGGCTTTTCTTGCTTCTCTTCCGACGCCTTAGCGTCGGACTTCTCTTCGGATTTTTCAGCGCTATCATCGCTAGAAGATTTCTCTTCTTTGCTGCCTGACGCACTGCCTTCACCGATTTTGCCCAGCACCTGCTCTGACTGAACGGTATCGCCCTCTTCGGCCATCACGTCGGTCAGGGTACCCGCTTCCGGTGCGACGACTTCCAGCACCACTTTGTCGGTTTCAATCTCAACAATCAGCTCGTCACGCTCAACGCTGTCACCCGGCTTTTTATGCCACGCCGCCACTGTGCCTTCGGCAACGGATTCCGGAAAGGTTGGCGCTTTGATCTCAGTAGCCATGTCGTTTCCCTTATGTGTTCTCTAAATCCGGTGGCCGCTTATAAATTAAAAGCGTCTTCCACCAGCTGGCGCTGCTGTTCAGTATGGACGGACATATAGCCAGCTGCTGGTGCAGCAGAGGCAGGACGTCCTGCAAATTTCAACTCGCGTCCGAAGCCATCTTTCAGCATATCGGCCACTGCACGCATATTGTGCTGACTGGAGTACCAAGCGCCCTGATTAAGCGGCTCTTCCTGGCACCACACAATGTCTTCTACGTTGGTATAGCCTTGCAGCGCTTCCAGAAGTTCTTCTTTCGGGAAGGGATAAAGCTGTTCAAGACGTAAGATTGCCGTGTCATGACGCTCATTCTCGGCGCGCCAAGCGGCTAAGTCGTAGTAGACCTTGCCAGCACAAAGCACAACGCGAGTGACCTTCTCAGGCGCAAGATCGGCTTGATCAGCGAGCACCATATGGAACTTGCCGTGGGCCAGATCTTCAAGGCTCGACGTCGCTTCTTTATGACGCAGTAGTGATTTAGGCGTCATTACGATGAGCGGCTTACGCAGCGGACGAATCACCTGACGACGCAATAGATGATAAATCTGTGCGGGAGTCGTCGGTACGCACACCTGCATATTGTGCTCAGCACACATTTGCAGGAAGCGCTCCAAGCGCGCCGAAGAGTGCTCGGGACCCTGGCCTTCATACCCGTGTGGCAGCAGCATGGTTAAACCACACACGCGGCCCCACTTCGTTTCACCTGAAGAGATGAACTGGTCAACGACCACCTGGGCGCCGTTAAAGAAGTCACCAAACTGGGCTTCCCAGATCACCAAATCATTCGGCGCTGTGGTTGAGTAGCCATACTCAAATGCCAGCACCGCTTCTTCCGAAAGGAAGGAGTCATGAATGGTGAAACGCGGCTGACCATCGGCCATGTTCTGCAGCGGCACATAGGTGGAACCGTCTTTCTGGTTATGCACCACCGCATGACGGTGGGAGAACGTACCGCGCCCGACGTCTTGCCCGGTAATCCGAATCGGATGCCCCTGATCGAGCAGCGTGGCGTAGGCCAGCGTTTCAGCAAAGCCCCAGTTAAGCCCCAGCCCACCGGCCTGCATTTTACGGCGGTCTTCATAAATCTTGGCCACTTGACGCTGCACGTCGACGCCATCCGGCACCTCGCACATACGGGCAGCCAACTGCTGCAGACGCTTCATATCAATCGTTGTGTCTGCATCGCCGGTCCACTCGTGGCCCAGGTAAGGCGCCCAGTCAACGAATAGAGAGGCATTGGGCTCTTGCACCAACGCATTGGCTACGTGGTTGCCCGCCACCAGGTCATCACGATAGGTTTCAACCATCGCTTTGGCAGACTCTTCAGAGAGCACACCCTGATCAACCAGGCGCTTGGCATAAAGCGAGCGCGCAGAGGGGTGATCTTTGATCTTGGCATACATCATCGGCTGCGTGCCTGACGGCTCGTCAGCTTCGTTGTGGCCACGACGACGGTAGCAAACAAGATCAATCACCACGTCTTTCTTGAACTGCTGGCGATAGTCAAGAGCAACTTGGGTAGCGTGCAGCACTGCATCAGGATCATCGCCATTGACATGAAAAATAGGCGCTTGAACCATCTTGGCAATATCAGTGCAGTATTCGGTAGAGCGAGCATCCAGTGGGTGTGATGTGGTGAAGCCCACCTGGTTGTTGATCACAATATGAATCGTGCCACCGGTTTTATAAGCACGGGTCTGGGACATCTGGAATGTCTCCATCACCACGCCTTGACCGGCAAACGCCGCATCGCCGTGGACGTTGATCGGCAGCACTTTGCTACCCTCTTCGTCGTTACGACGGTCCTGACGTGCACGTACCGAACCTTCCACTACGGGTGCGACGATTTCCAGGTGCGATGGGTTAAACGACATCGCCAAATGGACTTCGCCGCCCGGGGACATGACGTTCGAACTGAAGCCCTGGTGGTACTTCACGTCACCTGAGCCACGCTCAATAACCTTCTTGCCATCAAACTCATCGATCAAGTCAGCTGGGTTTTTACCCAAAATATTGACCAACAGATTGAGTCGCCCACGGTGTGCCATGCCGATAACCACTTCCTTGGTGCCATAACCGCCGGCACGCTGGATGAGTTCATCCATCATTGGCACAAACGTTTCACCGCCTTCAAGACCAAAGCGCTTGGTACCTGGATATTTGGATGCCAGGTAATTCTCCAAACCTTCAGCGGCCGTCAAACGCTCCAGTACGTGCTTACGCACATCAGCACTGAAATCAGGCGCACTGCGTACCGACTCGAAACGTCGCTGTAACCAACGTTTCTCTTCCGTATCGACGATATGCATGATCTCGCAGCCGATGGAGCGGCAATACGTGCGCTCCAACGCATCAACGATGTCACGCAATGGCGCTTTGTCGATACCTAAAAAGAAAGAACCGGTTTGGAACTCGGTGTCCAAATCAGCTTTTGAGAGCTGATGAAAGGACAGATCGAGATCGGGGACGGGGGTGGGATTACGCAGTCCTAGCGGGTCGATATTGGCCTTTTGATGACCACGGAAGCGGTAAGCGTTAATCAGCTGCAGGACTTTTACCTGCTTTTTGTTTTCACCGCTATCGGCAGCGGCGACTACACGGCCCGGACGACTTTCGCGCCCCAGCTGGTAGAACTGATCACGGACTGGGCTTAGTGGAACATCGTGGGAGGCACTGCCCTCGGGACGCGGCAACTCATCAAAATAGCTGCGCCATTCGTCAGGGACAGACTCAGGATCGGCGAGGTACTGCTCGTAAAGCGCTTCCACGTAGTGAACATTGCCGCCACTAACGTGAGAGGAACGCCACATCAACTCCATTATGCCTTGTTGCATCTCTCGGTCACCCTGCACTGATGGGGTGGTATCGGTATCGTCGCAAACGTGCGGCGACATCGCTATTGCCCTGCCGGCGGGGCGGGACATTTGCCGGCGGCGCCGGCCAACGGCCGGAAACCCTGTTCATCTAGCTATACATCATCAAGCTATTCATCATCTAACGCGTCATACGGTGTTTCGTCTTCAGTTCATGCTCGAAAGCCGGTACCCAAGGCACCGGCTTTCAAACTTGTCTGACCAGCGGTGCGACGTGACGCCGCACCACGTGACAAACCCTATGATAACAAGCGAAGCGCCATGATTTAAGTGGCATTATTACCCAACTTAAGTGGCACACGCTTTTTTACTCAAATGTCATAGACTTAGGTAGCATCTGCAAGAAGCATTTCGCGGATTTTACCGATCGCCCGAGTGGGATTAAGGCCTTTTGGGCAAACCGCCACACAGTTCATGATGCCACGGCAACGGAACACCGAGAATGGATCTTCCAGATTGCTCAACCGCTCGCTGGTAGCCGTATCACGCGAATCGGCCAGGAAACGGTAAGATTGCAGCAAACCGGCTGGGCCAACGAACTTCTCTGGGTTCCACCAAAATGACGGGCAAGCCGTTGAGCAGCAGGCGCATAGAATACACTCATACAAGCCATCTAGCTTGTCGCGCTCTTCCGGCGACTGCAGGCGCTCAATGGCAGGCGGCGGCGTGTCGTTTTGCAGATACGGCTGAATACGCTCGTACTGCTTATAGAACAAGCCCATATCGACGACCATATCGCGAATAACCGGCAAGCCTGGCAGCGGACGCAGCACCAGCTTGTTGTTCTTCACAACGTCTGACAAAGGCGTAATACACGCCAAGCCATTTTTGCCGTTCATGTTCATGCCGTCAGAACCGCACACACCTTCGCGGCAGCTGCGGCGAAACGCCAAACCGCTGTCTTGTTCTTTCATGATATGAAGAACATCCAGCACCATCACATCGCGGCCTTTGGTATCGACCTGAAACTCCTGCATGTAAGGTGCGGAGTCGGTTTCCGGATTGTAGCGGTATACGGATACCTGAAGATTGGACATAGTGACTCCCTCTCGTCTATGCGGCGTTTAGTAGGTACGAACCTTAGGCTCGAACGTATCAACGGTTTTCGGCTTGAAGTTAACGTCGCGTTTTTTCAGCTCTTTCGTCGCTGGGAAGAAGAGCGAATGCTTCAGCCAGTTGACGTCATCACGGTCTGGATAGTCGTAGCGCGAGTGGGCGCCGCGGCTCTCTTTACGCTCAAGGGCAGCGATCGCCGTCGCTTCTGCCACTTCCATCAAGTTATCAAGCTCTAACGCTTCGACACGCGCGGTGTTAAAAGCGTTGGACTTGTCAGGCAGGTGGGCATTAGCAATACGCCCACGCAGTTGCGCTAGCTTATCGACGCCTTCCAGCATGTTTTTCTCTTCGCGGAATACGCCGAAGGAAGTCTGCATGATGTCCTGAAGCTCAGCTTTCAGCTCAGGAATGCTTTCGCCGCCTTCAGACTCGTTCCAGCGCGTGATCCGCTTCATGGCGAATTCAATATCAGACTCGGAAGCGTCCAGGTACTCAATGCCTGCGTTCAGCGCGCCTTCGATAAACATGCCAGCGGCACGGCCGAAGACCACGAGATCCAGCAGTGAGTTACCGCCCAAGCGGTTAGCACCGTGAACAGATACACACGCCGCTTCACCACAGGCAAACAGACCGTTAACGATATGATCGTTACCGCTCTCATCCTGGGTAATCGCCTGACCATGAATATTGGTCGGAATACCGCCCATCATATAGTGGCAAGTCGGCACGACCGGGATCGGGTCTTTGGCCGGATCGACGTGAGCAAAGGTCTTAGAAAGCTCAACGATACCGGGTAGGCGCTTGCCAAGTACTTCTTCACCCAGATGATCGAGCTTCAAGAAGACGTGATCACCCTTCTCGCCGCAGCCACGACCTTCGAGGATTTCCATAACCATCGAACGAGCCACAACGTCACGACCGGCCAAATCTTTGGCGTTCGGCGCGTAGCGCTCCATGAACCGCTCGCCGTCTTTATTGATCAGGTAGCCACCTTCACCACGGCAACCTTCTGTGACCAGCGTGCCCGCACCGTAAATACCGGTCGGGTGGAACTGCCACATTTCCATGTCCTGCATCGGGAAGCCAGCACGCAGCGCCATGCCGATACCGTCACCGGTATTGATCAAGGCGTTAGTAGTAGAAGCATAAATACGGCCTGCACCACCGGTCGCGAGTACCGTGGCCTTGGATTTAACGTGAACCACTTCACCCGTCTCGATGCACATGGCGATACAGCCAACCACATCACCGCTGGCGTTCTTGACCAGATCCACCGCGTACCACTCGTTGAGGAACACGGTGTCGTTCTTCAAGTTATTCTGATAAAGCGTGTGCAACAGTGCGTGGCCGGTACGGTCGGCGGCTGCACAGGTACGTGCCGCCTGACCGCCTTCACCAAAGTTCTTCGACTGACCACCGAACGGACGCTGATAAATACGACCGTTATCTAAACGCGAGAACGGCAACCCCATGTGCTCGAGCTCAAATACCGCTTTCGGGCCTTCAGAACACATGTACTCGGCCGCGTCCTGGTCAGCGATATAATCGCCGCCTTTAACGGTGTCGTACATGTGCCAGCGCCAGTCATCATTCGGGTCATCGGACGCGATCGCACAGGTAATGCCACCCTGGGCAGATACGGTGTGAGAGCGGGTCGGGAAAACTTTCGATAACACGGCCGTCTTTTTACCAGACTTCGCCAGTTCCAAAGCGGCTCGCAGGCCAGAGCCACCACCACCAATGATAATGGCGTCAAACGTCAGGCTACGCAGATTAGACATGTAATCAAGCTCCCCACAGAATTTGAATGCCCCACACCAAGTACACGAAAATGCCCAGGATGATGACAGCTTGGGCACCCACGCGCAGGCGAGTGGACTTGAGATAGTCGGTGGTGACGGTCCACAGGCCGATCCAGGCGTGTGCAGCTAAGGCGACAAAGGCCAATAGCGAGAAAATCCGCATCCACGTTTGGTTGAACAGGCCGCTCCACGCGTAGTAATCGAGATCGGGATTAAACAGCAGAAAGGCAACGATAAAGACCGTGTAGACGGCCAGAATCACCGCAGAAACGCGCTGCATCAGCCAGTCAGAAAGCCCACTACGGCCAAAACTTGTGATGTTAGTTACCATACCCAAACTCCTGCCAGAATAATCAGAACGGCACTGACCACGACGGTGATCTGCGCTTTTTGTACGCCACCTTCAAGGGTCACACCAATGTCGACATCCATCAGCAGGTGCTTAATGCCTGCGACAAAGTGGAATGCCAGGGCGGACAACAGCCCCCAAGCAATGAACTTAGCCAAGAAATTATTGGCCAGTACATCGCTAACGGCGTCAAAACCCGCCGGAGATGACAAGGATTTACCCAGCGCCCAAAAAGCGAAAATCAGGCCAACGAACAGGATGACACCCGTAATACGGTGTGCGATCGACGTCAGGGCCGGCAGTGGGAAATGGATCGTAGTAAGGTCTAGGTTTACGGGTCGTTTGCTATTCACGGCTTTGTACACACTCTCTTGGCCCGCTCTGCGACAGGTCGGGCATGGCCCGAGCGGGCGGTGGTTGCTGGAAGGGGCTCGGCCGTTGCCAAGTCGGGCACGACCACCTACCTGCCGGTCGCGCGCCGTGGATTATAAGAACCTTCGCCCTCGCTTACAAACCGAACTCAAGCTTAACTCGACTATGGTGCAAGAAAATTGCCATCATTCGGATTCGATTTTGCGCTGCAGCATCGCTATAGTGACAATAGAGTAGCAATTTGATAAGCCTGTTAACATCTCATGTTAAACTATTGTTAAAATATCGTCGGACTTTTAACGCTTTGTCATATTGTAGACTTTTAATTCTTATACAAACCTCATCATAATAACAATTTTCGTACAATACGCAGCTAGCGCTTAGGCTAATTGACAAAATGTCGCACACTTCTATAGTGGGCAGGCCTTTTCGCCGGCGCGGTATGCGCAGCAATGACTTTACGTCCCAACCCGAATTCGAAAGGAGGCCAGCATGGCTGACAGGAAAGCGACATTGACGGTAGACGGTCTTGATAAACCGATCGAGCTACCCATGTATTCCGGCACACTTGGCCCCGACGTCATCGACGTACGCGGTTTAGGCGCTGAAGGCCTGTTCACCTACGATCCCGGCTTCATGGCCACCTCTTCCTGCCAGTCTGCCATCACCTATATTGATGGCGGCAAGGGCGTACTGCTTCACCGCGGCTACCCCATCGACCAGCTGGCCAAAGAGTCTAATTTCGTAGAAGTGTGCTACACCCTGCTGTTTGGTGAGCTACCTAACGATGAGCAGTACGCTGATTTTGAATCGCGCATTCGTAACCACACCATGGTTCACGATCAGATCAACAACTTCTTTAAAGGGTTCCGCCGCGACGCGCACCCGATGTCTATCCTTTGTGGCGTAGTTGGTGGCCTAGCCGCTTTCTATCATGACCATATGGACATCACTCAAGAAGAAGACCGTATCATCAGCGCTATCCGTCTGATTGCTAAAATGCCGACGCTGGCGGCCATGTCGCACAAGTATAATGTGGGTCAGCCGTTCAACTATCCGCGCAACGACCTGAGCTATGCAGAGAACTTCCTCTACATGATGTTCAGCAACCCGTGCGAAGAGTACAAAATCAACCCGGTATACGCGAAAGCCATGGACCGCATCTTTATGCTGCATGCGGACCACGAGCAGAACGCTTCTACTTCTACGGTACGCCTGGCAGGTTCCACGGGCGCTAACCCGTTCGCCTGTATCAGCGCAGGTATTGCGGCACTTTGGGGCCCCGCTCACGGCGGTGCTAACGAAGCCGTACTGGCCATGCTTGACGAAATCGGCGAAGACTCCGAAGAGAACATCCAGCGCTTTGTTGATAAAGCCAAGGATAAAGACGACTCGTTCAAGCTAATGGGCTTCGGCCACCGTGTTTATCGCAACTTTGATCCGCGCGCCAAGGTAATGAAAGAGACCTGCGACGAAGTACTCGCAGAGCTCGGCATGGCCGACGACCCGCAGCTCAAAATTGCCAAGCGTCTTGAGCAGATCGCCCTTGAAGATGAATACTTCATCGAGCGTAAGCTGTATCCGAACGTTGATTTCTATTCAGGCATCATTTTGAAAGCAATGGGCATCCCCACCAATATGTTCACCGTGATTTTTGCAGTATCGCGTACCATTGGCTGGATTTCCCATTGGAACGAAATGCTCAGCGAAAGCTACAAAATCGGCCGTCCGCGTCAGCTCTACATTGGCCACGACCAGCGCGACTACCCGAAAAAATAAATCAGCACCCCGCTTGATCAAAGGCCACCTTCGGGTGGCCTTTTGCGTATGACCCCTTCCACGCTGGCATTACATCAAGCTATCTACCAGCGACGTGAGCCAACAACGTCTTCTACACGGTTTATAGCTTGCGCCGCTACACCAACGAGCATGAGCAAGATCATCGCCTGACGACCTACTATGATGCCCGCGGTAATCACCACCAGTGGACTTCGCTGGATACCATCATAAATTAGTCAATTTTGAATCAGTCATTGCGCTAAATCACCACCATTAAAACGCCTGAGCGCCTCCTAATATCGCTTGACTTTTTTACTTTCCGGCCTTGCTCAGGGTTTTCCACACTATCTGTGGATAACCCTGTTCACAACCACTTCAAAACGTCCCGCAATCGCCATGGGCAGTGGGCCAGCCTTAAATTGGTCATTTTTTGACCTAATATAAGTTGCTGTTTTTAAACGATTTAAGTTCTGTTGAAGTTTTTTTGCGTCAACAACAAAGGGTTGTGCACAACCTTGAAACCAGAATCGCAAAAGTGGACAAGTCAAGCATAAAATCGCCCAAAAAAGTGACGATTTATAGCTTTTTTGTGAACGGCGGGAACGCAAAAATCCAGCAGATGAGAAGACTCATTGCCAGGAAAATAACATTAGAAAGGGAGTAGTAAGTAGTGGCGTCCCATAGGGGGTTCGAACCCCTGTTACCGCCGTGAAAGGGCGGTGTCCTAGACCACTAGACGAATGGGACGTATAACACTAGACATATAACGCTAAAAGCGTATCTTCCCGAGCAACTATTCACATGCTGCCGAATTGGTGGAGCCTAGCGGGATCGAACCGCTGACCTCAACACTGCCAGTGTTGCGCTCTCCCAGCTGAGCTAAGGCCCCACATGTCGCGAAGACGGAGCGTATAATACTGATTCCCCTGGCCTTCGTCAACATGAAAAACGCCAATTCCTTAAAGATAAGAAATTGGCGCTAGCACTATCTCAATTGCGGTTAGCTGATGTTACTAAGCTCTTTCACAGAGCTATTTCACGAAACTCTTTTTCAAAGCGCTTCGCCTGTTTCTTGGAAACGCCACCCAACACCTCTATCGCGCTGCGCAGGCGAGCCCGGGTAACGTCGGAGCCAAGAATCGCCATGGCGTCCATAACCGAGGTGCTGGACGTACTGCCGGTAATCGCAATAAACACCGGCGCCAGGAACGCTTTCATTTTCAAATCAAAATGCTCGGACAGCAGCTTAACTTCGCTCAGTAGCGCCTCTTTATTCCAAGCGGAGACGCCTTCAAACCGCCAAACAAGGAACTGGAGCAGTTTTACCAGCTCCTCTTCCTCAAGCTTTACACTCTCAAACGACTCTTTAGTCAGTGCTGGCAAGCCCGAGAAGAAGTGCCCTGCCAACGGCATGACCTGGGAGAGCGTTTCTACCCGCGGCCGTACCTGCGGCAGAATCTGCTTAATATAGGCTTCATTGAAGGCCCACTCACGCAGCGCGCTTAACAGCGCATCATCGTCCAGGTCTTCACGAATATACACACCGTTCAGCCAGGTCAGCTTCTCCAAGTCGAATACGGGGCCGCCTAACGAGACACGCTGCACATCAAATTCTGCCATCATTTCTGACAGACTGAATTTCTCGCGCTCATCGGGCATTGACCAGCCCATCCGCCCCAAATAGTTGGTCACGGCCTGGGGTAAAAAACCCATTCGACGGTAATAGTTGATCGACGTTGGGTTCTTGCGCTTGGAGAGTTTGGATTTATCCGGGTTGCGCAGCAGCGGCATATGGCAAAGTTGCGGCATTTCCCAACCAAAATACTCATACAGCAACTGGTGCTTTGGTGCGGAGTTAATCCACTCCTCCCCACGCAACACATGAGTGATTGCCATTAAATGGTCGTCGACCACGTTGGCTAAATGGTAGGTAGGCATGCCATCTGATTTGAGCAAAATTTGCGCGTCTACCTGCGCCCACTCCACCTCGATCGTGCCACGCAGCATGTCCTTAACAACGCACACGCCTTCGGCGGGCACATTCATGCGCACTACATAAGGCCAGCCCTCTTGCTCACGGCGCGCTTGCTCTTGTGCATCCAGCGCTAAATCTGCAGGTTTTAAGGCCAGCTGCAATCCTGCGGCTTTGCGTGTCTCACGCAGCTCATCCAGCTCTTCACTGGTGCGGTAACACTTAAACGCATGACCGGCATCCAAAAGTTGTTGAGCGTGTTGAGCATAAATGTCGCCACGCTCGCTTTGCCGATAGGGGCCATAGGGGCCACCCACATCAGGGCCTTCATCCCACTCAAGACCCAGCCAGCTCAATGAATCGAGAATCATCTGCTCTGATTCAGGCGTAGAACGCACCCGATCAGTGTCTTCAATACGAAGGATAAATTGGCCGCCATGCTGACGAGCAAAACATAGATTAAAAAGCGCGATGTAAGCCGTACCAACGTGGGGGTCCCCTGTCGGAGAAGGCGCGATGCGAGTACGTACGGTCATGAAAACGTCCTATTGGCAAAAATGCATGGCGTTATTATACGCACCTTAGGCGCAACCAACAGCGGCACCCAGGGAACAACTCGCGCAAGAAAGCGTCAGAGAAATTAACTCAACGTTATTTGTCCACTAATGCGCGCTAAAGCACAATCGCTTAGTATGGCACTGTAGCAACCCCTTGAGCGCATACCTCAAGACTGAAGCAGAGCAATAACGTATGTTCGTAGCGCCACTATTTATATTTTATATTGAAAAAGACGACTATAGTGGAAGACATTCACGAGCTTTTCAGCTCAACATCAGGAAAACGAAATGGAATCGCTAGGCTCACGTATCAAGCAACTGCGGCTTAGGGCCAAGCTCAATAAAGCTGCCCTTGCACGCAAAGTTGGCGTGTCAGATGTCACCATTTCTTATTGGGAATCCGGGGCGATCAAACAGATCGGTCACGAACGCTTAGTTGCGCTCGCTGACGCCCTCGACTGTTCCCTGGCAACACTATTGGAAGGTGATAGCGCACCCGAGCTATTAACGTTGACCCATACTGGTCCCCTCCCCTGGGAACAGGTACAGGCAACCACCATTAAAGTGCCCAGTCATTTGCCGTTGAACATCGACTGGAAAGCACCATGTGTGATGGCAACTCCTGGCCAAGGTACAGATTTTTCGCCCGTTAACGCTGGCGACTTACTGCTGCTTGGGCCTACGCATGTGTTTCATAAGGCGGGCCACTACGTGGTGCAACGCGACGATCGTTTCGTCATTGAGCACTTCGCCAAAGCCCCCAGCGACACATCGATTCATGCAGTACTATTAGCCCATTGGCATCCTGCCTAAAGCGTCTACCTCCCCGGACTCTCTAGCACCTCCACCTGGTCACGCGTTTGCCTAGGCTCACTCCCCACCAGGAAACGCTGTGAGTAGGTGGCCACTTGGCCCAGCCCGTGGCGGGATTGGCTAACAAGCTCTCCCGCCAGGTGCTGGCCCTCGTGGCCAATACGCGCCTGCACGGCGACTGGCTGCACGCTGCCTTCCGAGACTTCCACACGGACATCGTAGCTTCCATCGGGCAGCCCACTGCCAGAGCCAAACGGACCGGCTGCAAATTGACCATTCTCGATTTGCGTTCTTGCCTGCCAACGCACCCGGCTGATCTCACGTTCGACTACAATGCGTACCTGGGTGCCATCCGGTAAGTTGCTTTTGCCTTCCACCATTAAGCGTCGATCGCTACGTAAGGCGACCTGCGTCGATATTTCGACAACAAGCGGCTCTACTTCTACCTCAGCAATTTCCGACTCAGTCACCGGGGCTTCAGGGGTGGCCTCAGGTTGCGCGGAGGAAACCGTTTCAGTTGATGGCTCCTCCATGTCGCTACAGCCTGCCAATAGCGCAACTACCACTACCAAAATGCCAACATTGCCTATTACCTTGCGCATACGAACTCCGAAACATTACTTGTCCTGCAGCTTACCACTGCATCGCCGCTACCACAGTCGAATACTCGACTTTGGCCCCGCTACAAGCGCCGCTTCCGGTACAATGTGCTTATCGTGCTAACAAGACACTTTTAGGAGCAGCGGATTTGGACATCATCTGGTGGTTGGCATATGTAGCACTCGGCAGCTTTGTTGGCTTGATGGCAGGGTTATTAGGGATTGGCGGCGGTGGCATTATGGTGCCGATTTTAACGTCGCTATTTGTACTTCAAGGTGTGCCCCATGAACATCTCGCCCACTTGGCGTTAGGCACTGCCATGGCGTCTATAATCCCTGCGTCTACCGCCAGTCTGCTTTCCCACCATCGGCACAAGGCGGTACGCTGGGACATCGTACGGTTCATTACCCCCGGTATTTTAGTCGGCACGTTTTTAGCTACCTTTATCGCCGCACTGATCCCCACCCGTAGCCTAGCCATCTTTTTCGCCTGTTTTATGGTGCTAATGTCACTCCAGATGTTGGCAAACATCAAGCCCAAACCGAACCGCGGCCTACCTAGCCCAATGGGAGTAAGCGGTGTGGGCCTGGGCATCGGTGGTATTTCAGCGCTCGTGGCGATTGGTGGCGGCTCACTAACCGTGCCCTTCCTCACCTGGTGCAATGTTAAACTCCCCCGCGCGATTGGCACCTCGGCAGCCGTGGGACTGCCCATCGCCGTTGCCGGGGCGCTGGGTTACATCATTAATGGTTGGAGTACAGCCGGGCTGCCTAGTGCCGCGCTAGGCTATGTTTATCTTCCCGCGTTTCTACTAATGGCGCCGTTCAGCATCCTCACCGCTCCGATTGGTGCCAAGCTCGCCCACAAGCTACCCGTCGCGCTACTCAAGCGCGTGTTCGCGTTTATGTTGATGGGGCTGGCGCTGCAGATGGTGTATGCGGTGTTTACGGCGTGAGGGAGAGCGGATAGCGCTAAACTCAAGCGCGCCCTTTGGGGCTGCGCGGAGTAACCTAAAAAATAATGCCCCGACCGTCTTTTATGGCCAGGGCATTTTGCATCTATCGAGCGCTAACCTGAACGCTGCCTGCGATCAGTCAATTACAGGCGTTGATCAAGCCACTTTTTCACGTCCAGCTGCTCGCGCATATCACTCGGCAACTCATCACGAATCATCTCTTCACCCTTGTGAAGCGCCGTAATGGGGGCGGAAGCGGACAGCACCGTGTTCAGCATATAAAGCACTTCATAACCCTGCTGGCGGTTAAATAGCGTGCTGTCAGGCTCACCCGTTACGCGTGGATCATCGCTAGGTGCTGCGTCCCAATCGTAGTGATCCAGGCTCATGTTCGTTTGTGTAAAATTAGCCATTTAGCACCTCTTTCATCCAATGAAATTGCCCCTAAAACTTGGGGCCGTAGCCGCCTCCTTCATGGCGACACCCCCAGCGTAGCAAAGAATTTCATTTATGCTCGTTCAATCAAGGCTACAAGAAAGCGGGCGTGATGATGATTGGCCTTATTGATGAAAATCGGCAGTAGCGCAGCCAAAAGTTAATGGCCACCATGGACGCACTGAATGAGAAAATGGGCAAGTGTACGTACGCCCTGGCCTTCCGTAAAAGAACGCCCCCTGGCACCTACACTGTGCGAACCGAAGCCCGCGCTATACGACAAATTGGGATGAGTTGTTGGTGGCTTATACGGATGAGGGGGCGGCTAGGAAAGCTAAGAATAATGTCACGCCTGACAACAGCTCTCTACAACCTCAAAATTGCTCCTCGATGCCGGGCAAAAAACCATATAGAATGGCGGCACGCTAGAAGGAGTGTTGGATGATTGAAGCAGTGGATTTGTTCTGTGGTGCGGGAGGCCTCACGGCAGGCTTACGCCAGACGGGTATTGCTGTGCGCGCTGGGTACGATATCGAAGAAAGCTGCCGGTTTGCTTATGAGCATAACAATCATGCCCAATTTATAAGGCAGGACGTTGGTGAGCTTACAGGTGACGACATCAATGGGTGGTACCAAGACTCTGACGCAATACGCCTACTAGCAGGCTGTGCGCCCTGTCAGCCGTTCTCTACTTATAACCAGGGCAAAGACACCACCAAAGACAAAAAGTGGCCCTTACTGGGCGCTTTCACGCGACTAATAAAAGAAGCTCAACCCGAGCTGGTCACCATGGAAAATGTACCCTCGGTTACCAAGCACAAAATCTATCATGACTTTGTGGGATCTCTAAAAGATGAGGGATATCACGTCTGGGCGGATACCGTAAAATGCATTGAGTACGGCCTTCCCCAAAACCGACGTCGACATGTGCTATTAGCCTCTAAACTAGGGCCGATTGAGTTAATAGCTGCTACTCACCCTACTCCCGTTACCGTAAAAGACACGATTGGCGACCTAGAACCTGTAGAAGCAGGTGCTGAAAATCATAACGATCCCTTGCATAAAGCATCAAAGCTATCAAAAATTAATATGGAAAGAATCCGCCATTCGCGACCTGGAGGGACATGGCGAGATTGGCCAGAGCAGCTTAGAGCCGATTGTCACGTGAGAAACAGTGGAAAATCTTACCCTGCAGTTTATGGGCGCATGGAGTGGAATAAGCCAAGCCCCACAATGACAACTTTATGTTTTGGTTTCGGGAATGGCCGATTTGGTCACCCAGAACAAGATAGAGGAATCACATTAAGAGAGGCGGCATTACTACAGTCGTTCCCTCGTGACTATAAATTTGTTCCTGACACACAGCCTGCTCTTTTAAAACCAGTTGGAAAAATGATAGGCAATGCTGTCCCCGTTCGATTAGCAGAAATAATCGGGTATAGTTTTAATGCCCATCTTGAATCGCTTTAAAATAATAAGAGCAGGCACTCTAGTGCTTGCTCTTAAAACTAAGCTTCGATAGAAAATTTCTGATATCGAATAAAATAAGAAACTGAACGCAGCACTGCTCTCAAATAAACTACAGTCTGATCTGCTACTGTAACTAGGTGCTCAGGAGCCGTTTCTCTCCCACACAACTCAAAAGAAATAGAACCGTGCGCCAAATCATTTCTTTTTGTTTTAACCTCTAAAACCATATCTCCAATATTCCGCCCTTTTAAGATTGGACTAGGCACACTAAATCCGTATCGTTTAGCAATTTCTCTTATTTCTCTACAATCTATATTACCTGAAAAAAGGCTATTTTTTTCATAGCCCATTTTAATCATTGCAAACTGAATTGGATGAGTAGTTGAAAAATCAACACCTCTACTAGTTATAGCCTTTTTAAAATGCTTCAAGGTCACTTCTTTCATATTATCGTTAAGTTGATTAAACTCATAGCCATGAACATCTATTGCCTGATGAATGGAATCGATGGCGTTAGATAATGTTGATTCCACAAGGTTATATAACAGCAAATACCCACTTGCTCGTATAGTTTTGACTAGATCTCTATCCAAATCGAAACCGGCGATAGGTACTAACTCTCCATCAGCACTTTTGGATAACCCAGCAGCCTTCTCAGCCGCCATAATTTGTATAAATTGAGTATAGCGCTTAACCTCCTTTGAGCGCTCCCTAAAATCTTTATATAAGTCCCGAATAATAGCATCGATATCCTGTTCCATAATTAAAAATCCAACAACTTATCTTTAACATATTCAATTCTTGCATGAAGCTTAGGACGTGAATTACTAGCATCAGATGTAGTTAGCTCGACGAAATGATCTTCAGGGTCGTATATCCAATCAGATGAGGTTAGCTCTAAATCAGGCTTTTCACGAAGAGCCTCTAAAGCACCTACTGATAATGCTTCAAACCTAATTCTTGGTACAGATTTATTTCGTTCATTCTTTCTGAAGCCATAGTCAAAATTATCTCTAACGAATGTCATAACGCTCATAAATTGCTCTTCATACTCATCAGAATCAAATTTTGACTCATTCATCATATCAAGATATTCATCTAAAAATTCTTCAACATTATGGACAAAGCCTTCTCGATTATTAGCATAAGCAAAAAATCTTAAAACGAGCTCGTCATACTCACGCCGCACAGATTTGCTTTTACTGAGAGGGCAAAGCTCATGAAACAATGGATCACTTGCCAACTTTTTAACCAGTTCAAAAAAACGCCCATCACGGATACCATAACGTTTTTCAGAGTCCGAAAGTTTCAATCCACCTGTATTTAGCCTATTAAATAAATCTCGCCTAGACTCCTCATCCATTGACAAAAGCTCAATTGTGCGTAACGTTTTTCTTAAAAAACGTCGCTGTGAAGGTTTTGAAAAATCGCTAAAAGTAAAACCCTCTAACCTAAAAAGGGTCTTCATATTTGACAACTTTAACTCACTTTTAATAAACCGAATTATTGTCCTAACCCTTTGGCTTCCATCTACAATTTCTATAAGACTTTCTTCTCCAGTGTCACTTACGTAGAGATAGGGTATTGGCAAATTCAAAAGCAAAGATTCAATGAACTGGCTTTGCTGCTTGTCAGGCCAAACGTGCTTCCGCTGGTAACTTGGAACAAACCACTCAGTAATATCTTCTTCAATTAACTCAGTACACTTATTAAAAATCACTTCAATAGGAAACTCTCTTATATCGTAATCATATCTCCTATAGAACTCTTCAATTTGATTTTCTGCGGCTACTAGTTGTTCTTCTGAGATAGGCTCATCAACTGTTTTTCTAGCCATTATTCAGGCTCCAAAATTAAGTTTTAAATCTATATAGAGGCAAAGCAACAAAAAAATAATGGGGAATAAACCTCATAACAATCAATCATTGATGAGAGATATTTTCAGCCATTTTTTTTAAGCAGCCTCAAAACCACCGTTATGTTTTTACAGTCAAACCACCCGCCCAATCCGAAACTCACACCGCCCCAGAATCTCCACATCATGCATATCCTGCGGCTTGATCATTTCCGGCTGGTAGTGATCGTTGTCACTAATCAGGCACAGCGCGCCGCCCGCCAGGCGCTGCACCCGTTTAATCCTTCGTTCGCCACTCACCAGCATCAAGAAAACGCCTTCCTGTTTGGGATAGCTTTTGGTGCGATCTACCAATCTTCCTTGCCTTATAGCGAATTTGTACCAACCGTTTACTAACCTTAAGAAAGCCTAACCCATCGATGTGGCTAGCACCATTCTCCTAAGGCACATTTACAGCGCTATTTCATAGCATTGCTGGGTGATACCCAACCTAATCTGCGGCGTAAACGTTGTGGCAACTACCCTGCTATGTGCTGCGCGCCCTTTCTTACGTACAATGGCGCGCATACAAAACGCTACCTGTGAGAAAGCTCTAAAGGTGTACCCGGATTTTTGAGGCTTCAGTCACTACCGCTGCTGGGCACATCAGGTGCGTTAATTACGGTTTTAAGAGGCAATATGGCTGCCTTCAGTGCAGCCAACAGTGTTATTAAATGACTAATTTACTTAAAGAAAATAGTGCAGATCGTGGGCGGCGTTTTTCTGTAGCCCCCATGATGGATTGGACTACTCGTGACTACAGAGCGCTCGCACGCACCTTAACCAAGCGGACGCTGCTGTATACCGAGATGGTCACGACCGGTGCGATTTTGCACGGGACGCCCCGTGATCGCTTTCTGGGCTACAGCGAAGTGGAGCATCCGCTGGCGCTGCAGTTGGGCGGTAGCGATGCCGGTGAGCTGGCGGAGTGTGCGGCGATTGCTGAGGCATGGGGCTATGACGAGGTGAACCTGAACGTGGGTTGCCCGAGCGACCGCGTGCAGAACAATATGATTGGCGCGTGCTTGATGGGTTACCCCGAAAAAGTGGCCGATGCAGTGCGGGCGATGCAGGCAGCGGTGTCTATTCCAGTCACGGTGAAGTGCCGTATTGGCATCGATGATCAAGATGAAGACGCTGACCTTGAGCGGTTTATCGCTATCGTCGCGGACGCAGGCTGCGAAGTATTTACCGTTCACGCCCGCAAGGCGTGGCTGCAGGGCTTGTCACCCAAGCAGAACCGCGATGTGCCGCCGCTCAATTACCCCCGCGTTCATCGTTTAAAGCAGAGCCGACCTGAATTGCATATCGGCATTAACGGCGGCATTAAAACGCTTGCCGAGTGCCGTGAACAGCTTACCCATGTGGATAGCGTGATGGTGGGGCGCGAGGCGTATCAAAACCCTTGGCTGCTCGCCGGCGTCGATGAACAGCTATTTGGTGAACAAGGCCCGGCGGCGAGCCGCTTGGATGCCGCGAACGCTTTCCGGCCTTATATTCAGCAGCGCTTGGATGAAGGCGCAAAGCTGAATCACATTACCCGTCACCTGCTGGGCTTGTTCCAGGGTTGCCCCGGCGGCAGGCGTTTTCGGCGTCATTTGTCGGAACACGCCCATAAAGAAGGCGCCGGTTTGCGCCTATTTGATGACGCGCTTAGCTTGGTGAATGAACCCGAGTGCGTGGCATAAAAAACCCGCTACGCAAGCGTAGCGGGTTCGTCTTCCTAGTAGCGTAGGCTTATTAACCGTTTTCGCGGCGGTTCGCCATTACGCCCTGCTCGACACGCTCACCGATCGTTTGGTCGACGTTTTTCCAGTACTCAAATACCCGTGATAGCACCGGCTCTTCAACGCCATCGGAAACGTGGCCCACAATGTTGTTGACCAATCGGTCGCGGGCAGCGTCATCCATTACCTTATTGACCAAGTCATTGGCTTGGTTAAAATCGCCATCGCCTGGGCGCAGCGTGTAGGCGGCGCGAACCAGTTCGCCGTCCGTCTCCCATACCGCATCTTCTGGGTACCTTTCTGGGTTGGCGTGCGCGCCCCCTTTGCTATTAGGTGCGTACACTGGGTCGGTGGAGTGGTTAATACGCATCTTGCCACCCTGGCTGTAGCTGTTCACCGGAACCTTGGGCGCGTTAACAGGGATATGTTGGTAGTTCACCCCTAAACGCGCACGGTGCGCATCAGCGTAGGAGATTACCCGCGCCAACAGCATTTTATCCGGTGAGAAACCGGTGCCCGGTACGGCATTGCTGGGCTGAAACGCTGCCTGCTCGATTTGCGAGTGGAAATCGACGGGGTTGCGATCCAACGTCATCTTGCCTACTTCTTGCAGCGGGTAGTCGCCGTGCGGCCACACCTTGGTCAAATCGAAGGGGTTGATGTGGTAGGTCTTGGCATCTTCAAACGGCATAATCTGAACTTGCAGCGTCCAGGTGGGATAATCGCCGCGTTTGATGGCATCAAACAGGTCGCGGCGATGATAGTCGGCATCCGCACCCGCCATCTGATCGGCCTGTTCCTGGGTCATGCACTTAATGCCCTGGTCCGTCTTGAAGTGGTACTTCACCCAAAAGCGCTCGCCTTCAGCGTTCACCCACATATAAGTGTGGCTGGAATAGCCGTTCATGTGGCGCCAGCTAGCGGGAATACCCCGATCACCCATTAGCCAGGTTACCTGGTGGGCAGATTGCGGCGAAAGCGTCCAGAAGTCCCACTGCATATCGTGATCACGCAAGCCATTATCCGCGCGACGCTTTTGTGAGTGGATAAAGTGCTGGAATTTGAGCGGATCGCGAACGAAGAACACAGGGGTATTATTACCCACCATGTCGAAGTTGCCCTCTTCGGTGTAGAACTTTAGCGAGAAGCCACGAGGATCACGCCAAGTGTCCGGGCTACCCGCCTCGCCGGCCACCGTCGAGAAACGCGCCAACATCTCGGTTTTCTTGCCCGGCTGGAGAAAATCCGCCTTGGTGTATTGGCTAACGTCGTGAGTTACTTGGAAGTGACCAAAGGCGCCGCTGCCTTTTGCATGGGGCTGACGATTCGGAATCATTTCCCGGTTGAACGCCGCCATCTGCTCCATCAAGTAGTGATCATGTAGAACGATCGGCCCATCGGGGCCTACTGAAAGGGAGTGCTCATCACTGCTGACCGGTATGCCCGCATCCGTTGTGGTGTGTTTAGGTGTATCGCTCGTCATCGCTTTTCCTCCATGTCACGGTAGACGTGGCGTGTAAACGCCACTCGGTCGAGTACGATGAAAGCTTGGCTATTTATTTATCATAGTTATCATCTTAGTAGCCGCTAACAAAGCCCACTCATAGGTATAGTCAAGCAGCTAACAAGTTGCCATTCATCACGGCTATTGATTACCTATTATTTTGATAGTTTTTATTGATGATGGATCCTTAGTAAAAAGAATCGGGCGGTGGCACCAAGCTTGAGTTGAAGCTCTCAACAGCGGTTTCGGCCTCTTCAATTTCATCAAAACGGGCAATATGGAACAGCGCTTCGCCTTCATTAGCCAACGGTAAACGGCTCATCCCAATCACGATGCCATCCGCAACGGAACGCACTTCGCCCTCGTCATTGCCAAAGGGGTCGGCCACTTTTCCCAGCACTTCGCCTTTGGCAACGCGAGCGCCTAAGCGCACCTTGGGGCGCAAAATGCCGTCGATAGGCGCCCGCGCCCAGCTTGACCCATTGGCCAATTCGGCGGGTGCTGGCGTGCGGCGGCGCTGCTCGCCGGTCAGCATGCCTAGGCGCCGCATTACCCGCAGTACACCGCGCACGCCGGGAGCAATCGCCCACTCGTCAAAACGCAACGCTTCGCCTGCTTCATAGGTCAATACCGGAATGCCGCGAGTCTGGGCGTAATGGCGAAGGCTGCCTTCACGCAGTTCCGCATTGAGTACCACGGGCGCTCCGAAAGCATCGGCCATACGCTCGGTTTCACTGCCTGGGCTCAATTGAGCGCGGATCTGGGGCAGGTTAGTGCGATGAATGGCGCCTGTGTGGAGATCAATAATGTGGGTGGCGTGATCGACGATTTGTTCACGGAACAGCGCGGCAATCCGCCCGCCTAACGAACCCGATTCGCTGCCTGGAAAGCAGCGATTGAGATCGCGCCGATCGGGTAAGTAGCGCGTTTGCTGTAAGAAGCCAAAGACATTGACCACCGGTACGGCGATCAGGGTGCCGCGAATGCTGTTGATCGCTTTCGCGCGCAGCACACGGCGAACAATTTCCACCCCGTTGATCTCATCGCCGTGAATGCCACCACACACCAGCATCACCGGGCCATCTTTACGGCCATGCACCACTTCGACTGGAATATGCAGCGGCGTGTGGGTGTATAAGCGCGCCACGGGCACATCCACTTGTAAGCGTTGGCCGGGCATAATGGTATGTTCGCCCAGTTGAAAGGGAGCTCGCGCCATGGGTTATGTCCTGTATTTTAATCGGTTATTTCCGCGACGTTAGTGCGATCTATGCTTAGTGTCATTGCCTGTTTATACGCTGTCACTCTCCAAATGACGAATTTGTTAATGCACGTTATGGGCTTCGTCTCTTATCCATACAGTTTTGAATGTAAATAATCTTTCGCTTAGGTTAAAATGTGACCATACAGAGTCGATTATGAGGTTGCGTTTCCATGGCAAGAAAGACCAAAGCTGAAGCGGCTGCTACTCGCGAAGCGCTGCTTGAAGCTGCAGAAGAGGTATTTTTTGCCAAGGGCGTGGCACGCACATCGCTTGAGCAAATTGCTCGCCATGCGGGCCTCACCCGCGGTGCCGTCTACTGGCATTTCAAGAACAAAGGCGATCTGTTCATGGCCCTGGTCGAACAGGTGCGCATGCCCTTTCAATCCTTGATGGATGAAGTGGATAAAGTTGACGCCGAGTTATCCCCGCTAGAGTCAATCCGGCTTGCCTGCCATGCAGGCTTGGTGCGCCTTGAACAACCGTCGTACCAGCGCATATTGTCGATCTTGCTGCACCGTTGTGAGTTTTTTAGCGACATTAACCCGCTGGATATGCAGGAAGAAATTGGCAATGAGTGTTTCCAGGAAATGCTGGCAGTATTTGTATTGGCGAAAGAGCAGCAACTGCTGCGCGATGACTTAAGCCCAGAAGTCGCCACTCGGTTAATGCAATCCATGCTAGGAGGGCTTTTCCACGATTGGCTGCGTAATCCTGAAGCTTTTTCCATTCGAGCGTGTGGTGGTGAGTTAATCGATACCTCTATTCGTATGATGCAACGTTAAACCTCCCTCTCCACTCTCGCTGCAATGCAGCAAGTATGCTACTACTGGGCTATAGCTAGCCAAATAGAGCACACTATGGATGTCCTGGAGTTTGTCCGCGTACGCGAATTAGAAGTCGCCGTTCGCATCTGGAACCCTTCCGCCACTCGCACGCTTGTCGCCTGGCACGGGCTTGCTCGTCACGGCGGGGACTTTGATGCGTTGGCCCAGGAACTCGGCAGTGAATGGCGCATTCTTGCCCCGGATACGCCAGGCCGCGGGTTATCGAGCTGGTCGCTATTTCCGGCACACGACTACCTCTATAGCCACTATGTCACGGTTGCCATCGCGCTTCTGGACCACTTTCAACTCGAACGGGTGGATTGGCTGGGCACTTCGATGGGCGGCCTGCTGGGCATGTTGATCGCGGCCGACCCACAGCATAGCGGGCGAATTTCGCGTTTAATCCTGAACGATGTTGGGCCAGAGCTAAACAAGCAGGGGCTGATTGCCCTTTCCAGCTACTTTGGTGTTACCCACCGTTTCTCGACGTTTAGTGAACTCCAGCAAGAACTGACCCAGCACTATGCGAGCTTTGGGATCACGAAGGCGTCAGCTTGGCGTGAATTAGCGCTCAACAGTGCCCGTCGGCTGCCCGACGGGCGTTGGACGTATCACTTCGACCCACGCATCGGCGAGCAATTCGTACATGACACGCCGCGGGACACCTGGGCCGACTGGGCGAGCATACGCTGCCCTATAATGGTCATCCGCGGCGAAACGTCAACACTGTTAGATGCCGAAACATTGCCGCGCATGGCCGAAGCACAGCCAACGCTGGTCACCCTAACCGTGCCTCATTGCGGCCACGCACCAATGCTCGATAAACCTGCCCAGGTGGACCCTATTCGCCATTTTTTAAAGCGTTCTGCACCACCCCCGGACATGGCTGGTGGCACAGCGCAAACCGCCACTGGCGGGCAGCACATGGGGAAAAGCATGTTGCAATGGCTAGCCCAGCTGTGGCGGCGATGGTGGAAGTAGCCCTTAGTGAGAGGTTGAGTAGTGGTTGGAATGGCGTTTTTTCTGGCTTAAGCGTAGTTTATTCAAACGAACTCGCGTCTCAAGGTACTCTTGTTCGCTGACACTGCGATAAGCCCCTTCTTCAGGCAAGTACTTCACCAAGACCCGACGCTCGCCCTGCACCGGCAATGCATCGCGCTTACTGAGCAGTTTTACGCTGCTGTTCGGCTCATTATCGATCATCGCGAAGGCCTGTTCGCCCTGCCCTTGGCGCTCTCTCACTACCACCGTTTGCCCCAGCAAACACCGCCGTGTAAAAGGACGATAACGGTGCAGCCCACGATGTAGTGCATGGCAAAGCGCTGCCGCCACGGGCGAAGCAATGACCAAGCTGCCCCATAGCACCAGCACCCCCACCGGGATGCGTATCAAGCCAAGTGGCAACCAACGCAGCACGAGCATTTCAATGGCCAGTGCCAGTACCGCGGCAATGGCCAAGATCACCGTTAAGGCCAGCGTCGTCGGCACCCCTGCGAAGCCAAGAGAGACCAGCGTGCTTGCCAAATGATCCTCTTTCAAACTGTCGCGCTCGAACAGCTCCAAAGGCGCCAAACGAATGATGACCAATAGCCAGTAGAGCGCTAAAAGACCGAGTAAAAACGTAAACACAATGCTCGGAAATAACGTGGCGGCGTGCAGTAGTTCATTCATGGCGTCCTCCTCACCCGGTACTTAGCCGGCAATGTATTATATTTGTCAGCTTAGTCTAGGTTAGCTTTAGGGCGCCAGTGCTGTATTGCCCCGGTCATGGGGATAAAAAAACGGGTACCTCCCAAAGGAGATACCCGTCTGTTGTCACTCTTTATTATCGCTAACGATTAGTGCTGATCCTGCTCTAGCGCCGGTTGCGAGGAGTGTCGCTTATCCCCTTTCATCTTACGCCCCAGCCAGTCAGAGGCCGTTGCAATCATGGCGTAGAAGCTGGGTATAAACAGGCTCCCCAAGGTCGCTACCGAGAACATCCCCATGGCGACTGTCGTACCGATGTGATGGCTGCTCACATCGCTGGCGCCGGTCGCCAGGGCCAACGGTAACGTACCAAAGATAAAGGCCAGCGAAGTCATGACGATGGGGCGAAAACGCAGTTCAGCAGCAATAATAGCCGCTTCACGTATCGACTTACCCTGCTCTTTACGCTGAAGCTCGGCGAATTCGACAATCAGGATAGCGTTCTTCGCAGCCAGCCCAACCACCACCAACATACCGATTTGCACATACACACTGGTGTCCAGCCCACGCAGCACGATCCCACCAATACCGCCCAGGAAGGCAAAGGGCGTCGCGGTCAGAACCGCCAGCGGTAACGACCAACTTTCATACTGAGCCGCTAGAATCAGGAATACCATCAACATCCCAAAGACGATGGCAAGGGTCGCGGCATTACCCAGGTTTGCTTCTTGGTAAGCCGTACCGGTCCAGCCCATTCCCCAGTTAGTTCCTAGTGTTTCTTGGACCACCTGCTCCATCGCTTCAATAGCCTGAGCGGAACTATAGCCCTCAGCCGGGTTACCCTGGAACTGTGCACCGGCATAAACACCGAAGCGCGATACCACGGCTGGTCCCGTTTGACGCTCAAGCTCGACAAACTCCGAAAGCGGAATACGCTCGCCATTACCGCCGCGAACATAAACGCGGCTCACGTCCTCCGGCGTTTTACGGAATTCATCCTCGTTTTGCAGGTACACCTGGAAGTTACGATTTTGATAGCTAAAGTAGTTCACAAAGCCGTTACCAAACGTATTGGCCAGGGCTGAGTTAATGTTTTCAAGCCCAACGCCGTAACTCAGCGCTTTCTGCTGGTCGATGTTAGCCCGGTAAGAGGGTACATTGACATTGAAGGTGGTGAAAACCCGACTTAACGCAGGGTGCTGGTTAGCCTGCTGCATAATTTGCAGCGACGCTTCGTACAGCTCCCGCGGCGTTGCCCCTTCAAAAGACTGCAAATAACCGGTAAAACCGCCCGTCGTCGAAAGCCCCATAATGGGCGGCACGTTAAAGGCCATTGCGGAGCCACCATCAATACTCGCGCCCAAACCCATAATTTGGCCTACGAGATCGCTAGCCGTCAGATCACGCTCTGCCCAGGGATGCATATTGACGAACATAATCCCGCGCGCAGTATTAACAGCGCCTGAGAGAATATCGTAACCGGCAATAGCCGAGGAGTATTCCACACCGGGAATTGCTTCAACCTCAGCACTGAGTTTTTCCATATAGCGCTGGGTACGGTCAAGTGAGGCCGCATCCGGCAGCGAAACGCTCACTAACACGATGCCCTGATCAGTCTCGGGTACCAGCGTTGAAGGCGTATTGGCATATAACCAGAAAGAGCCCGCCCCTGTAGCTATCGTTAACGCTAACGCTAACACCCAAAAACGCACTAAGCCCTTTACTACCCACATATAGGCCGCAGTAATACCTGCAAACATGCGGTCAAACAGGCGTAGCGGGGTATGCAAGGCACGCTTGAACTTAGACTGTCCGGCGCCGGCAATTTTATGCTTGATAAAAATCGCTGACAGAGCAGGCGTAAAGGTCAACGCCATTACCGCCGAGAGGGCTACCGATATCGCCACGGTAATCGCAAACTGCTGATAAATCTGCCCCGTGAAGCCACCCAAGAAAGCCACTGGAACAAACACCGCCGCCATAATCAGTGAGGTCGCAATAACCGGCCCACCGACTTCTTTCATCGCTCGGATGGTGGCATCCATTACGCTGATGTCATCCTCTTCACTCAGCACGCGTTCGACGTTTTCCACCACTAGTATGGCATCATCGACCACTATCCCTATCGAGAGCACCAAGGCAAACAGCGTTAGCAGGTTGATCGAAAACCCAAACAGGTAAAAGCCGGCAAACGTCCCCACCACCGCAACGGGCACGACCGACATGGCGATCACCGTAAAGCGCCAGTTCTGCAGGAAGATAAACAGAATGACGATAACGATCAGGAAGGCTTCAATAAACGTCTTAATCACCGTCTCTACCGAAGCATCAATAAACAGCGTGGTGTCGTAAGGGGAGACATATTCAAGCCCTGGAGGGAAGCGGCTTTCCAGATCATCCATCGTCGCGCGCACAGCATTAGCCGTTGCTAAGGCATTAGCCCCAGGCTGTTGATTGATAATAATCGGCGTCATGGTGGAACCGTTCAACCGCGCGTCGATACCGTAAAAAGATGCCCCCAGTTCGATACGTGCAACGTCTTCCAAACGTAGTGATGAACCGTCGCTATTGGTACGTAAGTAAATCTCACGGAAGTCATCGACATCATTCAGTCGACCGCCTGCGGTCATGGTATAGGTGTAGGCGCGCGGTTCACTCTGAGGCGTAGAAGCAAGGCTACCCGCCGGAATCTCGGTATTTTGCGCCCTGATCGCACTGGCCACTTCGCTGGGCGTCAGGTCGTACTGTGCCAACTTATCCGGATCCATCCAGATACGCATGGCAAACTCGCCGCCGCCTAGTACTTCGGCGTTACCTACCCCGGGCACTTGGCGCAGTGCGTCAAGCACGTTCAGGGTGGCGTAGTTCTGCATATAGACGTTGTTGTAGTCGCCGTCCGGTGAGGTCAACGCTAATAACATCAAAATAGAGTCAGAACGTAGCGAAACAGTAACACCTTGGGACTGGACGGCTTCAGGCAACTGCGACAGCGCCCCTTGCACCCGGTTGTTGACGTTGATGGTATTGATATCGCCATCGGTACCGATATTGAAAGCAACACTCAGGCTCATACTGCCGTTATCAGCGCTGTTAGAGGTCATGTACAGCATATCCTCAACGCCGTTGATGGCCTCCGCGATTGGGGCCGCCACCGTTTGTGCGACGGTTTCCGCATCCGCTCCAGGGAACGTCGCCTGAACCGACACGGTGGGCGGCACTACGCTGGGATACTGCTCAATAGGCAGAATGCGCATCGACATCACGCCCACTAGCGTCACGATAATCGCCAACACTGTGGCAAATATCGGGCGGCTGATGAAAAAATTAGAGAAGTTCATTATGGTGCACCCTCTTCTCCTTCAGCGGGCTGGCCATCGGCAGCCCCCTCTTCCATTGCTTGAGCCGCCTCGGCCTGTTCTTCCGCCTCTTCTTGCTCGACACCTTCGTTAACAGCCTCCGCGTTGCCATCAAACGACTGTGGATCAATCGTCATGCCTGGCTCTAAACCGGCTGGATCACCGACAATTACCCGGTCACCCGGCTCCAGGCCGTCACGAATGATCTGCCACGGCCCCGCTATCTCACCCAGTGAGATAGTTTTCTCACGAGCCTTATTCTCTTCATCCAGGACAAACACCTGGGGGCCCATTAGGCCTTGCGTCACCGCTATCTCTGGCACCGCCATTACGTCAAAACGCTTCAAGCCGTCAAGACGTACGCGCACAAATTGGCCCGGCAGTACGGTAGCGTCAGGGTTTTCAAACGTCGCAGCGGCTTGCACGGTGCTGGTGTCTCGATCAACGCTAGAGCCCAGAAAGTCTAAGTACCCTTCTAGCTCAGAATCGCCACCTCCGCTGACACCAGGTATGCTCAAACGAGCACGAATATCCGATGGTTCAGTGCCATTGCTCAGTTGGCGACGCAGCTCAAAGGCATCGCGCTGAGGCAGTTGAAAACGCACCTCTAACGGATCTAGTGGTGTAATCGTGGCCAGCTCGGTACCGGAAGTGACCAAATTTTCCACATTAATTTGGCTTAAACCGATCATTCCAGAGACAGGTGCAGTAACTTGTGAATACCCCAAGTCCAGGTTAGCGCTAGTTAATGCCGCCTCTGCCTGCGCTACGCTTGCCTGGGCGACGCGCTGGTCAGCCAGCGCTTGGTCGTACTGCTGGCGGCTCACCGAGTTTTGGCTGAGTAGTTGCTCGAAACGTTGCGCATCACGCTGGGCGCGGGAAAGCTCAGCCCGTGCGCTTTGCAGGTCAGCTTCACGCTGGTTAACGGTTGCTTGGTAAAGATCCGGTTCGATGGTATAGAGGCGATCGCCCTCTTCGACCATTTGGCCGGGCTCGAAGTGGCGCTCTTCCAGAAAGCCATTCACACGCGCCACCAAGGTGACTTCATCATCACTGCGCAGCAAGGAGGGGTACGATTTATCCAGCGGTATATCCTGACGTGCCATTTCAGTCACTTCGACCTTATGGGGCGGGGGTTCTTGCTCGGAGCCCGGCTGAGGCGCTTCGGCCTGTTCTTGACCACACGCCGCGAGTGCCAGCGCGGCTACCAGCGTCACCAGACTCGCTCGGCGTGAGTGAATCATCTTCTTCATACGTTAAGTTCCCATGTATCTTTTTAAGAGTCGACTAGTAGCACTTGCTGCACCTGTGTCATTTCCAATCGGCGTTAATTACATGCCCGGCTGGGGCTGTGGTGGCGCTCCGATGTCAAGCGCGCTCTCATAGCGGTCGTTGCCGCCATTCTCGGGTAAGATAAAGTTCACCTCATCACCGGTTAACCACGCGTTGACTTCCTCGATGGCTTCGACGTCCAAACGCCCGGCCTGCTGGCGCAGCGAAAGCAAATTCACCACATAGTCATAACGCGCTTCGGCGTAGTTGGCGATCGCGTTGTAAAGGTTTTGCTCCGCGTTCAACACGTCCACGATGTTACGGGTGCCCACCTCATACCCTGCACGGGTGGCTTCTAAAGCGCTGCGATTGGAAACGATGGCCTGCTGGCGCGCCTCGACGGTTTCCACGTCATTGCTCACTTGGGTGTACAGCGAGCGAACCTGCTGGATGGAGGAGCGACGCTGGGACTCGAAATCGTACTGGCTACTTTCCAGTTGATAGGTCCCTTGGCGGATGCTTGCGCTGGTGCGGCCACCGGTGTAAATGGGCAGGTTAGCGCTCAAGCCCACCTGGCTCGAGGAGTATTCACCGGCGGTGTTATCGATATCACTGTCACCGTATTGATAATTACCAAACGCTTGAAGTGTCGGCAGGCCGCCTGCACGGGCGATTTCCACACCGGTGCGCGCTACTTCGATACCGGCCTGTTGAGCCAATACCTGCGGGTTGAGCTCAAGAGCCTGTTCCACCCAGTAGTCGCGGCTGCTGGGTTCGGGAAGGCCAACGGGCATGCTGTCGCCAAGTGCTTCAATGCTGGCATAGCGTTGGCCGGTCAGCTGCTCCAATGCCTCGAAAGCCACTTGAAGGTTACTTTCTGCGGCAATGCGATCAGCTCGTGATTGGTCGAAGGTCGCGCGCGCTTCCTCGACTTCTGTAATCGCAATCAAGCCGACCTCAAACTGCTCGCCCGCTTGTTCGAGCTGGCGCCCAATCGCCCGCTCTTGAGCAAGACGGGCCTCTAGGATTTCGTGAGCGCGCAGAATATCGAAATAAGCGCTGGCAGTGTCGATCAGCAGTTGCTGTTCGGTGGCCGCAAGCAGATACACCTGCTGGTCAATTTGGCGTTCGGTTTGAGTGACCTCCCGACGCGTTACTTCATCGTAGAGCGCTTGAGTGGCTTCTAAAGAGAGCGATACGGTGTTGTAGCGGTCATCGCTTGCGCTACTAAAATCTCCGTTAACCCTTCCTGCACCAGTGCCCACTCGCGAGGATGTCTGACTTTCGTACTGCTGGTTGTGGGCAACATTACCGGTGGCGTTGATTTGGGGAAGCAACCCACTGCGTGCCACATCTCGGCTAGCCTCAACGCTTAAATACTCAGCGCGTGCCGACGCTAACGCCGCGTTATTGTCTAATGCGTCACGGGTAATCGTGAGGAGGTCAGCCGCTTGAGCAGGCAACACAAATGAAGCTGTGAATACCGCTATCAGTAAGGGTCGTAAAGGGGCATTGACTGCCCAGTGTGCCAGTCGCATGGGATTGCCTCTAGGTATCAGCGTCAGGATGGCGAACGAACTAAGCTTCTCTGTCGACTAAGTCGATCAACTTACAAAGTCTCTCAGCTTACAAAGACACTTGGTGCATTGAGCCACTCAGAAAGATGAGCATTATAGTTACATTCATGTATGTATGCTAGCCTTGAACAATCTAAAAATGTGTGTACAACCTATTGTCAAGCCGCTTCCAGCTTACCTTAGTCCAATGTAGGGAGGGACGACTATCCACACGGCTTACTTTTACGAAATTCCCGTGGCTCAATCCCCCACTTTGTTAGCCGTGACGCTAACGTCGTTGGTTTGATACCCAGTAGCTCCGCGGCGCCGCCCGCCCCCGACACTTTGCCGCCCGCCTGGGAGAGCGCGGCTAGCGTACTTTCTCGTTGGCGCTGGCTAAGCGCATGCTCGGTCAGCAGCGTGGTTTCATGATGTTGCCCGAGGTCACGACCCGCCGTGGGCTCGTTGCTTGTGCGGCTTAACGAGCGGGGCGGCTCCCCCAACAGGAGATCATCGAATACCAGACGCCGATCCTGGGTGACGATTACCTGACGTTCAATGACGTTTTCAAGCTCACGGATATTGCCGGGCCAGGGGTAACGCTGGAGGATTTCTAATTGCGCGGGAGGGATACGCACTCCGGGCTTATTGAATTTGAGGCAGGCTCGGTGCAAAAAATGCCGCGCCAGCAGTGGCACATCCTCAATCCGTTTGCGCAAGGGCACCGAATCGATGGGGAAAACGTTAAGGCGAAAATAGAGGTCTTCACGAAAATGCCCCACCTCAATCATGTCGCGCAGTTCACGGTTGGTCGCGGCAATGACCCGCACGTCGACTTCCCGTGTGCGGTTGTCGCCCACCCGTTCGAACTGTTGATCCTGCAATACACGCAGCAGCTTACTCTGTAACTCGAGAGGAATTTCACCCACTTCATCCAAAAACAGCGTCCCGCCATGGGCGAGCTCAAAACGCCCTGGGCGGTCCTGTACCGCCCCGGTGAAGGCGCCTTTGACATGGCCGAAAAACTCGCTTTCAAACAGGTCACGCGGAATAGCCGCACAGTTTACCCGGATCAGTGGCCGGTCACTGCGCGAACTGCCCGCGTGGATAGCGCGGGCGATCAGCTCTTTACCGGTGCCCGACTCACCACTTATCAGCACATTGGCACTGGTAGGCGCCACCATCTCGATCTGTTTAATCAGCTTTGCCACGGCCGGGCTATTGCCAACAATATCGCGATGGTTGAGCTCTGCTTTTATCTCTTCTTGAAGGTACTCATTTTCCAGTTCCAGGCGCTGCTTGAGCGTCTCCACTTCGGCGAGCGCATCCCGAAGTTGCTGCTCGGCACGCTTACGCTCACGAATATCGCGAAACAACACCACGGCGCCCACTAAACGACCCATCTCAAAAATCGGCGTACTGGTGTACTCGACCGGAATCGCTTCACCATTTTTGTGCCAAAACACCTCGTTATCGACATGGTGCACCTGACCGTCGCTGAACGAGGCGTGAATCGGGCACTGCTGCACCGGAAAGTGGCTGCCGTCGGCATGGGTGTGGTGAAACATGAGATGCGCGTCGTGGCCAACCATATCGTCGGTACTCCAGCCCAAAATGCGCTCGGCGGCTGGGTTCACAAACGTCGTTTTGCCCTCCGCATCCAAGCCATAGATGCCCTCGCCCGCCGCGCCAAGAATTAGTTGATTCTGCTTTTCGATACGCTCGAATACCTGCTCGACCCGCTGCCAGCCCACTTCCCCCTGGCGGTGCTGGCGCCCCAATTCTGCCTTTGCGCGCCGCTGCTCGGCCTTGTTGCGGTCAATCAGGGTCAATAACAGCTGTTGAGACTCGTCGATGCGCTGGGCATACACCTCGACTCGATACGGCTGGCGCAACATGTCCAGCACGACCAAATCATCCGACCAGGCGGCTTTTTGCTCCAGCGCCTCACCGGTAAAGCTAACCCACAGTGGTAGTGAAGCACTCAAGCGGTGGCTAAACGGCGAGAATAGGGGCAACCCTTGTTCCAAGCTGTTTTGCTCGTCACTTTTATGCTCTTCACTTTCTGGACCGATACGGCTTTGCGGAATACGCAGCAGTTCGCAGGCAGCCCGATTGGCAGCCAGCAATTGATCGCTAAACGGGTCGATAACCATCATGGCGAGCGGTGAATAACCGCCCATCAATGCGGAGGCTTGGCTGTTGATGAGGACTCGCTCGACCATGGGTGGGTATCTCAAGGTGCAGAAGTGGATGGTGTCTTTACCATTCAATTCCCACGCCACTTACGAAGTTTCGTCAATAAAACAACGAAATATCGTTATTTACGATTTTTCGTTGTTGATAAAGGGCATCAAGAGCGTTAATCAAAAAACATTCTAACCATTTAAAAACAGCAACTTAAAAACAATAAACCCAAGTTGGCATATAAATCGCAATAAAAGGGTTAGCGCCGAACGCCTTCCCCTTTTTTGCACCAAAACAGCGCAAGCCACTGTTTTATTGCTCCGTAAGGGAAAACTAAAAACACATAGGCGAGGTGTTAACCAATCGAAACAACACAGGAAACCTGCTTATGTCTTATCTAATGCCTAGTGAATTCGTCACTAAGTTGGTGGATCAGGGTGAAGCAAAAGTCTATATGGGCACCCGGGATACGCTTATCCGCGCCTTTATGGCAGGCGCCACCCTTGCATTGGCGGTTATTTTTGCCATCACTATTGCGACCCAAACTGGCCAGTTTTTGATTGGGGCGCTGCTGTTCCCCGTCGGCTTTGTCATGCTCTATTTGATGGGCTACGACCTACTCACCGGGGTGTTTATGCTGGTGCCGATTGCCTGGCTCGATAAACGGCCCGGCGTCACCCTGCCGCGTATGCTGAAATGCTGGGCCCTGGTAGGGCTGGGTAATTTGGGGGGCGCGCTGTTCATTGCCACCTTCGGCTACCTGAATTTCACCATGGGCGGCACCGAGGAAATCAACGCGGTTGGCCAAACGATGATGGCCGTTGGCGAAAGCCGCACAGTGGGCTACCAGGAAGCGGGGCTTGCTGGTTGGATTGTGCTCTTCCTGCGCGGCATGTTCTGCAACTGGATGGTTTCCATGGGCGTGGTGGGTGCTGCTATTTCCACCACGGTTTCCGGAAAGATTATGGCCATGTGGATGCCGATTATCGTGTTCTTCTATCTCGGTTTTGAGCACTCCGTCGTTAACATGTTCTTGTTCCCGATCGGCCTGATGATGGGCGCCGACTTTACTCTTTACCAATACATTATGTGGAACGAGATCCCTACCGTTCTAGGCAACTTGGTGGGCGGCCTGACCCTGGTGGGCTTGGTTCTCTACACCACCCACGTACGTACCCAAGCTAAAAAAGTTTTATCTTAATCAACACATTACACCACCAAGGGCGCTAGCCGCCCTTCATGTTCAAGGAGAGTCCCCATGGATAAGCTCGAAATGCGTCACACCCTGCTCGCCGCCAAAGCGCGTAAAAAAATGAGCTGGGACGATATTGGTAAAGCGGTTGGCATGTCACCGGTCTGGGTCGCTTCCGCCTGCTACGGCATGAATAGCGCGAGTAGCGAGATTGCGCATCAACTCTGCGAGACACTGGGCGTGGAAAGCGATGTCGCCGACGCGTTAGTGGCGTTCCCCACCAAAGCCTGGGACGAAGCCATCCCTCAGGATCCCTTCATCTACCGCCTCTACGAAGTGGTCGGCGTTTATGGAGAAACCCTGAAGGATGTCGTACAAGAGAAATTCGGCGACGGCATTATGAGCGCCATCGACTTCACCATGGAAGTAGACAAGATCGAAGATCCTAAAGGCGACCGGGTATTACTCACCTTGAATGGCAAGTTCTTGCCTTATAAATCTTGGTAAACGTCCTGGTAAGCATTAACTGAAGGATTCGACCTTCGCCACGCTGCGTTCAACCGCTGAGCGATAACCGGCCCCGAATAGCAGCAGGTGATTCAATAGCGGATAAAGCTGAAACAGCGCTTCACGCCTCGGCCAATCGGCCGGGGCGTTGCCGTTCCAGTAGGCATCGAAAAACGCCTCACCCGGCGAGCCAAACAAAGTCAGCATCGCGACATCCACTTCCGGGTAGTGGCGATACACGGCAGGGTCAATCAGAGCTGGCCCCTTAGTGGTAAAGAGCACATTCCCCGACCAACAGTCGCCATGCACTAAACTCGGTGTCGTATCGGGCAGCCAGCCCTCTAAACCATGGGCTAAGCGTTCGATACGCCCGCGCAGCCCACTCTCCAGGAGCCCTTGCTGATAGCACGCCTCGCTAAGCGGCAACAGGCGCCGCTCCCGCTGAAAAGCCCGCCCATCGTTAAGCGGCGCATTAGGCTGGGGAGTGAGCCCACAGGCATTATCCTGATGCCAGCCGTGGGCGTCGCCAATCACTTCGTGCAAACCGCGCAGTCCTTCGCCAAGCGCTATCGTGCTTTGCGGCCCGGCAGGCACGGTATCCAACGACTTAATGACCAGCCAGCCCTGTGCCAGACCCAGCACCTCTGGCACTGCAAGCGCCTCGCCGGCATTGCGCAGCGTGCGCAAGCCTTCCGCTTCCCCACGTAGTCGAGCCGCATCGTCGTGCTTGATCACCACCTGCCCCTGGCGCGTCTCAAGACGATACACCGCGGCAATATCGCCCCCACTGAGCGGCTGCAAATCGCCCGTCGGGGTTAACTCGATGGATCTCAACAACTGGCTGAGGGTGGCATCCATAAGGCTCTCTCCCTGTGCCTGTAGCATGACGGCGTCGTCATCAGAGCAACCCGAAAACCGACGCACTCAAACCGTGCGCTAACGTAACTCTCAGCCTAACCGCTTATCGACTAGGCTTTCTAACTCAAGCTGGTCGTCGTGGAAGCGACGGATACCTTCAGCTAGCTTGTCGTTGGCCATGGCATCCTGGTTGTGCCCCCAGCGAAAAGCGGCTTCATTAAGCGGCGCGGCGGGTTTACCTGCCCCCTTCCCAGCTTGAATTTGTGCAGTGACGCTGCCCTCTGTCGCTTCCAGTTCTTCAAGTAACGCGGGCGAAATGGTCAGCCGTGGGCAGCCAGCCAACGCCAGCACTTGGCCGGTGGTACGAAAACTCGCGCCCATTACCACCGTCTCATAGCCGCTCTGATTAGCTCGCTCGCAAACACCCTGAACGAACTGCACGCCTGGGTCGTTTTCTGGGGTGTACTCACTGCCGGTCTCTTTTTTATACCAATCGGTCACCCGGCCCACGAACGGGGAAATCAGAAACACGCCCGCGTCAAAACACGCCTGAGCCTGGGCATCGCTAAACAGTAGCGTCAGGTTGCACTGGATGCCCTCGCGCTCGAGCACTTCGGCGGCACGAATGCCTTCCCAAGTGGAGGCCAGCTTGATCAGCACGCGATCGCGTGAGACGCCACGGGCATCGTACAGCTCGATGAGTTCATGGGCCTTGGCAATGCTGGCCTGGGTATCAAACGAGAGCCGAGCCGCCACTTCGGTGGAAACACGGCCCGGTACGACAGCTGAAATTTCACTCCCCATGGCAACCGCGAGGCGATCAACCGCGTGCTTGACTTGCTCTTCACGGCTGCCGCCCGACGCTTTTACACTGCTTAGCTCTTCATCGATCAGCGCTTGATAACCCGACAAACTAAACGCCTTGAGCAGCAGCGAGGGGTTGGTGGTGGCATCCTGAGGCTGATAGCGACGAATGGCTTCAAGATCACCGGTATCGGCGACGACGAGCGAGTGTTGCTTCAACTGTTGCAGCTGACTGGTCATAAAATCTCCTTGATATGCTTTTAAGCGCCGCCATGGCGTTGTTCAAGTGCTGCGCAATAACGTGCATAGATGGGTTGGTACGCGGCCACACGCTCTGGATCGGGCTCAGCCAGTGACTGCGCGTCCAGATGGACTAATTTTTCACACAGCGCTTCCAGCGTAACGCCTTCTTGACGCCGGTCGCACCACGCGGCCTGTATCGCCGCACCCAGGGCAGCTGCGTCGGTAATCTCAGGGCAAATCACCTGGGTACCGGTAATATCAGCCACCATCTGCCGCCACACGGGGCTGTTGGCGCCGCCACCGATTAGTCGAATCTGGCTGGCGCCAGCGGTTAAATCACCCAGCAATTCCAGTCCATAGCGTAGCCCGAAAGTGGCTCCTTCCACCACGGCACGGCACAAATTAGCCTGCGTGGTGTTCAAGCTGGTCAGGCCAAGAAAATCCGCCGAGGCGTCGGGCAGCATGGGTACCCGCTCGCCGTTGAAAAAAGGCAGCACCGTAACGCCCTCTGCCCCTACCGGAGCGCTAGCGACCCGCTCGCTGAACGCCGCGAGGTCCAGGCCGAACAGCTCGCGAACTCGAGTGGTCGCTGAGGTAACGTTCATGGTGCAGATCAGCGGCAGCCAGCCACCGGTACTCGAGCAGAAGTTGGCGACCATGGCATTGTCGCACTCCACGGGGGTGGCCGAGTAGGCGCAAACGGTACCCGATGTGCCCAAACTCAGGGTAATAAGCCCTGGGGTAATATTGCCGGTGCCGATAGCACCTAACATGTTATCGCCGCCGCCCGAAGAGACCACAACCTGATCACTCAAGCCCAGCTCGCGGGCGACGACCGGGCGCACCACGCCAACCGGTTCATGGGCTTCCAATAATCGGGGCAGTACGCGCTCAGGGTCGAGTTCGGGCGCTATTTCCGCAAATACCTGCAACTGCCAGCAACGCTTGCGAGTGTCGAAGTACCCCGTGCCCGAGGCATCGCCGGCTTCGGTAGCCCGCTCCCCGGTGAGCCAGAAGTTAAGGTAATCATGGGGCAGTAACAGGCTTTCGATGCGGTGGTAGGCATTGGGGTGATGCTGCCGCAGCCAAGCCACCTTGGAGGCGGTATAACCGGTTTGCAGCACCAGCCCCAGTTTTTCCAGGCAGCCCGCCTCACCGCCCAGGCGGGCGACCAAATCGGCATTCTGGGCGCTGGTTTCGGTATCGCACCACAGCTTAGCGGGGTAGACCGGCGCACCATCGGCATCGAGCGCCACCATTCCGTGCTGCTGACCGGAAACACCGATGCCGCGGACTTGGCTGGCCAAAACGCCGGCTTTCTCGAGTGCAGCAGAGAACGCCCCTTTCAGGGCCGCCAGCCACTCAGCGGGCGCCTGCTCACGGCGGCCATTTTCAGCTTCATCCAGGCGATGGGCACGGCTTGCTTCCGCGAGAATCATCCCTCGCTCAATGTCGACTACTACTACCTTGGTGCTTTGAGTACCGCAATCTACCCCGATATACATCACAACGTTCCTTTGGATGCCGCCAGACCCTCTAGCGTAGCGCGTGCGCCATGTTCGTGCAGTGATTCGAGCGCGCTCAAGTAGGCCTCAAAAAAGCGGGTGTTGTCGACCAAGTCACCAAACAGCTCGCGATTTTCGATAAAGGCCGTAGGTCGCTTGCGATTCTCAGCCGCAATGGCCATTAACGGGGCTTTCAAACGATCGACAATTTCGATCGGCTCCCCTTGCTCGTCTACGCCCTCAGCATAGCGCGCCCAGCTGGCCACCACGGCGGCACTGCGTTCTATCTCGCCACCCTGGGCCAACTGTTGGCGAATTACCGGTACGAGCCACTTCGGAATGCGATCCGAACTCTCGGCGCAGAGCCGTGCCAGGGTATCCTTGATTTGCGGGTTGGCAAACCGCTCGATCAGCGTTAAGCGGTAAGTTTCGAGATCGACCCCCGGCACCGGCGCCAGGGTGGGGGTGCCCTCTTCACGCATATAGCCCAAGACAAAATCCACGAACAGCGGGTCCTGGCACACCTCGTGGGCGTAGCGATACCCGGCTAAATAACCAAAATAGGTCAGCGCCTGGTGGCTGGCGTTGAGGAGGCGCAGCTTCATCAGTTCGTAGGGTTCGACATCCTCAACGACTTGAACACCGACCTTATCGAACGCCGGACGGCCCAAGGGGAAGTGATCTTCGAGCACCCACTGGGTGAACGGTTCGCATACCACCGGCCAGGCGTCTTCGACCCCAAAGCGCTGATTGAGCTCATCGATATCCGTCGGGGAAGTCACCGGCGTAATGCGATCCACCATAGCATTGGGGAACGCCACCTCGGCTTCCAGCCAGGCGCCTAACTCGGCGTCCCGCGCGTGGGCATAGGCGCCGAACATACGCTTGGCCACGTCACCGTTGCCTTGAATATTATCGCAAGACATCACGGTAAACGGGGCAATGCCGCGTGCCCGGCGGCGGGCCAGCGCTTCCACCACTAGCCCGAAGCTGGTCGTCGGCTGGGTGGGGTTGGCCAAGTCGGCACGTACCTGAGGATTATCCAGGTCGAATTCGCCGCTCACCGGATGAAAATTGTAGCCACCTTCGGTGACGGTCAGCGAAACAATGCGGATCGCCGGATCGGCCATCTGTTCGATGACGGCCTCGGTGTCTTCCGGTGCAAACAGGTAATTCATCATACTACCAATGACCCGCGGCTCGTACTGGCCGTCAGGGTGTTTCACCACCAGGGTATAAAGGTGGTCCTGCGCCGCTAAGGCCTGCTGCATGCGTTTGTCGCCAGGCATCACGCCCACGCCAACGATGCCCCAATCCAGCGCCTCACCCTGGTTCATCAGCGCATCCAGGTACATGGCTTGGTGGGCACGGTGAAAGCCGCCCACCCCAATGTGCACGATGCCTGGCGTTAGCGCGTTACGGTCATAGTGAGGCACGGCAACATCGGCGGTCAGATTGCCCAGGTTGTGATGGTTAAGTCGGGTCATGGGTGCTCTCCAGCCAAGGCCACCTTGGCACGATGGGAATAATAAAAGTGACGTAAAGGGGTCAGCGCCAGCGCTGGTCGGGCGGCAAGCAGCAGCGTTTTACCAATTGCGCGTTGAGCATGTCTTTATGGTGGGTACGCTCGAGCGCCCCGGCGCGATCCTGGCCCATTTCGAGCCATCGCCTGATCAGCCGATCCACCAGAACGACGTTGTCGACCTCTAGAAACAGGGTCCAATCGAATAGCGGGCGCAGTTCACGCCAGGGCGAGCGATCAAGTAGCAGGTAGTTACCTTCGACAATCACAATGCGCTGTTCTAGGCCAATCACCCGCCCGCCCGCGCGGGCCAAATCCAGCGGGCGATCGAACACCGGCACAGCCACTGGCTGATTGGCTTGGTGAATGCGCTCAAGGTCACAGCGCAGCCCTTCTACATCGAAGGTGTGGGGCGCGCCTTTGAGCGGCAATTGCTGTTCACCCAGGACAGCGTTATCGAAATGGTAACCATCCATGGGCACCAGCCCGGCCTGCCCCGGCAGGCGCTGATTGATCGCGTCACAGAGCAGGACGCTCCGGTAAGATTTACCCGCGCCCGGCGGGCCTGCCAACGCCACTAAATAACGGGAAGCGCCTTCGGCGGCGCAAATAAGTTGCTCGGCTAACGTATCAAGATCAGGCGACATGGCGACCTCAGCTCATCCAGTTCCCGCCATCGACATTCAGGGTCTGAGCGACCACGTAGTCGCTGTCCTGGCTCGCCAAGAATACCGCCGCGCCAGTATGGTCTTCCGGCAGCCCCATGCGTCCGAACGGCACCGCCTCACCTACCAAGCGTTTCTTTTCACCGAGCGGACGATTCTCAAAACGGGCAAAAAGTGCATCGACCTCTTCCCACATTGGCGTATCGACCACACCCGGGGCGATGCCGTTGACGTTGATACCGTGTTTAATGAGACCCAACCCGCAGGATTGGGTCAGGCTGATAACTGCGGCCTTACTAGCGCAGTAAACACTAACTAACGCTTCGCCACGGCGCCCCGCTTGAGAAGCCATATTGATGATTTTGCCGCCCCGGCCACGGGCGACCATCGAGCGGGCAACTGTCTGCAGCGTAAAGAACATGCCTTTGGTGTTGACCGCGAACTGTTTATCAAAACTCGCCGCAGTCACCTCGAGCACCGGCGCCATATCGAACACTGCAGCGTTATTGACCAGGATATCGATGCCGCCGAAGCGTTGCGTTACCGCGTCTACCATGGCGTCGATCGAGCCTTGATCGCAGACATCCAGCACCACGCCCATCACCTGCTCGGCGAGCCCTTGCTTCTGCAATGTCGCCTGCAATGTCGCCACGGCCTCATCGATGGCGCCCTGGTCGATATCGGCTACCACGACGCTGGCGCCTTCTGACAAGTAACGCTGGGCAATGGCCAAGCCGATACCCCGAGCGCCACCGGTAATCACTGCGATTTTGTTGGTTAGTTTCATGGTCGAGCTCTCATTAGGGCAACGCGTTATTGGCACTGGACTGCCACTCATTCACCAAGGCTTCCAAGCCATGCATGTGTTCTAGAATCCGCCAGGCGCCCGCCTGGGTAAGGCGCGCCGGCTGTTCAGCATCCACGTGGCTTGCACCGACAAACCCTATGACGCACATCCCCGCGGCGTGGGCGGCCGTCACCCCAGCAACACTGTCTTCCACGACCAGGCAGTCTCGCGGCACTTGGCCTAATTGAGAGGCTGCCAACCGGTAGAGTGCGGGGTCAGGCTTGGGATGGGTCACCTGGTCAGCCGTGAAAATAGGCACCTCACCAAAGGCTTCTGCCAAGCGCGTACTCGCCAGCGACGCCAGCACGCGACTGCGCCGACTGTTCGAGACCACCGCCTTTCCCAAGCTGATCCCGCGAACCGCCATGTCGGCTCCGTCTATGGCTTTAAGCTCCCGCGCCAAGCGCGCCTCTATAGCGGTATCCACCTGTTCAGTGGCGTCCGGAGGCAACGAGTGGGCACTCAACGCTTCCAGATGGCGCAGGATATCCTCAGTAGTCATCCCTAAGGCTTGGCCAAGCGCTTGGTCGATATTCAGATCGGGCAGCCAATGGGAGAGGTACTTCACCAGCGTACCTTCCGCGATCGCTTCGCTATCGACCAGCACACCATCACAGTCAAAAATGAGGGTCCTCATGCAGGCTCCTCAGCAGGCGAACCGGGCGCGCGGTTATCCTGGCGAGTAAGCCCCGCCAGCGGATGCTGCTGCAGGCTTGGCAGGGCTAGGCCGTCCACATCAAATAAATGCGCGCGCTCGGGGGCAAAGCCGAAGTGCACGGTGTCGTTTACACGGTAAGCCACGTCGCCATCGGCCATGATAGTGATCAGCTCATTGTCCATTTGAACGTAGAGCGAAGTTTGTCCACCAAGACGTTCCAGCACTTTGATTTGACCACTCAACGGCCCTTGATCCTCAAGTACCAAGTGCTCAGGGCGAACGCCCAACTCAAGCGCCGCGTTGGTATCCAGGCGATGCCCTTCAACCGGTACGCTACGCTCACCGCCACCCGGCAAGCGAATCGTCACGCCTTCAGGCGATACGCTGGCCAGTGTCACGGGTAGAAAGTTCATCTTGGGGGAACCAATAAACCCTGCCACGAAGCGATTGCGTGGGTGGTGATAGAGCGCCATGGGCGACCCCACCTGTTCGACCACACCGTCATGAAGGACGACAATTTTATCCGCCATGGTCATCGCTTCGATCTGGTCGTGGGTCACGTAGATCATGGTGGCATCCAGCTCATCATGAAGACGCGCCAATTCGATGCGCATCTGCACACGCAGCGCGGCATCCAGATTGGAGAGCGGCTCATCGAATAGGAAGATGCTGGGGTTACGCACAATCGCACGGCCAATCGCCACCCGTTGGCGTTGACCGCCGGAAAGCGCCTTGGGTTTGCGGTCTAACAGTGGCTCTAGCTGCAGAATTTTGGCGGCTTCCAATACCTTGGCGCGGCGCTCCTCTTTCGACACCCCGGCCAGGCGCATACTGAAGCCCATGTTGCCCTCGACCGTCATGTGCGGGTAAAGCGCGTAGCTTTGAAACACCATCGCCAGGCCGCGATCGGCGGGCCCTACGTCGTTAATCCGCTGGCCATCGATCAAGATATCGCCATCCGTCGCGCTTTCCAACCCGGCGATCATGCGCATTAGGGTCGATTTACCGCAACCGGAGGGGCCAACGAAGACCACGAATTCACGGTCATTCACTTCAAGGTCGATGCCCTTGATCACCTCGGTGTCGCCAAAACGCTTGGTAATATTGTGCAGTTGTAGTGTTGCCATGAGGAAGATCCTTTACTTGACGGCGCCAAAGGTCAGGCCACGTACCATTTGTTTTTGCGTCATCCAACCGAGTATCAAAATGGGCGCAATGGCCATGGTGGATGCGGCGGACAGCTTGGCCCAGAACAGCCCCTCAGGGCTCGAGAATGAGGCGATGTAAGCCGTTAACGGCGCGGCATTTGAGGTGGTCAGATTGAGACTCCAGAACGCCTCGTTCCAGCTCAAGATGACCGAAAGCAAGCCTGTCGAGGCGATGCCTGGCAGCGTTAGCGGCAGCAGCAGAAAGAGCACTTCTTGCAGGGTCGAGGCACCGTCCATGCGGCCTGCTTCGAGGATGTCCTTGGGCATATCCTTGAAGAAGGTATAAAGCATCCATACCACTATCGGCAGGTTCATCAGCGTGTAGACGATGATCAACCCCGTGCGGGTATCCAGTAGCCCCACATCACGAAAAATCAGGTAAATCGGCACCAGCACACCGACCGAAGGCAGCATTTTGGTGGAAAGCATCCACAGCAGCGTGCCTTTGGTGCGCTTAGTAGGTAAAAAGGCCATGGCATACGCCGCGGGGATCGCAATCAGTAGCGCTAGCAAGGTTGAGCCAAACGCCACCGCGACACTGTTGAGTGCAAAGCGTGCATAACCCGAGCGATCATGCACCGCCTGATAGCTTTCCAGAGTGGGTGAAAAAATCAGTGAAGGATCGGCAATGGCTGCCGTTTCAGTTTTGAAACCGGTCAGAATCATCCAGAAAATCGGAAAGAAAATGACCACCGCCACCGACCAGCCCAATACCGTTAGCAAGATGCGCTTGCTTCGTGCCGAACGCCACCCCGATACCGAACGTGGCGCCGCCGTTTTGGAACTTAATGTTGTCATCGAATTACTCCCAATTGCCGGTCTAGCAAGTGCCGGTCTAGTCTTCCAGGTTTTTGGCCACCATGCGGACCAGGAAGATCGCCACGATATTCGCCAGGATGATGGCAATCACCCCACCGGCGGACGCCACACCTACGTCAAAATCCAGCAGTGCACGAATGTAAATCAGATAGGCTAAATTGGTGGTCGCCAAACCAGGCCCACCAGAGGTGGTCACAAAAATCTCGGCGAAAATGGTCAGCAAGAAGATCATTTCAATCATGATCACCACGCTGATCGCGCGCTTTAAGTGCGGCAGCGTAATAAAGAAGAAAATCGCCACTGGCCCGGCACCATCCATACGCGCCGCTTCTACTTGATCTTCATCCAGCGACTGCATCGCGGTGAGTAGAATTAGCAGCGCAAAGGGTAGCCATTGCCACGCGACGATGATCACAATCGAGGTGAGCGGAAGCGCTGAAAACCAATCAAGTGCGGGCAGGCCAATGGACTCAGCCAACCACGCCAACACCCCGTTGGAGGGGTGCATCATCATATTCTTCCACACCAGTGCACTCACGGTGGGCATGACAAAGAACGGTGAAATGGCCAGTACGCGGGCGATACCACGCCCTGCAAACTCCTGCTGGAACAGCACTGCCAGCAAGGTACCGCCCACTACGGTAATCACGAGCACCCAGCCTACCAGCAGCAGCGTATTGCCCATGGCTGCCCACAAGGCTGGGTCGGTGAGTAAGTATTGGTAGTTCTCCACCCCAGCGAAGCCGGTCATGCCGGGCATTAGCAGGTTGTAGTATTGAAAAGAAAACCATAGCGTCATGCCTAACGGCACAATCATCCAAAGCAGCAGCAATATCACTGCGGGCGCTTGAAGCGAAAGCGTTCTCAGCCCGCCGACGGTACGGCCGGAAGCACGGGGTTTAGTCATGGGAATACCTGCGGAAAACTGACTTGCTATAAAACATCGATAAAACGCCTACCGTCACTACCACTAGCCGAGTGAACCGGCAGGCGTTCGTTACTTTTTACCTTTCGATGTAGCCAGCCCGTTGCATCGTACGTTCAGTGGCACGCTGCGCGTTGTCTAGGGCCTGCTCGACCGTCGTGTCACCCGTTAAGGCGGCAGCAATGGATTGGCCCACTTGCGTACCAATTGACTGAAACTCGGGGATGTTGACCGTCTGTACGCCAACGTAGGGGTTTGGTTCGAGCGTCGAGTCGTTGGGGTCAGTCTCTTGAATGGCCTTCAGCACGAAATCAGCAAAAGGTGCCGCTTCGGTGTACTGCTCGTTCGCGTAAGTAGACTCACGCGTGCCGGGGGGAACGCTGGTCCAGCCTTCGGTTTCACCCACCAGCTCGATGTACTCTTGTGAGGTCGCCCAGGTAATAAACTCACGTGCGGCTTCCTGTTTTTCGGAAGAGGCTGGAATCGCGAGCGCCCAGGACCATAACCAGTGTGAGCCTTTCGGGGTTTCTGCGATAGGCGCTGGCGCAAAGCCTAAGCGGTCCGCCACATCGGATTCGTTGGGGTCATAAAGCTTGCCCGCCGCTGAAGTGGCGTCTACCCACATGGCGCAGTTGCCACGTGCGAACAGGGCCAGATTTTCGTTAAAGCCGTTGGAGCTAGCTCCTGGTGGGCCATAATCATTGAGCAGGTCGACATAGAACTGGACAGCGTTCGTCCATGGCTCAGAGTTAAGCTCTGGATTCCACTCCTCATCGAACCAGCGCCCCCCGTAGGTGTTCACGAGCGTGGTGATGAAGGCCATGTTCTCGCCCCAGCCCGGCTTGCCGCGCAGGCAGATGCCCGCCAGCCCTTCTTCGCTGCCATGCAGTTCGCCTGCCCACTCGCGCACCTCTTCCCAGGTGGGCTGTTCGGTCATCTCGATACCCGCTTTATCAAACAGATCCTGGCGGTAGTACATCATCGAGCTTTCGGCGTAAAACGGCAGTGCATGAAGGGTGCCATCCAGGCTCAAGCCATCGCGCACGGATGCCAGCAGGTCATCTTCGTTGTAATCCTCGGGCAGGTCGTCCAGCGGAGAAAGCCAGCCACGCTCTGCCCAAATGGGCACTTCGTAAGTCCCGATAGTCATCACGTCAAATTGGCCACCGCCGGTGGCAATATCGGTCGTCATGCGTTGACGCAGCACGTTCTCCTCGAGCACTACCCAATCCAGGGTAATGTCGGGGTGCGCTTCTTCAAAAGCCTCGGTAAGGCTCTGCATGATCACCATGTCGTTATTGTTAACCGTCGCCACGGTGATTTCGGTTTGCGCCTGGGCATGGCTAGATAGGGCAATGGCAGCCGCTAGCGCGGTGACGGGCAAGTGACGTGCGAGTCGCATAAAGCACTCCTATGGGCATGTATTGGCATTGTTGTTGCCTTGATCTTATTGATCATCAACCGAACAAATGATCGTACGTTAGCCAAAAAAAAGCAAAGCCGATCAGCTTAGACTTTACGCTAACGTATCGCCCTTTGCGCATGTTGCAGCGCACACGGCAAACCCCTATAACGCCTCGACAATTTGCCGAGCAGCCACCTCATCGGTCACCAGCCCTTTTAGCCAGCCGCCGCGCAGCGCAGCATGTATTGCCGGGGCTTTCTCTCTGCCGCCCGCGATCGCCACCATGTGGTGCTTGCCAAAGCGCTCCAGGGGCAGACTGGTGACCCGACGGGTAATGGAGCAGTCGATCACTTCACCGTCGCTGTTCAGCGGCCAGCCAAGCAACTCCCCTACCGCGGCCAAGCCCAGCAAATCATTCAGCTCAACTTCGCTGATAAAATGATCCTGGAACAGGGTTGCCTGTCGGTCGATACGCCCAACGCCAATGAAGGCGGCCTCGGACTCACGCGCCACATCGGCAATTTTTTTAAATAAGCGCTGCGTCAGCATCGCCTCTTTTTCGGTCAGTGTCTCCGCCACTACCGGCGCGGGCAGTAAAAAACGCTCACCGCCGGTTTTATCCGCCATCACCATCACCGCATCGTAACGGTTAGCCGAGCCGTCGCGGGCCACATTACCCACCAACGATACAAAGCGGTGCTGGGGCCTTTCGACACGGCTGAGCGCTTCTACCGCCGCGCGCACCGAACGGCCGGTGCCCAACGAAAGCGTCAATGGTTCGCTGCGCTCGACCAACTGTGCCACCCGCTCGGCGGCGGCCACGGCCAAATAGGACGCGGCGCTTTCGGCGGCGTGGTTATCGGCAGGAACCACGTCGCAGTAAGTCAACCCAAAGTGATCACGCAACGCACTGCCCAGCGCCATACAGTGAGAGATCGGATGGTCAATATGCACTTTCACCAACCCCTCTTGGCGAGCCAAGGCTAATAAGCGCTGAACGCCTGGCCGCGACACGCCCAACTGACTGGCAATCTCATCCTGGGTCATTCCACCCACGTAAGACATCCAAGCAGCTCTGGCCGCCTGATCCAGCTTTACTTCAAATTTATCCATAAGATGACTCACTAAACGGGTACCAAAACATCATCATACAAAGCCAAGCCCGCGACCAATAGTCGTCTATCCGCTAACATAGTAGTAGTCCGGCGTTTGATGATGAACCGATGGCAGGGAGACATAGCATGTACAAACTGGCCTTTTTTGTTCCCGTTGAGGATGCCGACAGCGTTAAGCAAGCTGTGTTCGAGGCGGGCGCTGGGCGTATAGGGGTGTATGAGAGTGTCTGTTTTCAAACACGCGGCACGGGGCAATTTCGCCCAATGGAAGGTGCCAACCCTCATATCGGTTCGGTTGGCAGCCTGGAACAGGTGGAAGAGTATAAAGTTGAAATGGTATGCGACGAAGCGCATGTTCACGGTGCCATTGCTGCTTTAAAACTTGCCCACCCCTATGAAGAAGTCGCTTATGATGTGTGGCAATTAGCCGATCTATAGCGCGTTGATCGAACGGCGATACGGCTTAGGCACTGCCAAAATAGCGCTCCCGATCCTCAGGCGTCACCATGCTGATATGCAGCGGAAACGCATTGTGGGGGCGGTCAGCGTAGAAGTGGCGTAGCGTGCGCTCAATCGTAGTGAAGGCGAGTTCGTCCCAGGGGATTTCGTGCTCCTCAAATAGCGCCACTTCCAAGCTTTCCGGGCCGGCGCTGAAGCCACCGACCAGCTCGGCAAGAAAAATCATATACACCTGATTGATATGCGGTAAGTCGATCAAGGTGTAAAGATTGGCCAGTTCTACCTCGGCGCAGGCCTCTTCACGCGTCTCTCTGGCGGCGGCCTGCTGGGTGGATTCAGCGTTTTCCATATAGCCTGCTGGCAGTGTCCAGTACCCTTTGCGTGGTGAGATGGCCCGCTTACAGAGCAATACCTTGCTGCCACTCACCGGCAAGGTGCCGGCCACAATGCGCGGGTTCTGGTAATGAATCGTACCGCAGGCATCGCACAGGTAGCGCGGGCGATCATCGCCTTCAGGTAGAGCAAAACGTACCTTATCACCACAGTGGCTACAAAAGTTCATCGCGTATTCTCAACGGCTAGTGAATAGAAGCCTCGACGCGCTTGACGTCAATGACCGCTGCTGGGTAAAAGAGAACAAAGTAATTGGATGCCCTATGTTAGAGAAACTGCGCAACCAGCTGCAACAGCTGACGCCTCAACGCTTGGATCATGTGGTAATGCCCGAGGCGGCGGTACTGATGCCGATTGTCGAGCGGCCGGCCCCTACCCTTTTGTTTACCCGTCGTGCTAGCCACTTGAGTACCCATAGCGGTCAAGTGGCGTTTCCCGGTGGCAAGCGCGAGCCCTTCGATGCCGACCTGTATGCCACAGCACTGCGTGAAGCAGAGGAAGAGATTGCCCTCGACCCCGCGCTGGTGCAACCGTTAGGGCGGCTCTCGGACGTTATTTCGCTGCACGGCATTCGCGTTACCCCGTGGGTCGGTATCATTCCGCCTGATCTACCGCTGGTGGCCGACCCCGGGGAGCTAGACGCTATTTTTGAAGTCCCGCTCAGCCATTTTTTAGATGACCACCGTACCCATACCGATGTCATTACGGTCGACGGCGTGGCGCACTACGTGCCTAGCTACCATGTCGACGGCCATGTCATCTGGGGGCTTTCAGCGATGATGCTGGTCGAGCTATTGGCCGAAGGCTTTGGTATGCCCATTGATTTGCATCAGCGCCCCCTGGGGCCGCTGCGCCACTATCCCGAACGTACCACGCGCCTTTCTACTTCCGCGACGAGAGATTCTCGCCCAGCCCCCTCGAGACCCAAACAATGACCCCCAGTGTTGCCCCCTTCACGCCAGCGCTTCAGCCAGCGACGCAGGTAGCCCTTGTCGATGCGCTGGTTGAGCAAGGCTGGTACGTTGGCCGTGAGGTGATCGACCTTGAACTGTGTGCCGCACTGAATCAGGAACTGCTGCATCGAGCGGCTTACCAAGGCTTGGACGAGGCGGGCATTGGCCGAGGCCAGCAGCACCTGCTGCGTAAGGATATTCGCGGTGATGCGATCCACTGGCTCGATCGCGAGAGTGCTGCCCAGCGGCGTTATTTAGACGCCATGAGCGAATTACAGCAGGCCCTTAATCATGCGCTGTTTTTAGGCCTGTTCGAGTATGAGGCACACTTCGCCCACTACCCGCCGGGAGCCTTTTACCAGCGCCATGTGGATAGCTTTCGCGGCCGCGCCAATCGGGTTATCTCTACAGTGGGTTATTTAACGCCCGAGTGGCCAGCCGATGGTGGCGGCGAAATGGTTATCTACCACCCTGATGACCCAAGCACAGAGGTCGCCCGCGTCATACCGGAAGCAGGCACCTTCGCCTGTTTCCTGTCGGAAACCATTCCCCATGAGGTGCTGCCGACACGCTGCCCGCGCACGAGTATTGCAGGCTGGTATCGGCGTAACGCTTCACTGGGCGGTGTGCTCGACCCTGCGCGTTAAACTTGGCGGCGTGATCAGGTTAACGGCACGATTTGCCCATTGGCCCGCTCCAACACTTCACGTACCTGCTCGTAGTCTGCGCTATTGGGGCCACCCTCGTGGTGTTCAATAATGCCGACAACATTCAGCAGCGTGTCCATGCCATAAGCGGTTTCATCCGTCGCGATAAACGCCTGAATATGCCCTTGCCCGTCGCCATTCCAGCCTACTTTGATCGGCGAATCGATGATATTGACCTGAGTACCTACCGGTACGCGCCAAAATACCGACTCGATATCTTCCGGATGCATGCGAATACAGCCACGGCTAGCACGCATACCAATGCCATCCGGCTGATTGGTGCCATGTATCAGATAACCGGGGATATCCAGCAAAATGGCGTACTGACCCAACGGGTTATCGGCACCAGGAGGCACCACCGCTGGTGCGGGATCGCCACGTTGAGCGGCTTCACGGCGAATAGACTCAGGCGGGTACCAGGCAGGGTTTTCAAGCCGCATGGTGGTTTCGGTAATGCCCAACGGAGTGTTGTAGGCATCTCGCCCAATCCCAATGGGGTACGTCTCCACCCGCGGCGTTTCGCCTTCTTCTACGTCGGGATAGTAGTATAGGCGCAGCTCCGCCACATTGATGACAATCCCCGTGCGAGCTTCGTCAGGCAAAATAAACTGCCCTGGGATCGTCACCTCGGTACCTTCCCCCGGCACCCAAAGGCTGGTGTCAGGATTGGCCATACGAATTTCTTCGTAGCCGACATTGTGTGCCCGGGCAATATCCATCAGCGTATCTTCTTCGCTGGCGGTAACGGTATACACCTCCCCCACCATATTGCCTTGTTCTGGAAGCGGGAAATGACCTTTGGGTAGTTCACTGCTATCAGCGACGGCCGTCGATGCTAATAGCCATGCTCCCAACGCGACACTGCTTACGCAGAGCTGCTTGATACGCCGCAATGGGTGCAAGGGGTGATACAGGGGAATCATCGTCAGGGTGTCTCCTTTTTTAAATAGGAATATGACGACTGGGGCAGAGCAGGTCAACTCGACAGCGTGTGACACAGCGACGCTGGGCTAGCGGTTAATGAGACACTGCATACGCGTAGTCGGCTAAAAGTTTGAGTTAATTAGTTGTATTTCTGATCACAGCGACTAACCTGTTAATTGTCTTAGCGCAGTGACGCGCAGAACGGCGTTAATTACCCAAATGTAATTAACATCCCCAGGAGTAATAGCACTGGAGTTGTGCTTTTTTTAGTACACAGCCATCTGCTATTGATTTGTTTGGGCCATAACGCGGAGTCGTTAAGCCTGAATGAAATCGCAAGGAGCAAGTAAAATGAAAATGATCAAACCCGCTTTTCTAGGTACGCTCATGGTTCCGGCTGTTATGTTTGCTGCAGGCACAGTCAACGCCGAAGAAAACACCACCACCATGGAAGCAACCTATCTAACGGAAACGCCAGAAGGTACTTTCCACGCTGATGCCCTAACCGGCAATCAAGTTAAAAGCTCTGTCGAAGATGATGAAGATATCGGCACCATTACCGATCTCGTTATCGATGAAGATGGCCAAATCAATGCCGTCGTCGTCGGTGTCGGTGGTTTCCTCGGTATGGGTGAGAAAAACGTCGCCATCGAATGGGACTCACTCGAACTGACCAAAGACGAAGACGGTGAAGATTACGTGATTACCGTTAATGCGTCACAAGACGCACTTGAGTCTGCCGAAGAGTATCACCGTAACGGTGACTTAGAAGACGAATAAGATCACTACAATCTTATAAGTCAGTCATACAAAAAGCCTTGGCAATTGCCAAGGCTTTTTTTATTGCGCTTAACGCATCCGCACTGATTTAATTGATCGAAACGACTAAAAGCTACTTAATTACTTAATAGCCATTACGACCATCAGCATTAACGCCCACACTTTTAATGCGTGTGAACGTTAAGTCGCGAACCTTTAGCCTTTTAATTTCGCCGTCATACTGATATCGGCTTTAAGCACTTTAGACACGGGGCAATTAGCTTTTGCCTTTTCCGCCGCTTCCTGGAATGCAGCTTCATCGGCACCGCTAATGGCTGCCACGACATCCAGATGAATTTTTGAAATATCAAACCCGGCATCGCTTTGCGAAAGGGTCACTTTAGCGCTGGTTTCAATGGAGTCAGCGGTATAGCCCTGCTCACCCAGAATCATTGAGAGCGCCATTGAAAAACAGCTGGCGTGTGCTGCGCCAATGAGTTCTTCAGGGTTGGTGCCTTTTTCATCTTCAAAGCGCTTGCTGAAGGAGTAATTGGCATCCAAAACGCCACTTTCGGTTGAAACGGAGCCTTTACCATCCTTAAGACCACCTTCCCAACGTGCGCTAGCTTTACGATCCATAACAACTCCTTGTGTGTGCCAATCATGCATTAACGTGTTGTCGATCAGGGTTAAGCGGCAGCTGCCGTTTAACCACCTAACCAGCGTAGCTGATTTTTTGTTTCTCTGCTGTACCGATAGTTCCATCTTCCATCGGCCCTCGTTCAGCCGTAAGCTAGTTAGCTACCTAACCGCTTTACTGCTAAGGACTCACCATGTCGTCGGCTGATGCGCTGCGTCTGATACTGCTCTCTTCGCTATGGGGCCTTTCGTTTATCTTTATGCGCGTCGCTGCTCCCGAGTTCGGGGCAGTACCGTTAGTGCTCGTACGGATGGGGGTTGGCGCTCTGCTGTTGATGCCATTACTGCTCAGCCTGCACTATTTGCGCCTTATCTGGCAGCATAAAGGGCCCTTGCTGTTTTTAGGCGTGGTCAATCACGTGCTGCCCTTTTCGCTATTGGCACTGGCAACCACTCGCCTCGAGGCGGGTTTTACCTCGTTAATCAACGCCACGACACCAATTTTTACCGCCCTGATTGGCGCGCTGTTTTTCGCCACCGCGATACAGCGCCAGCAGTATGTAGGCCTCGCTTTGGCGCTGCTCGGGGTTTATGTGCTTTCAGCGGATCGGCTTGATTTCGCCCTGGGCGGCGACGGCTGGTTTATTTTGGCCGTGCTGGGCGCTACGTTTTGCTACGGCATTGCAGGCAACTATTCCAAAACGCGCCTTGGCCACCTACCCACGCGGGTACTGGCTGCTGGCAGTAGCGCCATGTCGGCCTTGGTGCTACTAATTCCCGGCCTTTTGCTCTGGCCAAGCGAGCCCGTCAGCCCGCTGGCGTGGGGCAATGCGCTGGCACTGGCCGCATTGAGTACGACGCTGGCTTTCCTGCTCTACTTTGGCTTACTCGCCAGCGCCGGTGCCACCGCTACATCGACCGTCACCTTTTTAGTCCCGGTGAGCGCGCTGATATGGGGCTATCTACTGCTCGATGAAACGCTCAATCTGCAGATTATTGCTGGGATGGTGATTACCCTGATCGGCACGGCCATCGCGACAAAGCTTCTGCGCGTCAGGCGTCGCGGGGTTCAGCCACCAGCGTATCCCCCACACGAATAATGCGACCAGCACCACTTAGCAGCGTGGCATTTTGGCCAAAGTGGGCGCCTTTCAAGGTGGGCTGAGTATTCAGTTCGATCAAGGTTTTGAGCGGCTCAGCGGGGACAGGCACCGCCGCCGTCTGCTGGTCGATAGCGGTGATTTTGCAGCGTTTGCAAGGTTTACGCAGCGCTAGCTGAAAGCCCCCGGTTTGCTCAGAAACCGTCGCCCAGCGATCTTCAGACCACGCCTCGTCGCTGGCTATCACGATGTTCGGCCGAAAACGGTTCATGGGTATGGGGGCATTTCCCCCTGCCATTAACGCTTGATTCAGTGCATCCAATGATCCCGTCGTGGTGATCAAAAACGGGTAGCCGTCGGAAAAATAGGTGTGCGCTGCACCTCCCTCAAGAAAATCCTCTTCGACTGCGCGGGTAAATTCCGTCGCAAAACGCACCAGGCTAAGCCCTTGTGCCTGTTCGCCCAAGGCAGCGACCAGCCAGTGAGTGACGGACTCGCCTTCCGGCAGCGCTTTACAGTGATCGTCCCACACGCTGACCAGGCGCAAATTTCCTTCAGGCTGAGCCAACGGAATATGCAGTGATTCGACGTCTGGGTGGGAAAGCACCAAATGTTCATCGGTGAGGGCGACCTCGATGGTCGCAAGCGCTGGCAACTGGCGCTGAGTAATGAATCGCTGATGCGTATCGACCAGCATCCAGCGACGGTCCCAGGCCAGCCCATGCTCCTGCAGCTCGCTATGATCAACGTTGATGCCTTTGAGCGACTTGACGGGATAGATAGTGAGTTGTGTGATCTGCACGGCGGCCTCGCAACCAAAGTAAAAGGCTACTTTAGTCATTTACGCCGTTAACGGCTACACGCTAACAAGCGCTATAGCGTCATGCCTGTTTCTATGCGGTAGCCTAAATCGACGATTTTCTGGGTCAGTGTCTCACCCCGAATACGCGCCAGCAGCTCACCGGCAGCGGCCTCGCCGATCGCCTGGCGCGGTGTCACTACGCTGGCAAGGCGTGGCGTCATCACATGGCCCACATCGTGACCATGAAAGCCCGCTAAGGCCATGCGTGCGGGCACCTCGATACCGCGCCGCTGGCATTCGAAATAGGCACCGACGGCAACGTCGTCATTGGTGCAAAATAGGCCATCCGCCGTTGGGTAATCGACTAACACTTGCTTGAGCAGCGCGGCCCCCACGCTATAAGAGGAGCGCTGGGTGCTCTGCAGTGTCACCGGGGGCAAGCCATGCTCTTCCATGGCGCGGCGATAGCCGAGCTCACGCTGCCGGGTACGTTCATCCAACCGCACCGCCAGATAAATCACTTGGCGACGACCGCGGCGGATCATCTCACTCACCATGTCATAGGCGGCTTGTACGTTGTCGTAGCCCACGGTCTGTTGTAGCGGAGGGCGATGGGTGTCCATGATTTCGACAATCGGGATACCGGCGGTTTCCAGCATACGCAGGCTACGCGGCGTGTGATCGCGGTCAGAAAGGATAACGCCATCGACGTTATAGGAGAGCAATGACGCCAGGCTGCGCTCTTCAAGCTCAGGGCTATAGCCATAGTGAGAGAGCATTAAGTGATAGCCCGCGGGTTCCGTTAACGCCTCAATGCCGACAATGATATCGGCGAACACTTGGTTGGTCAGCGACGGCACCAGCACGCCAATCGAATGACTGGTGGCCCTGGAAAGTAAATCGGGCGCACGGTTGGGAATATAGCCAATCTGTTCGGCAATCGAGAAAATGCGCTCACGCAGCCCTTCCGAAACCGTTTCAGGTTCACGCAGGCAGCGGCTGACCGTCATTTTGGTAGCCCCTACGTGGTCGGCAATGTCCTGGAGGGTGGGGCGTTTTTTCTTCAAGGGGGTAACTGCCTTATGCAGTGAGGGAGCATTGAGGTCGCCCCTTCAATCGGCGGCCTCAATACCTATTAACTCTTTTGCCTAGTGAGCGTTAGCCTAGTTGTGCGTTAGCTTAGTGTGCGGCTGGGCAGTGGCAGCGTGGCAGCAAATTGATCGACGATTTGCATGGGCGACAGGGCAATGGAGGCGTTAAACGCCTCCTCTTCATCAGGCGGTTCTAAATCAGCCAATTGACTGGCCAACATGGTATCGCCTTTGAAGAAGTGCCCTGCCCGTGTTTCTAGCCGCTCAAGCAGCAGCTCTTGCGTGCCCTCTAAGTAGAGAATCTGCAGCGCTGAGTCACCTTGGCGCAGTCGGTCACGGTAGCGCCTTTTCAACCCTGAGCAGGCAATCACCAGCGACGCATCTCTGGCCCGATACTCGGCGAATAGCGCCGCCAACGTATCGAGCCACTCGCTCCGGTCATCGTCATTGAGCGGTGTGCCGCTGGCCATTTTGGCTACATTGGCGGGCGAATGGTAATCGTCGCCGTCAATGAACGTCGCCCCTACGGTTTGGGCCAACTGGCGGCCAATGTGCGATTTTCCAGAGCCAGACACACCCATCACTAAAATACGATGCGAGAGGGTCTTCACAGAAGCTCTCCTATTCATTACCAAGAACCTCAGTTGCCGCGCACAGCGGTAAGATCAGGCAACCAGGTAACGATACCCGGGAAGGCGATCAGGATCACCAGCACGACGAGGAGCGCTGCGTAGTAAGGCAGCATCGCTTTGACCAAAGACTCCATGGAGACTTTACCCACACCACAACCGACGTAAAGGCAGGTGCCAACCGGCGGGGTTAGCAGCCCGATGCCCAATACAAAGGCCATTAGTACGCCAAAGTAAGCAGCATCAACACCTACCGAGGTCACAATGGGCGCAAGCATAGGCGCCATGATGACCATGGCCGGGGTTAAGTCCATGACAAAGCCCACCAACAGCAGCAACGTTGCCACGATCAGGAGGAGTAGGAACGGGTCTTGGGTAATCGCCTGCACTTGGCTAACCAGGGTTTGCGGCACCATATTGATGGTCAGGAACCAAGCAATAACCGTCGCAAACGCTAGCAGCATCATCACCATGCCGGTCAAACGAGCAGTACGAATCAGCATACCGCCGAGCTCTTTGATCTTGAACTCACGATAAACCACCAGCGAAATAGCCAGCGCATAAAGCAGTGCCGCTACGGCCGCTTCGGTCGCGGTAAAGACACCGCCAATAATACCGCCAATCACGATGACCGGGAGTACCAGCGCAAGCCAAGCATCTTTGAAAGCTTTCCAGAGGCGATCCCAGCGGAATTTCTGCACACCGCCGCCATCCTTTTTGGCAAGAATATAGGTGGTCACCATCAGCGCAAAGCCAATCAACAGACCCGGAATGATACCGGCAATAAACAGGCGGCTAATCGAGGTTTCAGTGACGATGCCGTACAGAATCAGCGGGATGGAGGGCGGAATAATGATCCCGATCACCGAGGACACGGTGTTGATTGCGGTAGCATTCGCCGCGGTGTAGCCCTGCTCTTTCATGGAGGGAATCATCATCGCGCCGGTAGCGGCCGTATCGGCCACCGCTGAACCACTGATGCCACCAAAGAACATCGAACCGGTAATGGCAACCTGCCCTAGCCCACCGCGCATAAAGCCGACCATAGCGCCAGCCAGTTCCATCAAGCGACGAGCGATGCCACCATTACTCATCACCTCACCGACTAAAATAAAGAACGGAATGGCGAGCAGCGGAAAGCTGTTCACCCCACGAATCGACTGTTCGATCATAATCGACAGCGGAATATCTGAAAGTACCGCCATGACCAGCGCCGCCACGCCTAAACCAAAGGCAATGGGCAGCCCAATAACGATAGAGACCAATAAAATGGCCAGGAAAATCCATAGCATGATTAGCGCTCCCGCTCAGAGTGGCGAATAACGTTAAGGCTGACCCACATCCGCCACACCGCTACCACCGCAATAAAGATGACACACAGCACCAGCGAAAGGCTGATAAAACTCAATGGCACATCCATGATCGCCGAACGCCCGCTTGAACGCGACAGCACTTGGTAGCCACCCCAAATCATTACCACCATTAGGCCGGTAATAATCAGGTGCTGCAGTAAATAGAGCATGTGCGCCAAGCGCAGCGGCAAGCGCCGCACCAAGGCATCAACGGCAATGTGCTCGTAACGGGAAAACGCCGCGGCGGCCCCGATAAACACCAGCCATATAAACAGCATACGCGCCAGCTCATCCGCCCACGGCAGTGAGTAATTAAACAGCGCGCGCCCTACCACGTTGCAAGAAACGGACACAATCAACGCCACTAAAATAGCGCCGATAAGATACTCCATACCTAAGGTAAGCCAGCGGAACAGCGCCGGGCCTTGGCGGGCATCGGTATCGATTTCCAGAAGCTTGCGGTTGGGGTCGTCTAGATACACCGAAGGATCTTCAATCGGCGTAGGAGAGTTAGGGGGTGTAGAGGAGAGTGACATAGGAACTCCAGGGGCACTAACACATCGGGCAGGCACGTTGCCTGCCCGATGGCGCGCTAAACGTAAGGTTTAGTTGCTGCTCTCTTCAACGATCTTTTGGATGTCGGCGATCAGTTCTTCACCAATGCGCGGCGCCCACTCTGCATATACAGGCTGAACGGCATCTTGGAAAGCGGCTAACTGCTCGTCGTCCAGGCGGGTAATTTCCATACCACGCTCTGCCAACTGATCACGTGACCAGTCATCGTACTCAGCTGACAGCTGAATTTCATAGTTGGCTGACTGACGCGCTGCTTCCAGTACCAGTTCCTGATATTCGGGTGCCATGCGCTCCCAAGTACGCTCAGAAAGCATCATGATAAAGGGAGTATAGACGTGGCGTGTTTCGGTGCCATAATCCTGAACTTCATTAAAATTCGAGGTAAGGATGGTGCTCCAAGGATTTTCCTGGCCATCTACCACGCCCTGCTCCATCGCAGAGAAAAGCTCACCAAAAGCCATCGGCGTTGGGTTAGCGCCTAAGGCTTCCCAAATTGCTAGATGCACCGGGTTTTCCATGGTGCGAACGCTTAAACCGCGCACATCAAGACCTGCTACGTCGTCAGGACTTGCCACCGGGCGAGCACTGTTAGAGAGCTGGCGATAGCCATTCTCAGAAAACGCGAGTGCTTTCAGGCCGGTGCCATCAAAGGCGTCCAGCATGCCTTGGGCCACATCGCTCTGCATGACGGCAACCGCGGCTTCACGGCTAGGCAGCAGGAACGGCAGGTCAAAAGCAGAAAGCTGTTCAACGTAGCCAGTAGTGGCGGAGCTAGAGGGGTAAGTCATATCCAGCGTACCGGTTTGCAGCATTTCCAACATCTGAACGTCGTCACCTAACTGGCTGTTAGGGAAAACGTTAACCTTAATGCGACCGTCGGTACGCTGCTCCAAAATCTCACCAAAATATTGGCTAGACAAGAACTGTGGCGAGCTTTCCGCAAGGCCGATGCCCATACGTAGTGTGTGCGAACCATGATCGCCGACTACCTCGCCCTCGATCTCAGGCGGATCAGAGAGTTCTGGGCTCTGAGCATGCGCCATACCAAACGTCAGTGTAGTCGCACCGACCAGGGTTAGCGTGCTGCGCCAAATAGTTGTCATCGCGTGATCTCCAAATATTCGTTGTTGTTAACGGTGAATGGGTAAGAATTGAGTTGTTACTGGCTAATTTAATGAGCGCCAAATTGTTACCGGTAACATTAATGATGCGAAGGCTAGCTAGCTGCCAAGTGCGTGTCAAAACAAAACTGCCAACTTACGACCAACGTCTAGGGATAGCCACTCACCGCTTCGCGCGCTACATTACCCTACATATTTCGGATCGGAACCCATACTTGTGCAACCATCTTGTAGCGACTTAGAACTCGATCATCAGCTCTGCTTTGCGCTCTACTCAACTTCATTGATGATGACCAAGGTATATAAGCCACTGCTCAAAGAGTTAGGACTTACCTACCCGCAGTACCTTGCCATGCTGGTCTTGTGGCAAAACGACGGTATGACAGTAGGTGCGATGAGTAAGCGGCTTCTAACCGATCCTGGTTCGCTTACGCCGCTGCTCAAGCGCCTTGAAGCCGACCAGCTATTGAACCGCAAGCGCAGTCACCAAGACGAACGCGTGGTGGAGCTTTACCTTACCGATAAAGGCAAAGCGCTGCGTGAACAGGCCTACCACATCCCTAGCTGTGTAGTGCATGCCAGCGATCAGTCAATCGAAGCGTTGACCACATTAAAAGAAGATCTGGTGCGATTGCGCGATAGCTTGCAGAAAAATCAGTAGCCCTTCGTTCTCTCACAAAGGATCTCGACTCTTTTTCATTATTTATATTGCGCGCAAAATAAAGCTTCGCTAAATTAAATCCGCAAGTCCATTCCGCAAAACCAATAATTAATAGAACCATGATGAACGTGTTAACAGGAGATTCAGAATGACGACCACTATCGAGAAAGTTGTTTATCGCGCCCATGCTACCGCTACGGGTGGCCGTGAAGGTCATGCCAAATCATCCGACGGCGCATTGGACGTAAAACTCAGCACGCCGAAAGAGTTGGGCGGCGCTGGCGGTGACGGCACCAACCCCGAGCAGCTCTTCGCAGCTGGCTACTCGGCCTGTTTTTTAGGTGCGCTAAAGCACGTGGCGAGCCAGGAAAAAGTAAAGCTGCCCCAAGAAACCAAAATTGATGGGCATGTGGGTATCGGTGCAATCCCAACCGGCTTTGGCATTGAAGTCGAGCTAAAAATCAGCCTCCCAGGCCTGGAGCAGGACGTCGCTCAGCAGTTGGTCGATAAAGCGCATATCGTATGCCCCTACTCAAACGCCACCCGTGGCAATATTAACGTCACTCTGACGGTGGTCTAAGCGGCGTTACTTCGTTTAATTCATCATGTTAGTGCCCACGCCACCGCTCTCTGCACATGCAGGGCGGTGGTGTCATAAAGCGGCACTGCGGTATCTTGCTGGCTGACGAGCATAGCGATTTCAGTACAGCCTAGAATCACCGCCTGAGCGCCTTGCGCATAAAGTGAATCGATAATGGCTAGATAGCGTTGGCGGGAGACATCTTCTATACGGCCTTGGCAGAGCTCATCAAAGATCACCTGATGAATAGTGTCGCGCTCAGATTGCTCCGGCACCACGACCTTGATGCCGAACTGCTCTTCTAATCGGCCAATATAAAAGTCCTGCTCCATGGTAAATCGGGTGCCTAATAGGCCCACCCGATTAATCCCGTCGGCTTGTAGCTGTAAAGCAGTGGCATCGGCAATATGCAGCAGAGGAATGGTAATCGCCTGTTCAATCGCGGGCGCCACTTTATGCATGGTATTCGTGGCAATCAATAAACAGTCAGCACCTGCGCGTTCGACGCCTTGAGCAGCGTTGGCGAGTAGCTCGCCTGCCGCGTCCCAATCGCCCCGCTGCTGCATGGCTTCTATCTCTGCAAAATCGACACTGACCATCACGATCTTGGCCGAATGAAAGCCGCCTAGCGCCGCTTTAACGCCTTCATTTAAGGCCCGGTAGTAGCTTTGACTCGACTCCCAACTCATGCCGCCCAGTACGCCAATGACACGCATCCATAACCTCCCAGAGAACTTGGACTACTTTATTAACAGGCTAATCACCAGCCGACCCTTGTAGCGGCTTTTCATCACCCCCATAACCTTAGAATAGTCGCGCAGAGAAGAGGTTCATCCCTGTACCCAGCAGTTACCGATAACCGGTTAATAGCGAGGAAATAATGAGCGATAACACTTATACCCCACCGAGCGTTTGGAAATGGGAACCTGGCAATGGCGGTAAATTTGCCAATATCAATCGCCCCATTGCGGGCCCCACCCATGACAAAGCACTGCCGGTAGGTAAACACCCTCTGCAACTTTACTCCTTAGCCACCCCCAACGGTGTCAAAGTCACCGTGATGCTTGAAGAGCTGTTAGAAAAAGGTGTGACTGGTGCTGAGTACGACGCTTATCTGATTCAAATTGGCGAAGGCGACCAGTTCAGCAGTGGTTTTGTCGAGGTGAATCCCAACTCTAAAATCCCCGCGCTGATGGATCACTCCACTCAACCGCCCCAGCGGGTGTTTGAGTCTGGTGCCATCCTGCTTTATCTGGCTGAAAAATTTGATGCTTTCCTACCCAGCGATCCGGCGAAGCGCACCGAGTGCCTCTCCTGGCTATTCTGGCAAATGGGCAGTGCTCCAATGCTGGGTGGCGGTTTTGGCCATTTCTATGCCTACGCACCTGAAAAGTATCAGTACCCGATTGACCGCTACACCATGGAAGTGAAACGCCAGTTGGATGTGCTGGATCGCCACTTGGCGGAAAACCGCTTTATGGCAGGCGATGAGTACACCATTGCCGATATGGCGATTCACCCCTGGTACGGCGCGCTGGTAAAAAACCGCGTTTACGAAGCGGCGGAGTTTTTGGAGGCGCACACTTACAAAAACGTTCTACGCTGGACCGAAGAGATCGATGAGCGCCCCGCCGTTAAACGTGGCCGCATGGTCAACCGCACCTGGGGCGAACCTCACGAGCAGTTGCATGAGCGCCACGACGCCAGTGACTTTGAGCTTCGCACACAAGATAAGCTGACTGACGACAAGTAACTAGTTGCTCATAACAGCCAAAAGGGCCTACGCGAATTATTCAACGTAGGCCCTAATCGATTTCAAATGCTAATAACTGATTTGCCCTCTATAACGCTATTCAATCCGCGAGTTATTCAAAGCGTAATTCCAAACCCGATAGAAGTAGAAAATATACCCTAAGCCGAAAGTAACGAGAGAAATCAGCATCCATAGGATGATATGGCCGACATTGCTGAACAGATTGATATCGCAGACCATTTTGCGCTCCACACCAGTATCGCCATCAACTACCGACGTGCGATTAATGACAAACCTAGCAAACGAATAAGGGAAGAAAAATAGCGCTATACCAAACGTGATTATACTCAGCACCACCCAAATAATTAGATGACCGATAATATCGAGAATCGATAGGTCTGCTTTGATTTTCACAGGTTACCCTTATTTGTATGCACGAAAAGCGGCATAGAGTAACACTGTCGACCTCGGACGCGCATGTTTGGAATGTGCGTATGGATCAAAGAACAAATACCAGAGTCTCATCATGTCATATCAAAAACTAGGAAGCGGCTTCAATGGATCCACGAACACCCTTCAAGCTGGATTGGCCGCTCTCTGCATGACGCTTAACAACGCTTAACGAGCCGTCTGTTTCTAACACCACGGCTTCTACGGCGTTTACATCACTAAGACCACTACTCCGTATGGCAGCAAGCACTTCGTCTTGGGTTACCCGTGCTTTTCGCAGTGACGTTAATAGAAACTCACCCTGATAGAGCAGCATTAGTGGCTCGCCGGTCACTAATCGACGTACCCACCGAAACCGCACACTGGTCCAGGTAATGATAAATTGAAGTGAAATCAGCAGCGCTAACGCGACAGCTCCATCCGCCAAGGCCACATCTTTAGACAGCAATACGGTCGCCAGCGTGGAACCCAGCGCGACCGTTACGATTAAGTCGAAGGCATTCATTTTCGAAAGCGTGCGATTGCCCGAAAGGCGCAGGAAGAGCACCAGCGTTGCGTACGCCAATAACCCGATAATCAAAATCCGTAACAGGCTGCCCCAGCCATTAAAAAATACCATTTCCATATGCACTTCCTCCTTAGACACTCAACGATAGGCAACGAGCTGCTCACCATGCTGACTAGGCTAACAGCCATAGGCCTAATGTGTACGCTAGGAAGGTATATACGTTAGGAAGGTTTTAGTGCTGGCTCTCCCACCATTTGGCATAAGAACTGTTGTGGGGCGCAAAGCCGCCTTCATCAGGGGCATTATCATCCCACCATACAGGACCACGCTCACCCAAGGCCTCTTTCGCAGCTTGAACCGCTTTACGCGCTTGGCGAAGTGCATCGTCATCTTCTTGCTTTTGGGCAGTTCTGACGGCCCGGCGGGCTTTCATCAACTCTTTGATATGAATTCGCTTTTGCTCTTCGCCTAAGCGCGGGTCAGTGCAGCGCCAGAGTCGATTTTTAGCAACAAAATAACGCCCGTCGGGCGTATGAGGATATTTATTTGCCATTCTTAAACCCCTAGGTAGACGTATTTAAACGGCGTATCACCTGACAGGGATTACCTGCCGCAAATACATCTGCGGGTATATCCTTGGTTACGACACTACCAGCCCCGATCACACTACGCTCGCCAATGGTGATACCAGGATTAACAATCACGCTACCGCCAATCCAGCAGTCATTGCCAATAGTGATAGGATAACCAGCCTCTAAACCGCTGCGACGCTGTTGCGCATCCAACGGATGCGTGGCGGTATACAGCTGAACGTTAGGGCCGAACAACACATTATCGCCGATCGTTACCCAGGCAACATCGAGTACCACACAGTTAAAATTGAAGAAAACATTGTTACCTAAGGCGATGTGCTCACCATAATCGCAGTAGAAAGGTGGCTCTATCCATAGCGCTTTTCCCGCATTAGGTAACAGCTGCTGTAGGAGTGCAGCACGTTCGGCAGTAGCGTTATCAAGGGTTGTGTTAAGCGCTTGCATGGTCAGCCGCGCCTTTCGGCGCAGCGTTAGTAGCTCTTCGTCCTGGGCGTTGTACCTCTCCCCCGCTAGCATTTTTTCCCGCTCAGTCATGATCGAGCCTTTTTATAACCGTGCTTAAAAACGCCGGGATAGCGTGATGGCACCAAACTTGTCCTGATCTTCCTGGCCATCGAATTCACGTGAGCGCTGCACGGCAGCGTAGGTCACCTGCCAGTCTTCCCAAGCTAGCGCCAGGCCTGCAGAGACATCGCCTACCCACTCTTTTCGGTCAACCGAGTGACTATCTCTGAACGTATTGCCATCCAGCGTCAGATTTTGTGCCATGTAATAGCCATCTACGCTCGCAAACAAGTACCACTGCCAACCATCATTGCCCGTCATATGGTGACGACTGCCGGGGTTTGGCGTCAATGTAGGAATACCCGAGGCTTCATCACCCCAGCGCACGCTATAGCCAGCGCTGGCGTAGGTGTAAAGGTTACCTAAGGCAGCCCCGACGCTAGGCCCATGAGCAAATTGCTTACCAATAAACGGGGAGCTATGCCACCACTGGCGGCGCATAGCGACGTTCACAATGGCTTCATCGCCAAGCTGATTATTCCAGCCGTTAGGACGATCACTATCGGTGATGCGGTGTACTTCTCGTTGGATACTATCGGCAAGCGAGGACGGCCCCACCAAGCCAATATCCAGATGCAGATCGGTTGCTTGGCGCCAATTACCCATTGGCACATCTTCATAAAGCGAAATCCCACCATAAACGAGACCAGCATAGGGGCGATCATCTTCAATCAAACGACGCTCTTCGATGTTATCCGGCGTATAGATCTGATGCACCAATCGATAAGCGGCCATATCAGCGCTGCCGATCAAGCTATCGGGGAGTGCTGTCGCTAAGCGCTGCATCCAACTTTCATCACTAGGCTCAAAGGTCCAGTTAAGCTCAAAGCCGCTGGTAAAATGGCCATCATCACTGCTGGCCATACCATCATTTTCATGCTTAACCGAGAGCACACTACCTTCTGCTTGGGCCAGCGTGGGCAGCAAACTAATGGCTGCGACTAGCGGGAGCAGTTTCCATCGTAAAACGGAATTTAGTTTCATTGCTCGTTCCTTGAGATTGACCTTGAGGCTGCTTTTTTAGACTGCTAGTGAAAGCAGTAACAAACATTGTTGATTGTATGTAATTGTGCAAAAAGATAGCAAGCATACTTTTAAAAAATAAAGGATGACCCATTGGCCATCCCTTTATCTGTCTATCGCTTAAGCCTCTAGCATAAAAGGATAGACGAACGTCTGATGATTTCTAGCGCTCGCGCAACAACCATTGCGGCGTTATCTCGTGTTGACCGTTTTCGTCGGTAATAAACAACGAGCCTTCGCTGATCATAACGGCCCAATTAATCGCCCGTGGTAGATCCTTAGCAATGGTCGCTAGGGCTTCTTGTGGCAATACAGCCACATGCACATTTTTCAGCGATGCAACACCGGGTAGCACTTTACTCTCCCAAATATCTACCCGGCCGTAAGCCAACAGTGACACCCGCTCCGCCCGGCGTGAACACCACGTAATGCGCTCGGCGTCTGGCAACCCCACTTCAATCCAGTGCAGCAAGCGCCCGTCTAAGCTTTTTTCCCACAGCGCTGGCTCATCGACATCAGAGAGCCCTCGCCCAAAGGCCAACGATTCGCTGTACCACAGTACATAGGCAAGTAAGCGCGCGGTCATGCGTTCTTCGGTTTCTGACGGATGACGCGCCACGGTAAAGCGCAGCGTTTCATAAACACCGCGATCCAGATCGGTGAGGTTAATATCAACTTTGTAGGGCGTTGCGCTAAGAGCCATGAACGTGTCCAAACGAAAATTTGCGCCAGTGTACCCGATGCCGGTTATCCCTGGTGAGTTGTCACAAGGTTAAGACGTGCGGTAATCAACTTCCAGCGTGCCATTCTTTAGCGTTTCAGCTTCGTGCATAGGCTCGCGCCACGTTTCTTCCAGCGCGGCTTGATACCAGGCCTGCATGGCAGGCAGCGCTAACAGGCGTTCGACATAGGCCTGGGATTTCTCACTCACCGGCAGCTTGAATGTCTGTACGCGAAACGCCACAGGGGCATAAAACGCGTCTACCGCGGAGAAGTGCTCACCCGCTAAAAACGGCCCGCCAAAGCGCTCAATTCCCTGTTGCCACAACGCATCTAAGCGGTTCACATCGGCCTTGAGATTGGCCGATAAGCCATTCAATGCCACCCGCACACCGCAGTTCATTGAACACTCGTCACGCAGGGCGCCAAAGCCGCTGTGCATTTCAGCCGTGGCAGAGCGCGCCCAGGCGCGGGCGGTTTTATCACTCGGCCAGACGTTAGCGTGTTGCTCGGCTAAATATTCAACAATCGCCAGCGAATCCCACACCGCCAGATCACTCTCCCTATCCACTAAACAAGGCACTAAGCCCGATGGCGAAAAGCGGGTGTAAACGTCATGGCTAGCGCCAAAGCCGCCTTCAAAAGGCATGAGATGTTCGTTGAACGGAATCTCCATTACTTTCATCAACACCCAGGGGCGCAGCGACCAAGAGGAATAGTTCTTGTTAGCGATATAGAGATCAAACATACAGCGCTCCTTGTATGTGAAATTTGAAGTAGCCGATCAATCTTTAACGTGCCGCCTGAGCGAGGGTATTGCCCCCTAATCCCATTAATACGCCACCGCCAATGCGCTGGATGAGCCGAGAGGAGCCGTGGGATTTTTGTAGCCATTGGCGTAGAGGACTCGCAAGTAGCACCACCATGACATCCGCAGATGAAAACAGCACATTGGTGGCGATACCTAGCCAGAGCAGTTGCCATGCTACCGGCATCGCGCTCTCGGGCTGCACAAACTGGGGCAGAAACGCGACAAAGAAAAGCGCGGTTTTAGGGTTGAGCATCTCCACCAGAAAGCTGTCGCGAAGCACACGTTTCGTGGTTGCCAGCGGCATCTCTTCGCCGTGGGTGCGAATGCCCTGCTGCCATAGCCGCAGTCCCATCCAGAGCAGGTAGAGCCCACCGATTATTTTCATGGCGATGTAGGCAGGGGGAATCGCCGCAAACAGCAGCGCTAATCCTAGCGCGGCGGCCACCACATGCACATAACACCCCATATGCACACCGATGACCGCTAACCACCCTGCCCGTCGGCCGCGCCCCAACGTTTGCGCTGCGGTATATAGCATTGCAGGCCCAGGTAAATAAGCGAAACCAAGCGCGGCGAGAATAAATGCGGCCCATTGCATAGTGGCGGCTCTCTTGAAAGGAACAGTTAGCTTTCGAGAATAAAACGGGGGTGGCGCAAGCGCCACCCCCTAAATAAGTAAAACTGTAATTAATCAAACCTTAGAAGTTCGGTTTGCGCTTCTCGACAAATGCCGCCATGCCTTCTTTCTGCTCGTCACCGGCAAAGCAGAAGGCGAACAGGCTGGTTTCCAGCGCTAGTGCGCTATCAAGGTCTTGATCCATGCCGTCGTGAACTGCCTGCTTGGCGCCGCGCACTGACTGTGGGCCGTTGCCTTTGAGTTGCTTGGTGAGTTCTTCAACGTAGCTCTCCAGCTCCGCTTGCGGCATCACACGGTTCACTAAGCCGATACGCAGCGCTTCTTGGGCATCGATTTTGCGCCCGGTAGTGACCAGGTCAATCGCCATGGCAGGGCCAACACGGCGTGGCAGACGCTGGGTGCCGCCAAAGCCGGGGATGACGCCCAGGAGCACTTCCGGCTGGCCGAATACCGCGTTATCGCTGGCTACGGCCCAGTCGCAGGCCAGTGCCAGTTCGCAGCCGCCGCCAAGGCAAAACCCGTTCACCAACGCGACCACCGGCACGGGGAGTGTCTCTAGGCGTTTAATGGTACGCAGCGCTTGGCTGGCAAAGGCCCGCGCTTCTTCAGGTGTTTTTTCACGCATTTCAGTGATATCTGCACCCGCCACAAAGGACTTCTCGCCCGCACCGGTAATTAGCACGGCACGTAGGTTCGGGTGGGCTTCAAGCTCAACCAAATGTGCTTCCAGCGCGGCAAGCACTTCGCTGTTAAGGGCATTCAGCGCTTTAGGACGATTGATGGTCAGTCGCACCATCCCATCGTTATCAACCTTCTCGATCACTGCTTCGCTCATGGCGGACTCCTTATTCGATTTATTATTGAACATGAAAGTGAATACTACTCAACCCTAGCGAACGCTTGGTTGAGTGGCAATGACTTCTTATCGGGTTCTTACAATTGACAATCTATACCTCTAGGCATCAAGGGCAGGTTTCCACGAGGGCGCTGTAAACCCATCCCTGGGCGCTACTTTTGTCATCCATGACAAAAGACCCTCGTTTCAACCTACCCTCGCAGCTAATTAGCGACCACTGACAACTCAATCTGATAAATCATTGTTTCAAATTATTATTAAGTTAGCCGTAGTGATAGAAACCGCGACCACTTTTACGGCCTAGATAGCCCGCGGCGACCATGCGTTTAAGCAGTGGGCAGGGACGGTATTTCGGGTCGCCAAAGCCCTCTTGAAGCACTTCCATGATCGCCAAGCAAACATCCAGCCCAATCAAATCCGCCAGCGCTAGCGGCCCCATGGGGTGAGCCGCGCCTAGCTTCATGGCGTTATCAACCGCTTCCGGCGTTGCGGTGCCCTCCTGCACGATAAACGCTGCCTCATTGATCATGGGCACCAGCAGGCGATTCACAGCAAAGCCCGGCGCATCACCTACCGGCACGGCGGTTTTGCCCAGCGCCTTTGCAAGCGTTTCAATCTCGGTCACGGTAGCGTCCGAGGTTTGCTCGGCGCGAATCACTTCCACCAGTTTGAGCACCGGCACCGGATTGAAGAAGTGCATGCCCACCACGCGCTCAGGGTGCTCGCATACCGCCGCGAGGCGGGTGAGTGACAGCGACGAGGTGTTGGAGGCTAAAATAGCCGTGCTGCTCATTTGGCTAAGATCGCGAAACAGCTTCTCTTTGAGTTCGGGCTGTTCGGGGGCCGCCTCGATAATGATCGCGCAGTCGCTAAGAGCATTGAGTGTGGTAGTGGTCGATAGACGGGCGAGAGCGGCACTTTTATCCGCCTCGCTGATTTTCTCTTTAGTGACCAATTTACCCAAGCCTTTATCGATATTCGCCTTGGCGCGGCCAAGCTGCTCTTCGGCCACATCGTAAAGGCGCACGTTAAAGCCACTGGCAGCCACTACCTGGGCAATCCCCTGCCCCATGGTACCGGCGCCCACTACGCCAATTTGTTGGTCACTCATGCACGCTCTCCTCTATTGATTATCAATACTAGCGGCTATCACTACTGGCGGTTATCACCGCTAGTGCTTATTACTATTAAGGATGGTTAATGATTTTTAGCTTCTTCACGCAAGACGAATTTTTGTATCTTGCCCGTTGATGTTTTCGGTAGCTCGCTGAAAATGACTGTTTTAGGGACTTTGTAGCCCGCCAAATGTTCACGGCAGTGGGCGATAATATCCGCCTCTGTGACTTCGCCGTAGCCCACCTTGAGCTTCACAAACGCACAGGGCGTTTCGCCCCACTTCTCGTCAGGCTTGGCGACCACGGCTGCCTCTTCAACGGCGGGATGGCCGTAAATGGCGTCTTCCACTTCGATGGTCGAGATGTTCTCTCCACCGGAAATAATGATGTCTTTCGAGCGGTCTTTGATTTCGATATAGCCATCCGGATGCCAAACCGCCAAATCGCCGGTGTGGTACCAGCCACCGTCCAGCGCTTGCTCGGTGGCCTCCGGGTTCTTTAAATAGCCCTTCATGACATTGTTGCCACGCATCAGTATTTCACCCATGGTCTGGCCATCCTTGGGTACTGGCTCCATGGTGAGCGGGTCAGCCACGCACAGCGCTTCGAGCATGTGGTAACGCACGCCCTGGCGGGCTTTTATTTTGGCCCGTGCTTCCAGCGGCAGTTCATCCCACGCTTCCCGCCAGGCACAGACGGTCACCGGACCATACACTTCGGTTAGGCCATACACGTGGGTCACTTCAATGCCTAGCTTCTCGACCCCGGAAATCACCGAGGCGGGTGGCGCAGCACCAGCAGTGGTGACTTTGACGGGGTGATCGAACTGGCGCTTATCTTCCGCGGGCAGGTTCACTAAGCCATTAAGAATAATAGGCGCCCCGCTGAAGTGAGTGACCTTCTCTTCGGCAATGAGCTGCATGATCTTTTTCGGGTCGACGCGGCGCAGGCACACGTTGACCCCGGCGTTGGCGGCAATCGTCCACGGGAAGCACCAGCCGTTGCAGTGGAACATCGGCAGCGTCCACAGGTAGATCGGGTGGTGGGGCATTGCCCACTCCATAATATTGCTCACCGCATTGAGGTAAGCGCCGCGGTGGTGATAAACCACGCCCTTGGGCTTACCGGTGGTGCCAGAGGTGTAGTTAAGCGAGATCGCATCCCACTCATCCGCAGGCAGTTGATAGGCAAAATTGGCGTCGCCCTCGTTAAGCAGCGCCTCATACTCGATCTCACCAATGCCTTGCGTGTCGCCGAGAAACTCTACATCGGCAACATCAATGATCAGCGGCTTGTGGATTAGCTGGGCAACGGCTTGCTGGATGACCTCAGCAAACTCGGGATCGACCAGAATGGCTTTGGCTTCGCCGTGCTCCAGCATATAGCTGATCGCCTCTGCATCCAGACGAATATTCAGGGTGTTCAATACGCAACCCGCCAGCGGCACGCCAAAGTGCGCCTCGAACATTGCTGGGATATTAGGCAGCATCGCCGCCACCGTTTGACCTGGCTGGATGCCCCGCTGTTGCAAGGCGGAAGCAAGCTGGCGGCAGCGCGCCCAGGATTGGCCCCACGTACGTCGCGTACTGCCATGAACCACCGCCGGGTAGTCGGGATAGATCGACGCGGAGCGTTCAATAAAGGTCAGCGGTGAAAGCGGTACGTGGTTAGCGGTGGTTTTGGGCAAGCCTTGCTCGAAAATGGTGTTCATGGTCGGCTCCTGATTTTGTTGATGTTATTAAAAGCGTTCGTTTTAAATGTTTGTTTTGATGGACTGAAAACAGCACCGCCGCCTCTAGGGCGGCGGTGCTGGCTAATACATTAGCGTCAATAAACCTCAAACTCGCTTAAACACTGCATACCCGCCTCAATTACCGCACGCTGGGCGCGACCTACTGGTAACCACTGGGTGATGGCAAACTCGGCGCTGCGCATCTTGGCAGTATAGAAGGGATCGTTGTTGCCGCTGTTAATTGCCGCCTGGGCGCTTAATGCCGACTGCCCCATCTGCCACGCGCACAGTACATGCCCTGCCAAGTTAAGGAACGGCGTAGCGTAAGCCTGCACCGCATCTGCGCCTTTTTCAGGGTCAGAGCCTTGTTCCAACACAATGGCCTGGGCGGCTTTTAAGTCTTCCAAACCTGCCGCCAAGCCACGGCCCAATGTTCCAAGTGCAGGGTCGGCGTTGAGTTGCTCCACGGTTGCAGCAGCGTCGTGAAGGAGCGCGGTAAGCGCTTCGCCGTTGTCACGCTGAAGCTTTCGGCCTGCTAAATCGAGCGCCTGAATACCGTTGGTGCCTTCGTAAATGGGAGCAATCCGGGCATCGCGCAGTAGCTGGGCGGCACCGGTCTCTTCCACGTAGCCCATCCCGCCGTGCACCTGAATGCCCATGGAGGCAATATCCACGGCTTGATCAGTTGAGAAGCTTTTGATCACCGGAATTAGGATATCAGCGCGAGCCTGAGCGGCGTGGCGGGCTTCATTACTTTCCGCGTGGCGGGCGGTATCAAGCTCAGCGGCACAGTACAGTGCCAGCGCGCGCAGCGCATCGGTACGCGCACGCATCGAAAGCAGCATACGGCGTACGTCCAAGTGATCACTGATGCTGCACTCGGCGCCGCCACGCGTTTTCGGAGAACGCCCCTGGCGACGCTCGAGGGCATAGGCAAAGGCGTGCTGACAGGCACGTTCGGCCACGCCGATGCCCTGTATACCGACTTTATGGCGCGCCTCGTTCATCATGGTGAACATGTGATTAAGACCACGCCCCTCTTCACCGACCAAGTAGCCAATCGCGCCGCCATTTTCGCCAAAGCTCAGGGTGCAGGTGGGCGAGCCGTGAATGCCCAGTTTGTGCTCAATAGAGGCACAGGTGACATCGTTGCGCTCGCCCAGTGAGCCATCTTCGTTAACCAGGAACTTGGGCACTAAAAAGAGTGAGATGCCTTTATTGCCTTCCGGGGCATCGGGCTTACGGGCCAGCACCAGGTGGATAATATTCTCGGCGGCGTCGTGTTCGCCCCAGGTGATATAGATCTTCTGGCCGCTGATTCGGTAGTGGTCGTTTTCAGGCAGCGCACGGGTGCGCACTTGGGAGAGATCCGACCCGGCTTGGGATTCGGTGAGATTCATGGTGCCCGTCCAGGTGCCTTCCACCAGTTTGGGCAAGTAGGTCGCTTTGAGCGCATCGCTGCCGTGATGCGCCAGTGCTTCGATAGCGCCAGCGGTCAACATCGGGCAGAGCCCCAGCGCCATATTGGCACCGTGAAGCATCTCCTGCACTGCACTGGCAACCACTTCGGGCAGGTTCTGACCGCCTAGCGCTTCTGATACACCGATACCGTTCCAGCCCCCCTCGACATAAGCTTGATACGCCGCTGCGAAGCCTTCCGGGGTCGTTACACTGCCGTCGGCATGGCGTTTGGCCCCCTGCTGATCGCCAATCTTGTTAAGTGGCCCCCAGACATCACCGGCCAGTTTTGCGGCCTCTTCAAGTACCGCCTCGACCAAGTCTGGCGTGGCTTCTTCAAAGCCCGGTAGACTAAGCGAGCGGTGCGCTAGTAGCTCTTCGAGCACAAAGCGAAAATCGCGTACCGGCGCGGCGTAAACATTCATAGCGAACCTCGGGCTGGAGTTAAACAATTGTTTGAAAGTTTGCCTACGATAGTAGTAACACTCTCCCGCCTACACCATTAGCCCAAGGTATCAGCCGCTACCGATAACGTCCCCTCTTGGTTTTATTTTCGCTCACTTACTTGCTCTACATCATCATAGTAGGTGATATGACTCTCATCTTCTGCGGGCGGCCCGACTACCGGCTCGGCGGCATCGACATCCCAAACGGCTTCAGAAAGGTCTTCTAGGTGTTCGTGCTCCAGTGCCCCCTGCATTAGCTCCTCGGTAACCACCAGTTCGGCACCGGCAGCGGTCATTGGCGTAGTCGGTGTAAACGGAGCTACGGGCACCGGTGCTGGGCGTACATGACGACGCCAGGAGAAGAACATCACAAAGAACAGGCTTAGCGAACCGAAGGCCCAGAACAGACCCGCGTCTCCCATTGCCGTCATCACCGGGGAAATCATCAGTGGGCTGATGGTAGCGCCAATCGAGTTGATCAACAGCAAGCCTTGACTCATCCGCACCAGGGCCCCAGCAGGCGCACGGTCGGCAGCGTGGCTTACGGCCACTGGATAAAGGGCAAAGACGCCACCGCCGAGCAGGAACAGCAGCACTGCCAATAGGGGTGTCGAAAGAGGTAACCAGAGCATCGCCGCGGAGATAAGCACACAGAAACCGCTAATGGCGATCAGCACCATTTGTCGGTCATGGCGATCCGACCAGCGGCCAATCGGGTATTGCAGCAACATGGCCCCCATGATGAGTACCGCCATCATCTGGCCCACCTGACTCACGCTCATACCATTACGCTGCAGGTAGAGTGGCAACAGCGTGTAGGCCGCGGCGACGACCATACCCGAGCCTAAACTACCCATCACGCCGGTGGGCGTCAGGGTAATCAAGCGGTGCGGGGGAAGCGGCTCGGCGTGCTCGATAATTGGCGATACGCGGGGAATCATCGCCATGGGCAGTACAGAGAGCGAAGCCAGTAGGCCAATCACCATAAAGGGCGCAGTAACACCCATGGCATTCGTCACGCCTAGCAGCAACTGACCCAGCACCCCCGCGGCGTAAAGCGAAATCATATACAGCGCCAACAGGCGACCGCGGACTCTTTGATCGCCAGCCGTCAGTAGCCAGCTCTCAATGACCAGATACACCCCGACGGTCGCCCAGCCACCGATTAAACGCAGCGCAAACCAGGCCCAGGGGTCGAAGAACAAGCCTTGTAGTAATACCGTCACGGCCACTAACGAGGCAAAACTGCCGTAAGCGCGAATATGGCCAATACGCAGCAACAGGCGATCATTTACCATTGCGCCCAACGCCAAACCGATGAAATAAGCCGACGAGACAATACCGATCACCGTCGCCGATTCACCGGCGGCATCGAGGCGCACGGTAATTAAGGTGGCAAGAAAACCGTTGCCTATCCCGAGAATGAATAGCCCTAATAGGGGCGCCAGCGCCATGGCTAGCAGTTGCCGCGACATGAAAACCTCGTCTTGACTAAAAGTGGTGAAAAACAGGCGTGAAAAACGCGACTGAGCGATTTCACAACGACCGTTATCTCACCTGGCACATCGAGTCAGGCAGGGATAGCGGCGCGCAATTATTGCCCTCAAGGGTGCAAAGTCAATGCTTTTCTAAGGTTACAATTATTCACCTTAGCGTTTTATGTAGAATAACCGTGTCTGGCCCAGGAAATTCCACTACTAAACTATTCTTTTGTGCCCACCAACGAAAGGTCTCTTCACTAAAAAAGCTGATATGGGTGGGGTCGCTAATATAGTGCCAGCGAGCAAAGGCGTCAGGGATAGAAACGCGCTTGGTCATCAGCCCAAGATAACCACCGGGCGCGAGCTGTTCGGCCAGTTGTTCCAGCACTTGGCCAGGCTGCGACAAATGCTCCACCACTTCTGTGGCAGTGATAAAATCGAACGTCTGGGTGAGAACCGCGGTATCAGGGGCATAATAGAGGTCGTAAATCGCCATCTGAAAACCGTGCTCGGCGAACATGACGGATAGCGTCGGCCCCGGCCCGGAGCCAAAATCGAGCCCGCGGGCATTGGGTGCGAGCTTCGCTAACAGCGGGGTAAATAAACGCCCTAGAAAGCGTCGATATCCCGTATCATGCGGCGAGTTTTGATGTTTATCATATTCGGCCTTTTCTGCAGCGGCGCTCAAATGCTGCTCAGGGGGGACAAATACCAGTTTGCACGTGGCACACTGGTAGTAGTCACGACGCCGATCCCGGTGGTAGAGCGCAGTAGTGGATTCCGCACAGAGCGGACAGCGGCGCATCATCGTATTCTCTGGCTTATCGTTATGTATTAAGGAAAGTGGCATGCTATCAGGTCTGGATCATCTTGTAGTTACCGTGACCGACATGGGTCGCGCCGTCGATTTTTACTCACGTGTTTTAGGCTTAGATGTACGCTACCGCGATGCTCAACGGGTGGATTTAATGCTCGGTGATACCGCGTTGCGTCTGCATCAAACCGACACCGACATTGCCCCCATCTCAGCAACCCCAACACCCGGCAGCCTGGATTTATGCTTGCGTTGCCAACTGCCGCTGGATGAGTTTAAGCAACACTTAGACGCCTTGGCTATCGATGTAGAGTTGGGTCCCGTTGCTCGCCAAGGCGCCAATGGCCCCATTGAGTCGATCTACCTGCGCGACCCAGACGGCAATCTACTCGAGATTTGCCGCCCCGCTGCGCGTTAGTGCCCAATGTTCGTTAGTGATAAGGCGAATAGCGCACGCTATCATAGTGCGCCGGGGCAACCTCTGCTGAGGGTGCTTTGTATCCCTACTTCAGCATTGCCTGCTCAGCACTTATAGCGATTTACCGAAAGGAAATGTTATGCAAGATAACGCCAATGAGGCGCCACTAGAAGGCAACGTTGTCAGCGAAGAGCGCCCCCAACAGCCCGACACCACCATGGCAATGGTGAACTATGCGCTCTATCTGGCCAGTTTCTTCCTCGGTTTTACGTCGCTTATCGGTGTGATCATCGCCTACGTCTATAAAGGCAAAGGCCCTGCATGGCTAGACGAACACTACCGCTATCAGATCCGCACGTTCTGGATAGGGCTAGTCTACGGCATTGTCTTTTCGTTCTTGACGCTCATCTTGATCGGCTTCCCGTTGCTGCTGGCCCTCGCCGTCTGGCTGATTATCCGCTGCGTTAAAGGCTTCAAAGGGCTGCAAGAGAAACGCGCCCCTTCCAACGTAGATACCTGGTTGTTTTAGATATGAAGCAACAAACGGGTGATACCCAACGCCGTTTTTCAAAAGCCAGTGCGATTAGCTGGCTATGGCGCCAGCTATCACGCTGGTCGCTTAAGCGGCTATGGCGCATGGCATCAGTACTGGGCCCAGTGGTTTACCGTTTCAATAAGCGTGAGCGAGAGGTAACCGAGCGCAACCTGACGGTCGTTTATCCCAACCTCTCTAACGCTGAACGTCAAACCCTTGCCCGGCAGAGTTTACGGCACTCAACCGCTACCATGTTGGAATTAGGCCACGCCTGGATGGCGGAGCCAAATAGAGTAGAAACCAGCATTTTAGCGATACACGGCCGCGACAAACTTGATAACGCCCGCAACGAAGGCCGCGGTGTTATTGTGCTCGCCCCGCACTTCGGCAACTGGGAAGTGCTTAACTTCTGGCTATCGAGCCATTTCCCGTTTACCGCCATGTACGAGCCCCCAAAAATTAGCGATCTTGATCCGGTGATTCGCCATGGCCGTGAACGCATGGGGGCGAGCTTGGTGCCCACCAACCCCCGCGGTGTTGCAGCACTGCTCAAAGCGCTTAAGCGCAGCGAGGCGATTGGCATACTGCCCGACCAGGAACCCGACTGGGGCAGCGGCGTTTTCGCGCCCTTCTTTGGTCGCGATGCCTATACCGCCACGTTGCTGCCCAAACTAGTAGCCCGCACCCAGGCACGTGTGATCACTGGGGTCGCGCTACGGGTACCCGGCAGCGGGTTTGAGATTTATTTTCTCGATGCCGATGAGCGTGTTTACAGCCCCGATGACCAAACGTCTGCCACCGGTGTGAATGCCAGCGTGGAAGCCGCAATAAGCTTGGAACCTGCGCAGTATCAGTGGGAGTACAAGCGCTACCGTAAAGTGGTCCAAGAGCAGCAAAGGCTAGCTAACTACCGCGACTATCGCCTTTATTAGTGCGTCGACTTTATTAACCAGAGCTTACTGATGACCCAAAACGTTTTATCTCGGGATGAGATACGCCCGCCGCAGATTATTTATGCGCTATTCCTGGCGGGTATTGTCACTGCCAATATCACCCTGCTGATTGGCGTGGTGATCGCCTATGTCTACCGCAAAGACGCCGCACCGTGGCTACAGCCGCACTACCGTTACCTAATCCGCACGTTCTGGATCGGCACCCTGTATGCCTGCATCGCCTTTTTGCTCAGCATTGTCATGATCGGCACTCTGCTCTGGCCGCTGCTCGCGGTATGGTTGGGCGTGCGCTGCGTGCTCGGTTGGATCGATGTACGTAAGGGCCGCCCTCCCGCACGCCCTGCTAGCTGGCTTTGGTAAGCTACCCTCACTCGTTGTTGTCTCGGGCGTAAACATCATCCAAGCGCTCGATATCATCTTCGCCCAGGTAGCTCCCTGACTGCACTTCAATCAGCTCAAGGGGGATTTTGCCGGTGTTTTCCAGCCGATGTAGCGCACCGATGGGAATATAGGTCGACTGATTTTCGCTGACCAGAAAACTGCGCTCTTCAAGCGTTACCTGCGCTGTGCCTCTCACCACAACCCAGTGCTCAGCGCGGTGATGATGGCGCTGCAGCGAGAGCCGCCCGCCGGGCTTCACGGTAATGTGTTTGACCTGATAGCGCTCGCCGCTGTCCATCGCCTGAAAGCTGCCCCAAGGTCGCTGCACCTGGGGCGCCGAACAGGGCTCGCTGCGCCCCGCCTGAGTAAGCGAAGCCACGAGTTGCTTGACCTGCTGCGCCTGGTCGCGGTGGGCCACCAACACGCTATCCGATGTTTCCACGACGATGAGGTTCTGCACGCCGAGCGTTGCCACAAGGCGGTGCTCGGCAAACACCAGTGAACCCTGGGTATCGGTTAGCCAGGCATCACCTTTACTGGCATTGCCCGCTGCGTCAGGCTCAACGGTTGCCCATAGCGCATCAAAACTGCCGATATCACTCCACGCAGCGGCCAAGGGCACCACGGCGGCATGCTCACAGTGCTCCATCACCGCGTAGTCGATGGAGTCAGCCGGGCAACGGCCAAACGCTGCTTCGCCCAGGCGCAGAAAATCCAAGTCGCGGTGTGCGCTGTTAACCGCCTCCTGGCAGGCTTCCAGCATTGCCGGCTGTAACCGTTTTAATTGACCCAGATAGCTTGAGGCGCGCAGCAGAAACATACCGCTGTTCCATAAGTAATCACCGCTTTTGACCAGTTCAGCGGCACGCTGGGCATTGGGTTTTTCAATAAAGGCCGCAAGATGATGGCCGCCTTCCAGCGGCTCGCCGCAGGCAATATAGCCATAGCCGGTTTCAGGCTGTGTCGGGACTACTCCAAAGGTAACGAGATAACCCGCTTCGGCTAACGGCTGGGCAAGTGACACGCTATGCTGGAAAGCTTCTACATCGCCAATCACATGGTCAGCGGGCAGTACCAGCAGCAGTGGGTCATCGCCTGAGTGGCGTGCTAGCAGCGCCGCACAGGCAATCGCTGGCGCAGTATTACGGCCTTCAGGTTCGAGCACCACGGTGGCGGCTTGATTCATTTCGCGCAGCTGTTCGGCCATTAAAAAGCGGTGGCTATGGTGGCCCATCAGCATTGGGGCTGCATCGGTTAACCCGGCTAAGCGGCTTAGGGTTTGCTGCAGTAAGCTTTGAGACGAGGTTAAGCGCAAAAATTGTTTGGGCATCTGCTCTCGGGAAAGCGGCCACAGCCGTGTGCCGCTGCCACCGCTTAAAATTACCGGTTGGATCATTGCTGCGTCCTTGTGGTCGTCCTTGTATCCGGGCGAGTGTTTGCATTATCTGCTAACTCACCAAAATCCTCCTGCAGCCAGTGGCGCAGTTGGCTCATCCTGGGCGCGTTACTTGCCTGCTCCAGCACGGGTAGCGTGCCGGGAATAAAGCCACGCTCTATAAACGGCGCCAATAGCGCCGGGTTCCCGCTAACAATATGCACCGGTACCGCTGCGCTGGCATCGTCGCCGGTAATCAATGGCGCGGCCTGATGATCACCCAGCACTATCATCAAGGTATGGTCATCCACCACTCGTTCGGCCCAGCGTCCGGCCACTTTTACAGCGTAGTCCACCGACCAGGCATAGTGGTCGCGAATACGTTCAATGTCCTGCCACAGTACTTCTGGCGGGTCGCCAGCGTTCTCCCAGGGCGCAAAAATGCTGCCATCCCCAATCAAAGACCACTCTTCAATCACCGGCAGAATAGGCGTCCACGGGGCATGGCTAGAGATTAACGTCAGTTGAGCAAACACCGGCGACTCACCCAGCAAGTGTTGCTGAGTATAGTCGAGGGTGAACTGATCGGGCATGGTCACCCAGTTGAGCGCAGGTCCGGCGTAGTCGATATCCTTTGCCGCGACAATTTGATCGAAGCCGTAAGCCTCCCCTTCCGGCCATGCCATAGAAATAGCCGGCATCACGGCCAGCGTGCGTTGGCCGGTAGCACTGAAATCATCAATCAAGGTGGAGTGGTCGCTGTCTAACATCAACTGGTACCACAGCTGGTTATCAATCCAACGACCGCTTAACGCTGTTGCGTGGGCAAGCCAGGATTGCCCGCCACGAATCGGCGATTCCAACAACCCAGAGACAACATGAAGCTCGCGCTCCTCTAGCCGCTGCTGCATATCGGCAAGGGTCGGCAGCAGAACGTCCGCATAACGGGGATTATCCAGCGCAGAGACGCCATAAGACTCAATAAAGGTGAGCAGCACATTGTGTCCATCGAGCCCAGGTAACCGCTGACTTTCCAGCGGCGCTGCCTCCAGTTGCACGGTAAAGGCCAAGCGCGCGGCGTGAGTATCGGCCATTTGCTGCCATTGAAACCGTGTGCTGTTGACCATCGGCAAACGGGCGCTATCCACCAGCCGCACACCGTTAAGTTCAAGTGCGGTACCGATGGTGGCAATGACTAATAGCGTCAACGCAGCGACACCGGGCAGCCGTTTAATCGAGTAAGTGACGGGAGGAAGTAGTAGTCTCACTAAGCCTAGGGCGATACCAAGCAGCACGGCAGCCCCTGCCAGCATTGCGCAAACCGCCAAAAACTGACCTACATTACCTACTAATAAGTGATAAATGGAGCGCAGCAAAGGTACGTCAAGATAGAGGTTGAGTGGCCGGGCAAACGCCATGTGAGTAGCGGCAGTGCCTAAATTCACAGCCGTCGCCAACATGATCCAACTGACAAACCCAACACCGGCGAAACGACGCGCCTGACCGACGGGGAGCACCAGCATAAGGGGCGCAATGATAAACGCCTCCCAAGCGATCAAATGGGCACCGATCTCTCCAAACCGCCACCATAGCGGCGCAACGAGCAGGACATTCAGCAGTAAGGACGTTAATAATATTCGAATCATCGCATTCTCATTTGTACCTGCTTTAGCTTACAGTGTCTGAAGTACGACCTCTCCATGTTCGGTCTTTAAGAGTGTGTACCCAAGCGCAAGAGAAAAGAGCAAGGAATAGAACGCAATAATCCTGTACGTCCGCATGCAATCGTATAGTTATTGTGTAAAAATTTCACGTACTGCTTGGCTTATTGCCAAACGTTTTGCAGGCCTTCACTCGATAAGGATTTCGCCCATGCGTTTTAGCCGTGTTTGCAGGTGGCAGGTTGGTAATTGGCAAGCTGGTAAGTGGATAGCGAGTAAATGGATAGTTGTACTCGGCTGTGCGGTGGCTTCAACCGCCTATGCCGACGACGACAAACATTTCAGCGCCGTCATTGAGCGCGCCCAACAGCTTGCTGAAGCGCCTTATCAAGCCCCTGAAGAGACGCTGCCTGAGGTATTACGTGAACTCAATTACGATACCTACCGGCAAATTCGCTTTGATCCTGATCACGCCTATTGGCGCAATGAGAGTCCCTTTAGCCTCCAGCTATTTCACAGCGGCTTTCTCTTTCAAACCCCGGTTGCACTCAATGTGATCGAAAACGACACAGCCTCCCCGCTTCCCTTTTCGGCGGAAGACTACTCCTATGATGGCAATGCCGAAAAGCTGAAAGAGCACGATTTATCTGGCAGTGACCACGCCGGGTTTCGTCTGCATTACCCCCTAAATAATGAAGAGTACGCCGACGAGTTTGCCGTTTTTCTCGGTGCTAGCTACTTCCGCATAGTGGGGCGCGACCAAGCATACGGACTATCCACCCGCGGGCTAGCGATCGACACCGCCTCGCCTGAAGGTGAGGAGTTTCCGGCGTTTCGCGAATTTTGGCTTTATAAACCCAGCGCAGACGCCAAACAGATTGAGCTATTAGCGTTAATGGACAGCCCCTCTGTCAGCGGTGCCTATCGATTTATTATTGAACCCGGTGAAAAAACGCAGGTAGAGGTGGAAGCGGAACTGTTTGCCCGCGAAGACATTGCCAAGCTGGGGGTTGCGCCGCTCACCAGTATGTTCACTTACGGTGAGGCAAGCCGTGAGCGTCCCGATGATTTCCGCCCCCAGGTACATGACTCCGACGGCCTGCTGATGCATACCGGTAACGACGAGTGGATCTGGCGCCCGCTCACCAACCCAACACAGCTACGCACCTCGACTTTTGCTGATAGCTCTCCCCAAGGATTTGGCTTGATGCAGCGGGAGCGTGACTTTAACCGCTACCTGGATATCGAAGCCCAATACCACCGCCGCCCCAGTCAGTGGGTGGTACCGTTAGATGCGTGGGGGCCGGGCCTCGTGGAACTGGTCGAAATTCCGACACCCGATGAAACTCACGACAATATCGTTGCTTACTGGGTCGCGGATGATGCGTTAAATGCTGGCGAATCCCGTCGCCTCCACTACCTGACGCACACGCTCAACACGCAGCCGGAAGAGCACCACCTTGGCCGTGTGATCCGCACCCGCCATGGCAGTGCCGGCGTGCCGGGGCAAGAGGACTCGGCGACGCCAGGGGAGCGTCAGTTCATTGTCGACTTCCAGGGCGGAGCGCTTGAGGATATCACCGCCGACCAACCTGTCGAGCTGGATATCAGCACCCACCAGGGCGAGGTACAACTGCCCCAGGTAACCGCACTCCCCAATGGCGGCTGGCGAGCGAGCTTTCGGCTGCCCGCAAGCGACCAACCCAGTGATGTTCGCCTGCGACTCATGCTGAACGACGACCCCGTTAGTGAAACATGGAATTACGTCTGGTATCCCGATGCCGGATGAAGATATTCAGAAAACCCGCCTAATGCGGCGCATGGCGCTGCAACGGCTGCGGAGCGCGGGCGGGCTTGCTCGCTCGCTGTTTATTTATTGGCGCCCGGGGCGTCAGCGAGGGCTCCAGCGCCTCTACCAGCCGTTTATTCAGCCCGGCACTATCGCCTTTGATATTGGCGCTCACTTAGGTGACCGCAGCGCGGCTTTTCATGCGCTAGGCGCAAAAGTGATTGCCCTGGAGCCCCAGCCTGATCTCGCCAAGTGGTTTAAGCGATTGGTTAGGCCGAAAAGCATCACGCTGCTCCCCATGGCGGCTGGTCCAACAGAGGGCTTTGCCGACATCGCTATTAGCACCGGCAACCCGACGCTTTCCACCCTGGCCACCGAATGGCGCGAACAGATTGGCGAGCGCAATGCAGGCTTTAGCCAAGTGCGCTGGGAACAGCGCTTGCGGGTACCGGTCACCACGCTGGATACGTTAATTGAAGAGTATGGTGAGCCCAGCTTTATCAAGATTGACGTTGAAGGCTTTGAAGCAGAGGTGCTGGCAGGACTAAGCAGCCCGGTGGCCGCGCTTTCGGTGGAGTTTGTGGCGGGTGCATTAGCGGTCAACCACGACTGTGTTAACCATTTAAGTCGTCTTGGCGAGTATCGCTATAACGTGGTCGCTGGAGAGCAGCGCCATTTCCGTTGGGCCGAGTGGCAAACGCCGCAAGCGATGACCGAATGGCTAAGCGCTGGCGCTGACGAGCTAGCCTCTGGCGATCTCTACGCCTGCCGCTCGGATCATCAGTTGCTTCAGAACAATGTTCACAACAATGTTTAAACCCTAAAGGCTTTTCATTTCATGATTCACCACTGGCAAACGCTCACCGCACCGCAGTTAGCCGAGTTCGCCCAACGCGACCCGGTAGCGGTGCTGGTACTCGGCGCCATTGAACAACACGGCACCCACCTTCCTCTAGCTACAGACCTGACCATTGGCGAAGGTCTGCAAGCCGCCATGCTGCAGGAGCTTGATCCGAACCTTAATGTGATCTGCCTACCCGCCATTGCCGTCGGCGCAAGCGATGAGCACGCCAGTTTCCCAGGCACGCTGAGCCTGCCAGCGCCATTGGCGATCGCCACGCTAGAAGCGTATGGCGACAGCCTGGCCCGCGCTGGCATTCGTCGTCTGGTACTACTTAATAGCCACGGTGGCAATAAAGCGGTGATGGATTTAGCAGGCTTAACCCTGCGGCGGCGGCATGCAATGCGCGTGGTAAAAGCCACCTACACGCGGCTGCCACCGTTAGAAGGCGCCATTAAGGCTGATGAGCTGCGTTACGGGTTACACGGTGGGCTACTCGAAACTGCCATGATGCGCTATTTGGCACCCATGCTTGTCCAGCTAGATAACTATCAAGCCACACCGCCTGCGGCGCCCGCTGGCAATGCCTTAGTGAGTGCAGAGGGTGCAGCAGCGTTTGCCTGGTTAGCGGAAGATTTAAGCTCCCATGGTGTGGCCGGTGATGCCAGCCACGCCAGCGCCGAATTAGGCGAGCGGCTGGTAATGCATTATGCCCGCCAGTTAGCGGCAGTCGTGACAGAAACTGCCCACCTACCGCCGCTAACCAACTAAAACCACTTCACGATTGGAGCAGCTTGAGCTCGCGACCGTTTGCGGCGGTTAACGCTGCCCGCTTAGTACGTCTTCTAACAGATGCCCGCCGCGGGTGGCCTTGGCGTTTAGATAGCGCTGGTTATGATCGGTAACGCTGCCGTACAGCGCCTGGCGCGAGACGACCTCGATACCGCCCTGGCGCAGCGCTTCCATTTTCAGCGGGTTGTTGGTCAGCAGCTGCACTTGCTCAATATCAAGGGCGTTGAGCATATCTACCGCCACGGCGTACTGGCGCTCATCGTCCCCAAAACCAAGCACTTGGTCGGCATCCACCGTATCCAGGCCACCATCTTGTAAGGTGTAAGCGCGCAGCTTATTGGCTAAACCGATGCCTCGCCCCTCTTGGGCCAAATAAAGCAGCACACCGCCGCCCATGGCCTGAATATCGGCGACTGCATTGCGTAATTGCTCGCCACAGTCACAGCGTAAACTGCCAAACAGGTCACCGGTTAAACACGCCGAGTGCATGCGCAGTGGCACCGCACCTTCCCAACTCTCCGGCTTACCAATAACGACGGCAACATGCTCGCGTAAGCCGTCCGGCTCACGGAAAAGCACAAAGCGGCTTTCAGCGGCATCCTCCAAGGGAATATGTGCTTCGCTAACGCGCTTCAGCATGCCCGGCGCACCGGCCAAGCAGTGCTCAGCGTCTTTAGCGGTAACTTGCAGTAGCCGCCCTTCTGCTAGCTGTTGCTCGATATTCGCAGCGGCCTCTTTGCTGACAAAAGCACATAGCGCTGCTGGAATTAACAGCGCGCGACGCATCAGCGTAACGGCCCCTAGTTCGGCTAACCCCGCTGGCTTTAAGCCGCTTAGCAGCCCACCCGCAGGTTGCGACAGCGCCTCCGCCGTGGCTAAGCCATGCAGCTCATTGGTGCTTATCCTGGTCGCGAGCGGCAAGCTGGCGGCTTCAGCGGCTAACGTTACGCCCATGGCTGCCAAGCGGTGACGGGTAAGCACCAGCGAAGGCCGCGCGCCTGCTAACCGAGCAAGCGCTTCGACTGATTCACTACCTTCCAGTGCCTGTACTAGCAAACGCTGCTCACCGGCATTTACTACTACTGGCAATCCGCGACGGATATCGAAAATAGCTCGTTCAATCTGGTACATGTAGGCCTCCTGGCTTCCTGGCGTGGGGGATGATACGCGCTCGCGCTGAACGAGTTGCTCGGGCTACTGGCTCTGAACTACTTGCCCTAGACCAAGTAGAGCCCGCATGATGAAGCGGATTTATTAGCGCGGAGGCGTCATGCCCGACTCCCATGTCAATACGGGTATTAATAGCAGTGTTATGAATACTAGCGGCACTATTTCGCTGGTCGATGCCTGGCAATGGCTCTCGGCTCTGCGTCATCGGCGCCCTTGCGAGGTGGCGATCACCGTGACGCCAAGCGGCGAGTGGCAAACGGGTCAGCCGGTCAGTGTTGAGGCGCGTGAGCTGCTCGACTGCCTGACCCCATTGGCCAGTCGCCTGGCCTGGGTCGTGGCTCAATTGGGCCAAAGCCTTGATGGTCGCATCGCGACGGAAAGCGGCCACTCCCACTACATCAACGGCCATGAAAGTTTGGTTCACCTGCACCGCCTGCGCGCCCTGGTTGACGCGGTGGTCGTGGGCGCGGGCACCGCCAGCGCCGATAATCCTCAACTGACCGTGCGACACGTTAGCGGTACTAACCCGACGCGGGTGGTGCTGGACCCACGCGGCCGTATCCCTAATGACTTGGCGCTGCTGTGTAACAGTGCCGCGCCGACACTGCTGATTGTGGGGCCTGGGGTAGCGAACACGACGCTGCCTGCCCACGTTCAACGTTGCGTGCTGCCACTGGGTGCCAACGGCCAGTTCAATCCGCTTGATGTCATCACCCTGCTGGCCGATAAAGGCCTGCCCCGTGTGCTGATTGAAGGCGGCGGTATCACGGTATCTCAGTTTATCGAAGCAGGCGCCGTTGACCGGCTGCACCTGCTGGTCGCCCCGCTGCTGATCGGCTCCGGCAGGCCAGGGCTTCAAATGACGCCCATTCAGACGCTTGAGAGTGCGCTGCGCCCGCCCACGCGCACCTTCCGCTGTGGAGACGACACGCTGTTCGACCTGCATCTGCGGGATACCACCGCCTGAGGGCTGCGCTTTCTCGCGACGGCTCAGCGCCACCCAAATACCTGGTAGGCTCGCCAGCAGCACCAGCACACCGTAGGCCAACGACACCGCCACGCCTTGGGCGGGCGGCAGTCCTACCAGCGCCCAGACACCAGCCGCAGCGCCTTCCCGTAAACCCCATCCGGCCACGGAAAATGGAATCAACATCGCCAATAGCAGCACCGGTGCCAGCGCCAGCACCTCCAATACCGCTAGCTCAACACCAATTGCCCGCGCCGCACACACCATCACTAGGCCGTAGCTCAGCACAATGACCAGCGACGAGAATAGTTGCTGAGGCCATACATTACGCCGCCATAAGCCACGTTTAACGTCGCGCGCCAGGGCTTGGCACCAATGCGGCAGCCGTGCCAACCGATGGCTTATATGTTGGCGCAACAGCAGGCCGCTGGCGATAACCACGGCGAGAGCAGCCACGACGCCTAAGCCCACCGTAGTAAGTACTGACACTCCCAGCGCGGCATGCCAGAGCGGTGATAGCAGCAATGCCGCGAGCGTTAGCACGACCACAGCCACTTGGCCCGAGGCGCGCTCAATAATGACCGCTCGCCAAGCGCGACCGCGTGACTGCGCCTGAGCAGCATGACGATGTGCCCGCCCGGCGTCGCCCAGTACTCCACCGGGCAACAGCTGATTAACCAGCAGCGCCAAATAGTACTCTCGCAGGGCATAAGCAAACCGCAGCGGTACATCAATCAGCCCAGCGGTAAACTGCCAACGCCAAGCGCAGAGCATGATCTGCAGCGTACTGATGACTAACGCCAACACTACCCACCCAGCCGAGAAGCGCTGCACTTCCGCCACGATGGCCCGGGGGTCGACCCACAACAACACGGCCCCTAGCAAGGCAATACTGAGCACCACCCGCCGTAGCCATGAGCTTTGCAGGCATGGGCTAATGTACGCGCCTAGCCGGGTACACAACGTCTGAGCAAACCCCATCGGCTTAGGCCTCTTCCTGAGGCTTGGCAAACGGAGGGATGGCAAAGAGATCACGGTACCCCACCCAAATCCCCAGCTCGCCGTTGGCCACCGCCTGCTGGCGCTGCTCCAACCAGCTGGCAATGCGTGCCGCGGCGTCAGGGGCTTGTTCGGTGGCGGCCTCAGCCCAACCTTCCAACAGCGCCATCATTAACGGCTGCTGGTCATGGTTGCCAGCAGTCAGTTGCCATGGGGTATCGTCCTGCTCAATGCGATAATCGGCCTTCTCAAGGGTAGCTACTAACACCTCTTGAGCCTGACCGCCCAGCGCATCGCCCAAGCCTTTATCACGCTGCTGATGTGCAATAAACATGGCCAGCAGCCAGTGGTCTTCATCATCCAGCACCGGCTCGCCCTGGGCATCGATAAAGTGCCACTCTCCGGTCACGCTCAGCGCGATTAGAAGCGCTTGTTGCTGCTCGGCACAGCGCCCCACTAATGCCTCGATCCATTGCTGAGAAACCAGATCAAGCAGCGCCGACGCCGTCACTAGGTGCGCATCGTCCAGCGGCACATCGTCAAGCGGCTCCAGCGATACACAGTGCGTTTCGACGGCCACAGGCTGCCCTTGGCTATCGCTTAACCCGGCGGCACGCTGGCGCGCCTGCGCTAACAAAATGGCATCGTGGTCAATCAACTCCCATCGCTGGTGGGCGCTAAAACGCGGGGCCAGAAATCCCATGTTGCTCCCCCGGCCACAGCCAAGATCCGCGATCATCGGCGTTGAGCTACGTGCCTCCAACCACTCTGAAGCGAACTGAGCAAGGCGCTGGCTGCGTGAGGCGAAATCAGCGGCCTCGCGCAGCGTTAGCCAATCGGATTCAAACTGACTCCCAGCGCGCAAGGTTAGCGAATCATTGGAGGCATGGTTTTGCGCTGTTAACGCCGCGGCGAAGGCCTCGCTCGCCGCCTGCCAATCGCTTAACTGACCACGGGCCTGAGCAGCGCCATGACGCAGTTGCTGACGCAGTTCTGCATCGTTACAAAATCGGCTCAACGCGTCTTGAAGCGCCGCAACATCGCCCGGTTCAACGCTTAAACCTGCACCTTCTGGCAAGGTGTCGCGTAGCGCGCCACCGGTGGTGGTAATCACCGGCAGGCCATGGGCCAAGGCTTCGGTGACCACCATGCCATAGCCCTCGTACCAGGAAGGCAGCACTAATGCGTGCGCGTGTTGGTAAGCCGCTTCCAACGTCTCGCTATCGCACTCGCCGTGGAGGTGCACACTGCTTTGTAAACCGTTCTGATCAATCAGCTGTTGCACGCGTTGTGTAAACGCCGCGTCTCGCGCGCCGCCATAGCAGTCGCACTGCCATTGATCACCGGCCACTCCCGCTAGCGCTTGAACCAGAACATCTTGCCCCTTGCGCGGCGTTAGCGTTGCCACACATAGCAGGCGCAGCGTTTCACCAGCTTCTGCTTCTGGGCTAACCGGTGCCTGGGCCACGCCCGGTTCCACTACGGTGACACCTGCATTGATGGGTATGGCGTAGTGCGCCGCCAGTTCCGGCAAACGCCGAGCGGTAAAATGGCTGGTGACAATAGTGCGTGCCACAGAAGCCAGCGCGGTTAACTCGCTGCGATGAAAGCGCTGCTGATCAGCCTCATCAAGGCCCAGTTCATCGCCTAAGGGATGGTGCAGCAGCGCGGTAATGTCCAGCCGCGTTGCATGCTGGGCAACCACGTCAGGCAGCGCCCCCATGGCCAAGCCATCGATCACCACCGCCGCATGGTCGGGAAGTGTCTCAAGCGCTTGAGCTAGTGCCGCTGCCGCTTCGGCGTCCGCATCAGGAAACACGCCTGCCAGGCCCACGACGTCAATCTCCCAGCCCTGGTCACGTAGGGCCGAGACAATACGCGCATCGTAGATATAGCCACCGGTGCGCTGAGCAGGGTCACCGGCAACGATCAAGGTAAAACGCCGACTCATAGTGCGCCTTCGTAACTAGCCCAGGCCACATGAGACTCGTGCAGTTTGATCTCCATATGGGTAATGCCCTGGGCGGTGGTGCCCATTTTGCCTTCGCCGATCGCTTTGGCTAGCTGGTCGAAAATCACCTTAGCCATAAATTCGGTGGTGGTGTTTTTACCTTTAAATTCACTTACGTCATCCAGGTTTTGAAAGTTGTAGCCTGCCAATACCTCTTTGACTGTTTCGCTGGCAAGGCCAATATCGATCACTAAGCCATCCTCATCCAGCTCAGGGCGCTGGAAAACCACATCCACCACATAGGTGGCGCCATGGGTACGCTGGGCGGGGCCAAATATCTCGCCGTTAAAGCTGTGGGCAATCATAAAATGGTCACGAACGCATAAACGAAACATAAAAACTCCTGATTAATTGTTTAAAAACACAAGTTATGCGGAATATCGCAGCCGATGGCAGAGCTCAACACTACCGCGCCCAAACAGCGTATTAGCAAGCGTAGGCAATTGTTTAAAGTCGCTTTCACCGCTGATCAGTGCATCCAACCGCTCATCCACCAGTAAGCTCAGCGCGAGCCTAAGGCGACGCTGGTAGTCCCAACGTGGGCGAAGTTTTGGTGGCAGTTGGCCTACCTGGCTGGCTTTAAGCGTCAGCCGCTGGGAGTGGAAAGCGCCGCCCAAAGGAATCGCGACGTCGCCCTCGCCAAACCAGCTCATTTCGATAATGCGCCCTTCGCTACCCACTAACTCCAAGGCCTGGCGCAAGCCAGCCGAGTGGCCGCTGGCATGGATCACGCAATCTTGATCATGGGGGGCTTGTTCAGGTGTGGCGAAGGCAACGCCTAGCTGCTCGGCGAGCTGGCGGCGCGCTGGGTTGATATCGACCAAATGCACATCGACGCCGGGTACCTGGGCACACAGGTACGCCACTAGTGCACCGACGACACCAGCACCAATAACGCAAATCCGCTCGCCCAGCATGGGCTCGGCATCCCACACGCCGTTGATGGCCGTTTCCATATTGGCGGCCAATACGGCGCGTTTAGCGGGCACATTGGCAGGCACTTCAAGCACCGCTGAAGCAGGTACGGTGTAGTAGTCTTGGTGGGGGAACAGGCAAAAGACGGTTTTATCTAAGAGCGCGTCCGGCCCTTGTTCAACGCGACCAACGCTGCAGTAACCGTACTTGACCGGGGCGGGAAACTCACCCGACTGAAAAGGGGCGCGCATGCGCGAAAATTCGCTTTCAGGCACTCGACCGTTAAACACCAGCGATTCGGTGCCTCGGCTAATACCGCTGTACAAGGTGCGTACCTGCACTTCATCCTGAGCGGGCGTCGCCAGAGGCTCAGCCCGCAACTCGCCTTGGGCTGGGCTGGTCACCCAGAAGGCGGTGGCGCAGCGGTTTTTGCCAGCGTGAAGGTTTTTGCCAACGTATAGTTTTTTGCCAACATCGTCAGGCGTCGACATGAGCGATCCTTTTCGTTACAAGCTCAACTAAACCGAGCTCTATTTCATTCCATTGAAAGTAGCGTGGGGCCATGGCGCTGCACATTAAGGCGAGGTTGCTCGTTATGTGACTTGGCCCCTTACCATACTGGACGGCCACCTCTTGAATGGCCTCATGCAGAACAGTCATTAATGGCTCACCATCTTTAGCGTAGCGGTTGAAGAGAAATTATTCGATTAACAATGTGCAACACTTGAAGCTAACTAGGCTATTTTCCTTGATCATATAGACAACCCTACCTTCTTCTACAAGAATGGTACATATAAAAATACTTGCATCATTTATTTCAACTGCGGACAGCGATGCCGCTTCGTGAGCCACCATGCCGTTTTTTTCAAATGCCTCATCCATGACACTACCCAAACGGCTTTATAGCGCTGCAGAGCTACTGCTGGGCGGCTTGGTGCTGATGGCTGTGGGTAAAGCATTACCGCAATTAATGGCTACCTCGGCTAACTGGTGGGTTGCCTCGGCCTTCTACACGTTTATATCTATCTTAGTGATGGTGTTCTGGACCCACGGTTCACTGGGTTGGGCAAACCGGGTCACGCTGGCCCGCGCGGTATTAGTCGCGCTGCTGGCAGGTGCGCTCGCCGCCAATGCGTTTGTAGAGGTCATCTGGCAGTGGTTGGCAATTGCGGTGATCGCTCTACTGTTGGATGGCGTTGATGGCTGGATTGCCAGGCGCACCAAAAGCCACTCACTGTTCGGCGCGCGCTTTGATATGGAGCTGGATGCCCTACTGATATTGCTACTTTGCGCAGGATTGCTGCGGTTAGAGTCTCTGGGCCTGTGGGTGCTGATGATTGGGGGGATGCGCTACCTGTTTGTAGCCGCCAGTTGGCCGTTCCCCTGGCTTGCAGAACCGCTGTTCGAAAGCTTTCGCCGTAAAGCCGTATGTGTCTGGCAGGTGGTTGCGCTGCTGTTGGCGTTAACGCCACTTACCTCCCACCTTGTTGCCAGCCTGCTGGCCATTAGTGCGTTGCTTTCATTGCTATATTCATTTGGCATTGACGTTTGGTGGCTGTCACGAAAAACACGCCGCTACTAATGCACTGCGTCTTCTAGGGAGCCATTTCGCAGCTTAGCGATAAATGCTTGGATAAGCTGTTTCTTCCTTACTATAGTTATTTTCAAGCTATTCGTAATTTTCAAATTGTCAGTATTTTTTAAGCTGCTTTTTCGCCTGTTCGTGTGCTGGGAGATTCCTATGGATCACTCGATAACAGCACCCTATTCATCCGCCCAGCAAACAGCCAAGGCCATCGCTGCTGCTTGTGAGCCGCTGCCAAGTTTGCAAGAGGAAGACGCATTCGGCGCCCATTTTGATCGTTTCGGCGATGCCAAGATTGTGTTGCTAGGTGAGGCGTCCCATGGAACCTCTGAATTCTATCGCGCCCGCGCCGCCATTACGCGACGACTTATCGAACAGCACAATTTCAATATTGTAGCGGTTGAAGCGGATTGGCCGGATGCTGCATACATCGACCGCTATGTTCGGCATCGCGCTGCAACAAGTGACGACCGACAAGCTTTCACACGGTTTCCCGCTTGGATGTGGCACAACGAAGAGGTGGCGACTTTCACCGAATGGTTGCGCCAACACAATGCCGAGCTGCCTTTCAGCCAACGTACCAGCTTCCGTGGGTTGGATATCTACTCACTGCGCGCGTCCCTTTTCGCCGTGCTTGATTACCTGGATCGAATCGATCCGGAAGCCGCTCAAGCGGCCCGTCAACGTTATGGCTGTTTAACGCCCTGGCAAAGCGAACCAGCCTTGTACGGTCACGCCCTATTACAAGAAGAACAAGATACGTGCGAAGAGGCAGTGGTTGAGCAACTTCAGGCGCTACTGGAACACCGCATTGAGTATATGGCCAAGGAGGGCGAAGAAGCCTATTTCAATGCCACCCAGAACGCCCGCGTAGTGAGAGCCGCCGAACAGTACTATCGGCTTATGTACCGTGGTTCCACCCAGTCATGGAACCTACGAGACCGCCACATGTTCGATACGCTACAGCAGGTGATAGAAGCCAAAGGAGCAGACGCTAAGGTAGTGGTCTGGGCGCATAATTCCCATATCGGTAATGCGTCGGCCACTGAAATGGGCTGGCAGGGTCAATTCAATATCGGCGAGCTGTGCCGCACCGCCTATGGCGATCAAGCTGTTTTAATCGGTTTCGGCACACACACGGGGATCGTGGCAGCGGCTGACAACTGGGATTCGCCAATGAAGATCAAGCAGATCGTGCCGTCACGGGCAGACTCCTTTGAACGAATTTTTCATGAAACACAGTTGCCACGCGCCTTAATTGAGCTGCGCAACCCTCAACACTCTAAGGTTCGAGAACAGCTAACCCAAACACGCCTGGAGCGTGCTATTGGCGTCATCTATCGTCCGGAAAGCGAGTACTACAGCCATTACTTCAAGGCCTCGCTAGCAGAGCAGTTTGATGCCTATGTGTGGTTCGATGAGACCACCGCAGTGACGCCACTGCCGAGCGAAAGGCCCCAGGGAGTACCCGACACTTATCCTTTTGGGGTTTAGGCCGCTTGGCGCTTAGGAGCCACACATGCACACGCAACAAGCACTTTTTGATAATCGACGAGCAGCAGGACGAAAGCTTGCCCACGCATTATCCGGGGCGCGATATGACCTAGTGCTGGCACTACCTCGAGGGGGTGTGCCCGTTGCCTACGAGATAGCGATAGCCCTTAAACTTCCGTTGGATGTGGTCATCGTGCGTAAGATTGGCGCGCCTGGGCAACCCGAGGTTGGGCTAGGCGCTGTCGTCGATGGCGACCCACCTCAGGTGGTATGGACCGCGGATGTGCTGCAGGTTTTTCAGCCTTCTGAACGTTATCTTGAAGCTGAAGTAGAGCGCCAACTAAGCGAGATAACCCGCCGCCGTCAGGCCTATATTGGTAACCGGGCGCCCATTAACGTGAGCGAACGTCATGTATTACTGGTGGATGATGGTATCGCCACTGGCGGAACCGCAAAAGCAGCCGCCAGGGCACTACGCCAGGCAGGCGCCGCTTCCGTTACTCTGGCAGTGCCTGTCGCTCCGCAATCCACATTGGATGAGTTAGCTACCGAGGTTGACGATTTGGTCTGTTTAGCTACTCCCGAGCCTTTTATCGCCGTTGGCCTTCACTATCAAGATTTCACCCAAACCAGCGATGATGAAGTGATCACCCTTTTGCAGAAGGCCCCCTCTTTTTAACGCACTCTTTTGAACGTTCTCTTTGATATAGATGAAAAGACAAAAAAGCCAGCTTTCACGACGTATGAAAGCTGGCTTTGTTTAATCTAGGTTTAGGCTTTTACGCTGCCTTTTTCGTACAAAACCTAGGCAGCCATCGCAGCACACTCACTGGCGCAATGATGGCACGCCTTAGCGCACTCCTGACAATGCTCGGCATCGTGTTTGGCACACTCATCACCGCACGCTTTGCAAATATCAGCGCATATTCGGCAGATGTCCTTGGCGTATTCACTCCCCTGGGCCATGAAGGAAGCTGCCAAGCGGCAAATTTGCGCGCATTGGCGATCCAAACGGATACACTCAGCCATCATTTTCACATCATCTTCTTGCAAGCAGGCAGTAGCGCAAGAATCACAATAAACGGCGCAGACATTACACGCTTCAATACACGACTTATATTTTTCAAATTCCATCTTTCCACCCTCCTTGTCAAAAAACGAGAACACGGCTGGCCATTCGCAAGGCAGGCCTTGCAAGCCGTACGTTGAACTCCAATGGGTCGCATTTCTATGGAGTGCGTATAAAAGAGTAGAACAGCCTGTTTTCAACACAAGCGAAGCAAGCGGCCTCATTAACGGCCTAGCACTCCAATCCTAGCCGCTGGTGCCACTCGGCAAGACTCTCATCCGGGTACTCATCAAAGCATTTGTCTTGAAACTGCGCATTGACCTCGACCCAATCCGCCCGGCTTCCCAGCATCATGTGTGTTTTCTTGGGAGGGGTCGGCAAGTCGGTATCAATCGCTGAGGCAAAGGGATGCACCAGCTCGGGCCAATCGGGGTCATAAACCCATAGCGACGATGCACAGTGTTTGCAGAAATGCCGCTCCCCTGTGCTCTGCTCCCCCTTGATAAGCGCGCGATAGACGCTGATATGCTCTTCACCCGTCACCTTTAGCGTTTCGTTATCGCCGCTAAGGTTGATGGCGTAGCCGCCACCACCTGCCGTTTTGCGGCAAATGGAGCAGTAACAGCGGTTGAAAGGATAAGGGTGGTGTGACGTCACACTAAACGTCACTGCTTGGCAGTGGCATGAACCTTCGAGCAGCATAGTTGCCTCCGTTTGCAGCGGTTACCCAAGACGAATATCAAGGCGCGACAGCATGAACCGAGTGCGATCTTAAGCTCTCTCTTAAGTTCTCACTCAAGCCCTCTCTTAATATCTTAGCTTAGCGCATAGGATCTAGGCCGCTTTTAACGGGGATAATTGACGCTGTTTGTAAGTCAAGGCATCAGCGTTCAGCCTCTAAGGCTTGAAGCAATTCAGCCACGGCCATCTCCCCTTCAGGCTCGTCAAACGCTTGTGCCAGGGAACCTTGTACATAGCTCAAAAAACGAATGGCGGCGGGGGGTAAGCGGCGTTGTCGCCTGACCACAAAGTGCCAACGACTTTTCAGCGGAAAGCCCTGCAGCGGCAGTTCTTGGACACCGTTGGGCGAATCTGCAACAACGTGGCGAGATAGCACTGCTAGGCCCATGTTTGACGCCACCGCTAGCCGAATAGCCTCATTACTGGCGATCTGCTGGGTAGAGCGTAGCTCAATACCCGCATTATACAGCCAGGCATCAAAGGTATGCCGAGTCGCAGAGCCCGGTTCACGCAGCAGAAATCGCTCCTCTTTGAGTGCGTCCATGTTGAGACCCTCTACGCTTGCCCAACGACAATGCTGGGGCCCCACCACTACCAATGGATTGCTCAGAAAAGGCGCGGCTAACACATCGTCATCAATGGGTGGATGACTAAATACGTAGATGTCATCCTCATGGCGTTCAAAACGATTGAGCATCTGCTGGCGATTACCTATCTCCACCGTGACATCTACCTGGGGGTTAGCCTGACCAAACGGCCCTAACAGCCGTGGCAGTACATATTGCGCGGTGTTCACCAAGCCGATACTGAAATGCCCGCGCCCTCCGCGGTTGTACTCTTCCAGGTACTGATTAAACACATCGGCACGGCTAAGCAAATCTTGGCTAAGTTGATAAAGCGCCTGACCAACCTCAGTGGGCACCAAGCGACCTTCCTCGTGGCTCACAATTGGTTCACCGACAATCTCTCTCAGCCGCTTTAACTGCTGAGACACCGTGGGTTGGGTCAGGTGGAGCCGATTTGCAGTGGCCGTCAGTGAGCCTGTGCGAACCACGTCGGCATAGACCTGTAGCAAACGAAAAGTGAGTTGTCGTACTTTCATAGCCAGCACCATAGAAAATCATCTATGACTGTATAAAGTCTATTTGTTTTCATCAATCTCTTTGGATCGCTAAAGTAACCGCTTTAAAACCCATCAAGGAGATTGGCCGTGCCGGATATTGTGGTGATGTTTTTTGTACTAGGAGTGGTTGCCGGTGTGGTGCGCTCTGATCTCAGTATTCCCAAAGCCGCTTATGACATATTGAGCCTGCTGCTGATGCTGACCATTGGCCTTAAAGGCGGCATGGCGCTGCATGGCAGTTTGAGCATATCGCTGCTGGTCGAGTTAGCTGGTGTCACTCTGCTGGGGATCATCATTCCACTGATTATCTTTCCGGTGGTTCACTATTTGGTGAGGCTATCCATTGCCGACAGCGCCAGCCTTGCCGCCCACTATGGCTCCGTTAGCGCCGGTACGTTCGCCGTGGCCCTGGCGTATACCGAAGCGCATAGCCTAATAACAGGTGGGCAGGTGACGCTCTACCTGGTACTGCTCGAACTACCGGCCATCATGCTGGGCCTGTTGCTCTACCGGCGCTTCAGCCGTAAAAAGGCCACTGACACAACGTCAGAGCCGATCAAAACTTCCGGATTGTGGCACGAAACTCTGACCAATCGCGGCGTGATCCTGTTGGTGGGCGGTGTCCTTATTGGCTGGCTATATGGCCCCGATGCTGGTGAGTCGGTGACTGGCCTATATACCAAAGCCTTCCATGGCATTCTGGCGCTGTTTCTGTTGGAGATGGGCCTGGTCGCGGCAGAAACACTGCGCAGCCTGCGGTGGGGGCACAGCCGTCTGATTATATTCGCGCTGGCGGCACCTATCGTGTTTTCTTGCTTTGGCCTGCTAGTGGCGTACTGGCTAGGGCTACCCACTGGCTCAGCGGTAATTTTGGCGAGTCTTACCGCCAGTGCCTCTTACATTGCCGCCCCCGTTGCCATTCGCGCCGCTATCCCAGACGCCAACATTGGCCTAGCCATGTTGGCGTCATTAGGACTGACCTTCCCTTTTAACGTGCTAATCGGCATTCCGCTCTATCATCAACTTTGGGCATGGCTGGTAGGATGAGGTGAAGTATCCAACGTAGAGCTGTGATGGCTGACCAATGGGCCAGACAATTTACGCAGCGCCACGTAGAACACCGGGGTTAAAAACAGGCCAAACAGGGTGACGCCGATCATACCGGCAAATACCGCCGTACCCAGTGCTGCCCGTACCTCGGCACCCGCGCCGGTGGCAACTACCGAAGGCAACACCGCCGCCGTGAAGGCGATCGACGTCATGATGATCGGCCGCAGCCGCAACCGGCAGGCTTCCAGGGCCGCTTCCACTACGTCCTTGCCCTGCAGTTCCAGCTCGCGGGCGAACTCCACGATCAGGATGGCGTTCTTACACGCCAGGCCAATCAGCACCACCAGCCCCACCTGTACAAAGATGTTGTTGTCACCCCCGCCAAACCAGACGCCGATTAGCGCCGCAAGCATCGACATGGGCACGATCAGAATCACCGCCAGCGGTAGCGTCCAGCTCTCGTAGAGGGCCGCCAGCACCAGAAATACCAGCAGGATCGACAACGGAAAGACCACCAGCGCCGCATTACCCTGGGTGGATTGCTGATAGCTCAGGTCGGTCCACTCTAATTCCATGCCCGGTGGCAGCACCTCTTCCGCCAGGGCGGTAATAACATCCATTGCTTGTGTGGAAGAGAGTACCCGAGGATCGAACTCACCAGCCAGATCCGCTGCTGGATAGCCGTTGTAGCGCAGCACCGGGTCTGGGCCGAAGGTTTGCCGGATATCCACCATCGTACCGATGGGCACCATCTCCCCCTGGTCATTACGGGTACGCAGCCGGGCGATATCTTCTACGCTGGCCCGGAAAGGTGCGTCCGCCTGGGCGATCACCTGCCAGGTACGGCCAAAGCGGTTGAAGTCATTCACATAGGTCGAGCCAAGATAGGTCTGCAGAGTGTCGAACAGTTCGGTCAACGGCACGCCCTGGGCCTTGGCCCTCAACCGATCCACCTCGGCATCCAGTTGCGGCACGTTGGATTGATAGCTGCTGATTGGAAAGCCCATCCCCGGCGTTTGCGCAATCGCACCCTGGAGTTGATTGACCGCCTGCTGCAGCGCGCCATAGCCAAGGTTGCCGCGATCCTCGATAAACAGCTGAAAGCCCGACCCATTGCCCAGGCCCAGGATCGGCGGCGGCATAAAGGAGAATGCAAAGCCTTCTTTCAAGCCGCTAATGCCCTGGTTGATGCGGGCATTTATTTCCGCAGCGCTCAGGCTGCGCTCACCAAAGGCGCTGAGAGTAAGAAAAGCTACCCCGGTGTTGGAAGTATTGGTGAACTGCAGCGCGTTAAGGCCGGGAAAGGCAACGGCGTGCTCCACGCCTTCGGTCTCCATGGCGATGTCCACCACGTCCTGAAGCATCTGATCGGTTCGCTCCAGCGACGCACCTTCCGGCAGAATGACGCCCGCAATCAGATAAAGCTTGTCCTGCACTGGAATAAAGCCGGGTGGCACCGCCTTGAACATCACCCCGGTGCCCAGCAGCAACAGCGCGTAGACCACAAACACCGCGCCACGATGCTTCAGGGAGCGGGCTACACCGCCCTGGTACTTGTGGGAGCTGGCGTTAAAGAAACGGTTGAAGGGCCGGAAGATCCAGCCGAATAGTGTATCGATCACGCGAGTGAGTCGGTCTTTGGGCGCGTTATGCGGCTTAAGCAGCATCGCCGCCAGCGCGGGCGACAGGGTCAGCGAGTTGATGGTGGAGATCACCGTGGAGATGGCAATCGTCACCGCGAACTGGCGGTAGAACTGCCCGGTCACGCCAGAGAGAAAGGCCATGGGGATAAACACTGCACACAGCACCAGCCCCACGGCGATGATCGGCCCGGAAACTTCCTTCATGGCCTGATGCGCGGCGGCCTGGGGCTTGAGGCCCTCCTCGATGTTCCGCTCCACGTTTTCCACCACCACGATGGCGTCGTCCACCACGATACCGATGGCCAGCACCAGCCCAAACAGGGTCAGTGTGTTGATGGAGTAGCCCAGCAGGTAAAGCGCCCCAAAGGTGCCGATCACCGAGACCGGCACCGCCAGCAGCGGAATAATGGAGGCCCGCCAGGTCTGCAGGAACAACGTGACCACCAGCACCACCAGCAGTACGGCTTCCATCAGCGTTTTCACCACGGACTCAATCGAGTCATTGACGAAGATCGTGGTGTCGTAAACCGCTTCATATTCAACGCCTTCCGGGAACTGTTCGGACAGCTCGTCCATGGCGGCGACCACCTGCTCGCGGATAGCCAGTGCATTGGCCCCCGGCGCCTGGAAGATACCGATGGCGACCGCGTTCTGGCCGTCCAACTGCGAGCGCAGCGTATAGTTCCCGGCACCCATTTCCAGCCGGGCCACGTCCGAGAGCCTCAGGATCTCGCCGTTCTCGCCGCGCTTCAGCACGATGTCACCAAACTCCTCCACCGTCTCCAGCCGCCCTCGGGCATTGATCAGGGTGAGAAAGTCACTCTCTTCAATGGGTTCGGCCCCCAACTGACCGGCGGATACCTGCACGTTCTGTTCGCGCATGGCCCCCACCACGTCGCTGGCCGTCAGGCCACGGGCGGCTATGCGATCGGGATCAAGCCACGCCCGCATGGCGTAGTCACCCCCGCCGAATATTTGCGCGTCGCCTACGCCTTCAAGCCGGGCCAAGCGATCACGGACATTCAGCCGCACATAGTTGCGTAAGTAGAGTGTGTCGTATTCACCGCTGGGCGAGGTCAGGTGAACGACCATCAAAAAGGTAGGCGACTGCTTCTGAGTGGTGACACCTTGACGACGCACGGCTTCCGGCAACCGAGCCTCGGCCTGGCTAACGCGGTTCTGTACGCGAACGGCAGCCTGCTCAGCATCGGTGCCGGGACGGAAGGTGATGGTCATTTGCAGCACGCCATCAGAACCCGCAACAGACTTGAGGTACATCATGTCCTCGACGCCATTGATGGCTTCTTCCAACGGCGTCGCCACGGTCTCGGCGATCTCCTTCGGGTTGGCGCCGGGGTAAACCGTCCTCACCACCACGGAGGGCGGCACTACATCTGGGTACTCGCTGATGGGCAGATTGGGAATGGAGATCAGCCCCACCGCAAGAATGATGATCGACAGCACCGCCGCAAAAATTGGTCGGTCCACGAAGAAACGGGAGAAATTCATGGCGGTTTACTCCTCCCTGGCCGCAATGGTGGGCTGATCGTCGGAAATAGGGGCATCAGCCGCTGGGGCGGCCGCTACGCTTTGCGGGCTCACTTCCATTCCGGGGAAGAACACTTTTTGCACGCCATTGACGATCACTCGATCACCCGCTTGAAGCCCTTCGGTGATGACTGTTCGTTCTGCCACCTGCCGCCCTGTGGTTACCTGGCGCTGCTCTGCCTGGTTATTCTCATTGACGACATAGACGTAGCGGCGATCCTGATTAGTCAGCACTGCCTTGCGGTCTACCAGTAATGCTTGCTCTAAACGAGCGACCGGCATTTCGACCCGTGCAAACTCTCCAGGCCGAATGCGGCCCTCCGGGTTGGCCAGCACCGCCCGGAATTGCAGAGTGCCCGTATTGGGGTTTAAGCGATTGTCGATAAAGTCCAGGGTGCCCGTGTACAGCCGCTGGGGGTCGCCGCCCAGCTCGATTGTCAGGCTATTCGTCGCGCCAACGGTCAAGAGTGTCTGGCTGGCAAACGCGGCCTGCTCATCCGCCTCAAAGTAAACGTGTACTGGATCAATGCTTACCAGCGTGGTCAGCAGGCTCTGATCGGCATTGGCCAGATTGCCGCGGGTTACCATTGTCCGACCGGCACGACCACTAACCGGCGCCGTAATGCGAGTGTATTCCAGGTCTAGCTCGGCGGTATCTAACGCTGCCTCGGCGGCATCCACCATGGCGCGAGTATTATTCAGTGCCGCTTGACGCTGGTCATGCACCTCTTGGGAAATGGCCTGACGCCCCAGCAATACCCTGGCACGCTCGGCTTCGCTGCCAGCTTGAGCCAGCTGGCTCTTGGCCTGAGCAAGGTCCGCCTGGGCGGCGCCAACACGGGCCTGGTAAGGCCGCTGATCGATCAGGAACAGCAGGTCCCCCTGCTCGACCAGTTCTCCCTCTTCAAACGCCACTTCCTGAATATAGCCACTCACCCGGGCTCTTAACTCGACCGTTTCAGCCGCTTCCACCCGCCCGGTAAACGACTCGCTCAAGACCACCGGCCGAGCGACGATTTCCGCGACGTCGACTTCCGGCGGCGGCGGTGAAGCAGGCGCTGCTGCCTCCTCACTCTTGGCCTCGCACCCGGTCAACAAGGCCGTTAGTAGCAGGAACAGAATCACCGCCCGGCTGCTTACAAAACGGGTTCTTTGAGACAGACTTCCCATGATCACTTGCTCCAATGGCTACCGAAAACCGATAGCAGCGTTCGTTGTACATTGCGCACCGCGCAGGCGGTTGACGATTAACTAGTCGTTTAAACAACGTCAGAATCGACAGTCATTTATTGTTATCAGGAGGGCTGAATGGGCTGGCATGATTGAGCAGTGCCTTACTGTCAACCGGACGTTACTCACCATAGGCGACACGAACGCATTCGAGGTAGCGGGTTTCTGCGGGAAGATTGCCTAATTCTGCCGTGGCGGTTGAAAGCATTAACAAGGCGGGCGACTCAAGATAAAGCGTTATTTCCGCGCCTGAGCTTGATGAAGGACTGATGACACTCAGTGTGGATTGCCGGTTTCTGCGAGGTGCTTGCCTGAACCTGCAAAAACACATGAAAAAGCATTCGATTGGTGAAGCGAAAGCATATACTTCGAGCTATTAGGGAGGAGAGCCATTGACCGTTATCGTGCCTGAGCAGATCGCCCATTTCAGCGACAGCCTGCCCCAGCAGCTGAGCCAAATCGCCCGCCGTTGGACGCCCTTGGAAGAGCTCCAGGATACGGCGATTGCCGAAGTGCAACTCGTGCGTGCTGACGCCCCCACCAGCTTTCACTGTGCCGTATACGAGCCATGCCTGTGCTTTGTCATTCAGGGCAGCAAGACCGTGCTACTGGGTGACAAGGAGATCGTCTACACCGGCCCCAGCTACATGGCGAGCGCCGTTCATCTACCGGTGGTAGGCAGGATTGACCATGCGACTCCCGAACGCCCCTACTTGGCGGTAAAGGTGTCGGTGAATCCTCAGGAGGTAGCGGGACTGATACTGGAACTGGGCGACACAGCGCCGCCCGCGGGGAATGACACTATCTGCCCCGAGATGGACTGCGGCTTAAAGTCGGCCCCGATGGATTCACGTATGCAGAGCGCGCTTTACCGACTTTTAAGCCTGCTCGACGCTCCTGAAGATATTAAGGTGCTTTCGCCCCTGGCCCGTCGTGAGCTGATCTATCGGGCACTGATGGGTGCAATGGGGCCTCACATGCGTCGGTTTACCGCCTCGGACTCCCAGGCTAACCGCATTGCGCGGGTCATCTACGCCCTTAATGAACACTACGCCCAGCCGCTAAAAATCCGCGAGCTGGCGGCAGTCGCTAATATGAGCGAATCAACCCTGTACCACAGCTTCCGGCAAGTCACCCGTATGTCGCCGCTACAGTTTCAAAAGAAGCTACGCCTGCACGAAGCGCGGCGGCTCATGCTGGCCGAAGGGTTGGAAGCAGCCACCGCAAGCTACCGGGTAGGTTATGAAAGCCCTTCCCACTTCAGCCGCGAATATAGCCGCATGTTTGGAGCCCCACCGCGGGCAGATGTTAGCCAGTTGCGTGCAGCCGGAGCAGCACCGCTGCCCGCTTAGTCGGCAGCGTTATGGGTATCTAACGCAGTTGATGGGGAAGCAAACTCACTATGCAGGCAAACGTTGGCTGCATCGGCACCTGTTTTATCGAACGTGTCGTAAAAACACATCTGATTAGAACCGGCTTTTTTGGCTTGATACATCGCCTGATCCGCGGCTTCCAACAACGCATCGGGAGAGGAGGCGGCGCCAGGATAAAACGCGATCCCAATGCTGACGGAAATCTGAATGCGCTGTTGCCCCATGTGAAATGGCATCGCCAGGGCATCGATGATCGTCTGCGCCACAAGTTCTACATCTTTGCGCTGCTCGGCGCCGGTGAGAATCACGGTAAATTCATCCCCACCTAGACGTGCCACCGTATCGTTGGCTCGCACACAGTCGGCAAGGCGTTCCGCCACATCAGACAGTATGCGGTCACCCGCTTCATGGCCAAGCGAGTCGTTGACGTCTTTAAAGCCATCGAGATCCATAAAGAGCAGCGCAAGAGGCCGACTACGGCGATTGGCATGTTTGATTTCCTGTTCCAACCGGTCCAGAAAAAGGCGCCGGTTCGGCAAGCCGGTCAAAAGGTCATAGTGGGCGTTATGCCATGCTTTCTCTTCCGCAATGGCCTGCTCAGTAATATCGCGGGAAATGCACACCGTCGCTTCAGTGTCTTGTTGCTCATCAAGCACAGGGGCAAGTAGATACTCGAACCGCTCACCCTGGCCAGAAGCAAAGGTATGGGCAAACTTACCGCGAAAAGTAGTCTGTTCAGCAATGACCTTATCCAAATTGCGCTGAAAGTCAGAGGCAAAGGAAAAGCCAAGGTCAAATGTGGATTTACCAATAATCGCCTCAGGCGCCATCGCGAACAAATCGGCAGTGGCCTTATTGGCATAGATAAACCGACCGTCGAGATCCAATACATAAATTGGGTCTGGGGATGCGAGCAGAATGGCACCGAACAGGCGTGTTTCCATCTCTTTTTCGGTAGCGTACTGCTCCAATGACTCTGCGACGGCCTGGTCTATCGCTTCATGGAAACGGGTGAGATCTTCAAGCCGTTGGCCCGCAAGCGTTGGGTGCGCTTTACTCCAGTGCGACACCACGCTCGCGCGCAGCGCCCGAAACTCAGATACCGTTTCAATAACGGTGAAGCCGCTATTCTGCCGGTCCCCACCGTGCACTTCTGCCCAGGTCTCCTCCTCGCCCTTTGGTGTGCCCCCTTTCGATTTAGCAGCCTGTGCGGACTCATCCTGAGGTGAATCGATATCAGCGGCAATCGCCAACAGCATTTCCTTGGCATGATCGCGCAGACTCTCCCTGTCCATATTCTTAGCATGATAGAGGGTCTTAGAAAATCGTTCCCAATCAAGCAGAATCGCCTCAATTTCAGCCCGAATAAACGCCGCTAATCGCATATTAATCTCTACTTATTTAGCTCAAAGTAACAGCAGAAAAGATCAAGAAAATGCCCGCTTCATGGGGACTTTCACTTAATAGCACTGTTTCAACCATACTCAGCATGCTAGCGAATACCGGCGGAAATTCAGTGAGTACATACTGTAACACGAGCACCCAATGGTGAAGCATGATTTTGTCTGCCCGGCGGTGACGACCAAGTGCTTGCACAGCGAGCAGCTAAATAACAGCACTTAACCTTATTAGCTTAAACAACCAAACATGGCCGTCTATCAAAACATTTAAGCCATGATTTAAAACCCACAAAATAATTAACACCATCTTAAACATTAAAAAACCGAGCCTATTAACCAAAGTAGATACAACATTAAAAAAGGCAACAAAATCAGCTAGCACACACATTGTTAGCCAAGGCTATGTTAGTTCGCTATTTCAAACTTTATTTTTATAAAACCACCTTGTTTGTTTATTAAAAGCTGATAGGATTCAGCACTATTAAATACCCGACGATTAAACTCAAGTATGGATTCTGCTTTCATACTGACGGGGTTCTACGCGGTACTTTTTCAGCGAGCGAGTTCATATTTCATGACGCCTTTCACCCTGTTGTTCCTGGCCGTTTCCATGTCGGCAGACGCCTTTGCCGCCTCCCTCAGCAAAGGCGCCGAGCTGAAAAAGCCCCGTTTCCGGCATGCTATCGGTATTGGTTTGGTATTTGGCGTGATTGAAGCAATAACACCGGTACTTGGCTGGGCGGCGGGTAAGGCATCGCAGCAGTATGTGCAGGCCTGGGATCACTGGGTGGCCTTTACGCTGCTCTCGATTATTGGCCTGCATATGATGTATGCCGGACTCAAAAAAGACGACAAGATAGAACAGCGCAAACAAACACTGTGGCTATTAGTGTTAACCGCCACGGCGACCAGTATTGATGCCATGGCCGTGGGCGCCAGCCTTGCATTTATTGATGCCAACATTGTCGCCACCAGCTTAGCGATTGGCCTCGCCACCACCGTCATGGCTTCCATGGGCACCTTCCTGGGCCACAAACTCGGCAAGTTTGTTGGCCACTGGGCGGAGTTGATTGGCGGCGTCGTATTGATTGGTATTGGTTTAGCAGTATTGGCAGAACACACCGCGTTTTTTTGAAGAATTCCCTCCCCTTCAGGCTTCCTACTTCCCCAGCTCGTTAGCGCGTCTACCTGTACTGTTCAAGCCTTAGGGAGTAGGGTAGCCCATCCGGATTGATCCTCTCAGCGCTTTGCTGCTGCTTTATTGCAGCTTTCTGCGCGCGTTTAATCCGGCCCCTCTATTAAGGCGCTTCCAACGCCTGAACTTGCACGACCAGGCTGCCAACCGCAGTCTCATCTCGCTACAGACATACCTAGAAAGATGTTCTGTTTTTTACTTACGTCCTGTCGCGGCCACCCCGTAAAGGGAGCTGTGGTTGCCATTTAGGATGCTAGGGCTGCAAAGCCTACGGGTATTCAATGAACGAAGAAAATTTCTATCAATTCTCGACTCTGACTGTGCTCGCCTTGCTGGCGGCTTTTTATGGCGGCACTTACCTGCTCACTCTGCTGATCAAGAAGAAAAAGGAGAATACCGACGCCTTCATGGTGTCCAATCACCAGATCGGTTTTGGCCTTGGCGCTGCCAGCATGACCGCCACTTGGATCTGGGCGGCCTCATTCTACGGCGCCGCTACCTCGGGTTACACCTACGGCATTTCCGGCCCTTTGCACTACGGGCTGTGGGGCGCGTTGATGATTCTGTTCATCTACCCCTTTGGCCGTCGCTTTCGCAAACTGGCGCCCAACGCGCACACCCTCGGTGAGCTGATCCATGCCCGCCATGGCTCTTCAAGCCAGTTGATTCTCGCCTCCTCCAACATTCTGGGTAGCATCATCAGTCTGATGGTGAACTTCACGGCTTCTGGCGCGCTGGTCTCGGTGCTTTCACCTCTCTCGTTTCAGGCCGGTGTGGTGATTGCCGGGGTCGGCGTGCTCTCCTACACGCTGTGGTCAGGTTTCCGCGCCTCGGTGCTGACGGATTTCGCCCAGCTAATGGCGATGATGGCCGTAGCCATTTTGATTATTCCAGCGGTGATGTTCGCCCTCGGTGGCCCAGAAACGCTGTCAGATGGCATGAGTCTCCTTACGCCAGAACAAGCCAACCTGTTCTCGATGGACGCGATTCTCAATCAAGGTGCGCCCTTCTTTGTGGCGGTGCTGGCTTACGCGATTGGCAACCAGACCATCTCCCAGCGGCTATTTGCCGTTCGTGAAGACCATATCAAACCGACCTTTATCACCGCGACCATTGGTTACGGTGCGATCGTTATCGGTTTGGGCATGATTGGCTTGATGGCGCTGATGACCGGCATGGAGCCCATTGGTGGCGACATGAACAACCTGATCCCGCAGATGGTTTCGATGTACCTCTCGCCAGTGTTTATCGGGCTGTTCTTTATCCTGGTGATCGGTTCGCTCTCCTCTACTGCTGACTCGGACCTCTCTGCCATGTCGGCGATTGTGATGGCCGATGTGTACGGCAAGAACATCGCCAAAAACAAACCTGACCCGACCAAGATGCTGTTTATCGGCAGGCTGACCATGATCGTTGCAACGCTGATTGGGGTGATTCTCGCCAGCTTCTCGATGGACATACTGATCATGCTGGTCTTTGTTGGTGCTCTTTGGGGCGCGATCGTGTTCCCGGTTATCGCCAGCTGCTTCTGGGATCGCGTGACCAACAAGGCCTTCACCTCTGCGGTGATCGCGGGCTTGGTGATGTTCTGCGTCGCACGATTCGAGCTAGTACCGATGATTGGCGTCACTGCGGGGCTGTTTGAACTACTCGCCGCCGTCGGCGGTGGTGTAGTGCTCGGTTTAATGGCCTTCGGGTTCTGCGGACGCCGGGTTGGCTTGGTCTTCGGCACACTCTGCGCCATCGTGCTGGCCTACTTCTGCGTCGGATTCCTGCGGGACTACACGGTGCTACTGGCCTCCTTAATGGCCTACGGCGTCAGCACCATTGTCTGCATCGGCGTCAGCCTGATGAGCTCCAATAAGTTCGACTTCTCCCAGATCGATCAGAAAGTGATCAACTACGATCCGGCCAAGCCTGCTACACAAGGCTAAGCCCGGCGTTACGTTCGAGTCACTTCATGCGCTGGTGCGCCAAGCGCACCAGCCAGACAATAGGAAAGCACATGCAAACCTTTATCTTGGCGTTATACGTACTGATCTGGCCGTTAATATCACTCGCCATATTCGCGATCATCGGCATCGCCACCGTCAAAGACATCCGCATTGCACGACGTTATAAGCGTGAGCTGGTGTGACATAGTTATTCATAGATGAGCAAGTAGTAGGGGAAATAAGTGCGGCAAAGGACTGCCGTGACTTATAGGCCTACATCAAGCTCCAAAAAGCATCGACCAGCGGATTTTTTAAGTTTTTCTTCAACGTAAACAAGCCAATATCGTAGGGTTCCAGCTCCGGCGTCACGTCGAGCACCCGAATACGATCCACCAATGGGCTGTTATCGAGCACAATTTTTGGCACCACACCAATGCCGAAGCCCAAGCTCACCATACTCACAATCGCCTCATTACCCGTGACCTGTGCATAAATGCGCGGGGCAATATCGCGTTGGCGAAACCATTCGTCTACACGCGCTCTTGAGACACCGCTCTCCGATAAGATCATTGGGATACTCGCCCACTCTTCCGATGCGGTTGGCGAAGTCGTGGGAACGTTCGGCACTTGCTGCTCAAGCGGCGCAATAAATAACAAAGGCGACGTCGCAATGGGCTTAAAGGCTAACCCGCGAGGTAGGTTGGCGGGGCGTGCCGCGATGCTGAGGTCTTCTTTACCATCCAGCACATGCGCAATCGCGTGTTCCGGGTCCCCCGTGCGCAGCTTTATTTCAATTGCAGGATAGGCAATACGAAAGCGGCGCAGCAGCTCGTATAGAAAGCTGTAGCTAGCGGTGACGGAACCGTACAAGCTGATTTCACCGCTTAATTGATCAGCGTTGTCGGTTAACTCATGGCGGATCAAGTTCCACTGGCTGCTGGTATCGCGCGCGTATTTAAGAAACTTCTGGCCTTCCTGGGTCAACGCCACGGTCCGGTTGTCGCGATTAAACAGCGGCACACCCAGCTCGTCTTCTAAATGACGAATGTTGCGCGACAGCGCCGAAATGCTGATATGACACTCATCGCTGGCGCGCCCGAAATGCAGTGTTTCTGCCAGGGCGAGGAATTGCTTTAACAGTTTAATATTCATAATAAAGTCGGCGCTCCGCGACTGCGATCATGGCGGTACCCGAATACTAACCGACCGTTTCCATAAATGGGACGTGTTATTGCAAATATATCAATTTAAGAAAGAGTCGTACTTGTATACATTAGCCCTACTCACATGCTCTTAAAGACATGCTCTTACAGACATGGCGCTAGCGCTCACCCCTAGCGACGGTGTCACCCTTTTTAATATCGGTGTACCTTACATCGACACATTGATCATAAAATTAGGACGTTAACGATGGCTAACTATTTCAATACCTTACCGCTACGCGAGCAATTGGCTCAGCTAGCGCAATGCCGCTTCATGCACACCGCTGAGTTTGCTGACGGCGTCGAAGCGCTGAAAGGCAAAAAAATGGTGGTTATCGGCTGTGGCGCACAAGGCCTTAACCAAGGTTTGAACCTACGCGACAGCGGCCTGGACGTTTCTTACGCACTGCGCCCGGAAGCCATTGAGCAAAAGCGCCAGTCCTGGAAAAATGCTTCTGAAAACGGTTTTGTGGTAGGTACTTACGAAGAACTGATCCCCACTGCAGACGTTGTGTTGAACCTCACCCCCGATAAGCAGCACACCTCGGTAGTGAACACGGTGATGCCGCTGATGAAGGAAGGCGCCTGCCTGTCTTACTCTCACGGTTTCAACATCGTAGAAGAAGGCATGAAAGTTCGCGACGACTTAACCGTCATCATGGTGGCACCGAAGTGCCCAGGCTCTGAAGTTCGCGCTGAATACGTGCGTGGTTTCGGCGTTCCCACCTTGATCGCTGTTCACGAAGACAACGACCCCAAAGGCGAAGGCCTTGCGCTGGCAAAAGCCTACGCGGTGGGTACTGGCGGCCACAAAGCGGGCGTGCTGATGTCCTCTTTCATCGCGGAAGTGAAATCCGACCTGATGGGTGAGCAAACGATCCTGTGCGGCATGCTGCAAACGGGCTCACTGCTGTGCTTCGACAAGATGATCGAAGAAGGTATCGACCCGGGCTACGCCTCACGTTTGATTCAATACGGCTGGGAAACCGTCACCGAAGCGCTGAAGTACGGCGGCGTAACGAACATGCTAGATCGTCTTTCTAACCCAGCGAAGATCAAAGCGTTCGATCTTTCTGAAGAGTTAAAAGAGATCATGCGTCCGCTGTACAACAAGCACCAAGACGACATCATGAGCGGCCACTTCTCTAAGACAATGATGGAAGACTGGGCGAACGATGACGCTAACTTACTAAAATGGCGCGCCGAAACCGCTGAAACCAACTTCGAGAAAACACCCGCTGGCGATGTCGAAATCACTGAACAAGAGTTCTTCGACAACGGTATTTTGATGGTCGCTATGGTGAAAGCTGGCGTTGAGCTTGCTTTCGAAACCATGACAGCAGCGGGCATCATCGCTGAGTCTGCTTACTACGAGTCGCTACACGAAACGCCGCTTATCGCGAACACCATCGCGCGTAAGAAGTTGTACGAAATGAACGCTACTATTTCGGATACTGCGGAATACGGTTGCTACCTCTACAACCACGCCTGCGTGCCGCTGTTGGCAGACTTTATGAAAGGCATCAAATCCGACGTGATCGGTAAAGGCCTTTCGCTAGACGACAACGGCGTTGATAACGCACGCCTGATCGAAGTTAACACCGCCCTTCGCTCACACCCCGTAGAAGCGGTTGGCTCGGTTCTTCGTGGCTACATGGCTGACATGAAAAAAATCGTTTAATCGCCTGATTAACCGATAGACGTTCAGGTCTTCAACACCTAGGCCGCCAAAAAAAGCCGAGATATCATCACGATATGCTCGGCTTTTTTGTTCCTCGAACAGCGTAAGGAAGAGAGTAATGGATTCGTTAACCCGCCTAGACGATATTCACCAAAACCGTATCCACCTATCAAAAGCGACGGTCAGCTTTGATGATCGCTTCACGCTAAGCGAGATTGATTGGACCATTACACCAGAACAACACTGGGTTATCACTGGCCCCAATGGCGCGGGTAAATCCGCCCTAGCGGCTGCGCTCGCGGGCATTGGCGACATCCAGAGCGGAAGCATTCAAGGCCTTCCCAACAATGTTGAAATCGTCTCTTTTGAAGTCCAGGCGGAGCTCATCGCCCAAGAGCTGAAAAAAGACGACGCCGACATTATGGACGTCATTTCTCTCGGCACCCCCGTCAGTGAAATGATTTTTGACCACTGCCAAAACACTGAACTTGCCCACTCCCTGGTCGAAAAATTTGGCTTAAGCAAACTGCTCGATCGTGCGTTCCGCAAACTATCCACCGGCGAAACGCGTAAAGTCATGTTGATTCGCGCACTGGCCAACCAGCCTGATTTACTTATTTTAGACGAACCGTTCGATGGCTTGGATGTCGACACCCTCGCCATGCTGCAAGCACATCTAGCCTCTATTATCGACGCAGTTCCCATGGTCATGGTGCTGAACCGCTTTGATGAAATGCCGGACTTCATCACCCATGTGGCCTATTTAGATAAAAAACGGGGGGATAAAGACCGTTCGGTTAAACAGCGTGGAGACAAAGGCCGCCTGAAGCTCACGGTTGACCGTCAGGACGACGCCGCCTTCAATGAGCTCTACCAATTACTGCATTTAAAAACCACCGACCTAAGCGTGCCGGAGGCCGACCCCACCAATAAGCTCCCCCCTCTCGACCCGAGCCAGCCATTAGTCAAACTAACCCAAGCGACTATCAAGTACGGCGACACGGTGATTGTCGATCAGCTCGATTGGACGATAGAACGGGGCCAACATTGGCAACTGAGCGGCCCTAACGGTAGCGGCAAAACCTGCGTTTTATCGCTGATCACCGGCGACCATCCGCAGTGCTATACCAACGATATTTTCGTGTTTGGTTTCCAGCGTGGTAATGGCGAAAGCATCTGGCAGATTAAACAGTTTATCGGCTATGTCTCCACTAACCTGCAGTGGGAATACAGGGTTAGCACCAGCTGCAAAAACGTGATTATCTCCGGCTTCTACGACAGCATCGGCATGTACACCAAGTCCACCGACAGCCAGAAAAAAATTGCCGACCAGTGGCTCGCACTACTGGGTATGAAAGACCGCGCCGACCAGCCGTTCAACAAGCTCTCTTACGGCGACCAGCGCCTACTGCTCATTGCCCGCGCCATGGTCAAACATCCGCCCCTGCTGATTCTAGATGAACCCTGCCTTGGCCTGGACGACATCAACCGCCAACTCGTCCTCGCCCTGATCGAAAAAATCTGCCAAGGCTCAGAAACCACCGTGCTCTACGTCAACCACCACGCGGAAGACAAGATAGAAGGCATAGAGCACTATTTAGCGTTGAAGAAGAATCACTAGTTTTCAAATAATTAACACAGTAACGATAGTAAATGTGGCCAGACAGCTAGTCTTTTTTGTCTATCGTTACTTCAATCGTTTTGCTATCGCCAGCAAACCATTTCTGTACATACAGAGTGCCCACGATAGGTGCGGTTCCTTCATCAGGCACTTCCTTGTAACGAACGCTGTTTTTGGTTTCTTTCTCGTATTCAAACATAACGACTTTCTTAGACATGAAATGCACCCGGTAAATGACGATAAAAACCTGGGCGGCTAACGCCGCTCAGCAGGCTGGTTAGGTTTCCCTGGTCTCTAACTCATCCATAGCATGACCTTGGAGCATAACGCCACAATGCACTGGCAAATTGACAGGTAGAGTCTCTGGATGTCAGGGGATTACTCAGCATGATCGTAACCGCCTTTAGAAAACTCTGCGCGCTATATACCGGTTTCAACAGTACGGTTAAATGGCACTTTGATATCACAATAATGTATCCCTGAACGCCATCGTTCAGGGCGCGCCGGGTAACGCCCCAAGCTGCTGCATCAAGCCCATCGTATCCATGAGGATACGAGTGGACTTCACCTTTGGCCCTTCAAATTGGTCAATGACCATGCCCCACACGCTGACGGCGCGGTGGGTCGGTGGTATTCCCAGAAAAGCACCTCGCTGAGTTCCTTCCCAAACGAAGCGTGTTAAGACGCGGTTATCTTCTGCAATCTGCTCCTCGACGCGCCAGCGCATATCTGGGAAGGCTGTTCGCAGTTCGACTAACGTTTCCATGAGCCCTGCAAGGCCTGGCCCCTGGCCTGGAAACGGAACCTCTTCCACCATATCGTCATGAAAGTAGTCGCCAGTAGCGGAAATCTCACCGGATGTGAGAACGCGGTCGAGAAACGCTGCAATGTGGGCCTTATGTTGTTCTGACACGTGAGCCTCCTGTTGAGGATCAGTGGGCTAGGCGCCCTCTGTCACGCCTCCAACGGGTCGTTATTCGCCAATGTTTAATAGGGGTATTTGGCAGTATAGCGGCCCGTTTCGATAATACCGCTGGAGATCTACGACGCGTAATAGCGCCAGCAAGATCACCGATGTGCTTCTCAAATGGGGCGGCTTTCGATACGGATCGTCTACGCTTGGTCCATGAACGGCGATTGCCTTAGGCAGTCAGAACAGCATCACAGCAGGAAATACACTAGGAGAGTGAAATATGCAGACGATCGAACTAGGCGGAGACAGCGTACCCCGTATAGGCCAGGGCACTTGGCACATGGGCGAGGATGCCGGGCAGCGGCAGGCTGAGGTCAGAGCGCTGCGTGAAGGCCTGGATATGGGCATGACGCTGATCGATACCGCAGAGATGTATGCCGAGGGCGGTTCTGAAGAAGTCGTTGGCCAAGCGATCCGAGGCCGGCGTGATGAGGTGTATCTGGTCAGCAAGGTCTACCCGCACAACGCCAGCACTAAGGGTGTTCAAGCCGCCTGCGAGCGCAGCCTGCGCCGACTGGGCACCGACACTATCGACCTCTACCTGCTGCACTGGCGCGGCCAGTACCCGCTGAGCGAAACAGTGGAAGCGTTTGAGCGGCTGCGTGAGCAGGGCAAGATTCTGCGCTGGGGCGTGTCAAACTTTGACGTTGACGACCTAACCGAGCTAGACGCGCCAACTTGCGCCACCAATCAGGTGCTCTACAACCCCGAAGCACGGGGCATTGAGTACGACCTGCTGCCCTGGCAGGCACAACACCACATGCCGCTGATGGCCTACTGCCCCATCGGGCAAGGCGGCGCGCTGCTGCATAACGCCACCCTGCAACACATCGCCGACAAACACAGCGCCACCCCCGCGCAAGTGGCGCTTGCCTGGGTACTGCGCCACCCTGGTGTGATCGCTATTCCTAAAGCCGTGAACCTAGATCACCTCAAACAGAACGCCAACGCACACAGCATCCGGCTCGACGAAGAGGATCTAGCACAGATCGACGCCGCCTACGCGCCGCCAACACGTAAGCAGGGCTTAATGATGGTGTGAGTAAGTGCCCATCAAAGTCGCGTTCAGGAGCACTCTTATGGATGCCATCAGCTACACCGCCGCTAGAACCCAACTAGCAAAAATCATGGAGCAGGTCTGTGAAGACCACTCCCCTGTGGTCATTACCCGGAATAAATCTCCATCCGTGGTCATGATCTCTCTGGAAGACTACGAGGCACTGCAAGAAACCGCTTACCTTCTGCGCGTACCAAAAAACGCACGGCGCTTGCTGGAATCCGTTGTCGAGCTGGAACAGGGCGGTGGTCGAGAAAAGACACGTCTTGAGTGAAGTTCATACTCTCCGCAAACGCCTGCGTAGATTATCTGCAAGGGCAGAAAACCGACAAAAGGCTCTTCACCGAATCAACAAGCTGAGCAGCCATCACATAAGGTAACAAAATTAATAATATTGTCACTGCCCTCTTCTGAAAAAGGGCCGGATAACCATACCGACTCTACCCATTGACCCTCTTCAAAGCAAAGCCAATTTTGGCCGACTGTCCAAAAGTCGCAGCTTTCCCGGTTGACCATTTCCAACCATCCCCTCTTGCATCTCCCCTACCCGCCTCCTACACTCCACTCACGATGGAACCTCATGATTAACTATTGCGCTTGCCTATACGGCGTTGAAAACGTTAATCAGAGGCTCCTAACTGCTTGACGGGGTGCCGGTGAATCCGGCTGAGATGGCGCAGGGCGTATCTACGTGATACTGCCAAAGCGCTGGTCCCGCTGAACCTGATCCGGCTAATGAGCTGCTCATATAAAGAGCAGCACGGGTACCGGCGTAGGGATCAAGCGATGGCCATGGCTAGCTTTCTCCCACGATCGCACGCCACCTTTCCGCGCCATTCCCTCGATCTCTCGCCTGCCCTCCGGATCATCACTACCGGAGGCATCATGGGCTACTGCTTTACCGATCTCACCAATGCTTGTCACGATGAATGGCGCGCCTATATCGAGCACGATTTTGTGCGTCAATTGGGCAATGCCACGCTGCCTGAGGCGTCGTTTCGCCACTACTTAAAGCAGGACTACCTGTTTTTGATCCACTTCGCCCGCGCCTACGCGCTGGCTGCCTATAAAAGCCCCACCCTCGCCGATCTTCGCCAGGCCCATGACGGCATGAAAGCCATCGTGGACGTGGAGTTGGGCCTGCACGTGGGCTTTTGTAACGAATGGGGGATTTCCGAGCAGGAGCTGGAAGCGCTTCCCGAAGCCAGGGCGACGCTTGCCTACACCCGCTATGTGCTGGATACCGGCAGCCGCGGCGACCTGCTAGACCTGCACGTGGCGCTGGCCCCCTGCCTAGTGGGATATGGCGAAATCGCCAACTGGCTGAACGCCCAGCCTTCTACGCTGCGTGGCGAGCAAAACCCCTATGACGCCTGGATTGCCATGTATGAAGGCGACGAGTTTCAGGCCGCCATGCAGGCGGAGCTTGAATGGCTCAACGCCCGCTTAGCCGATGTCACCCCCGCCCGCTTTGCTGAACTCAGCAAAATTTTCCGCGATGCCACCCGCCTGGAAATCGACTTCTGGCAGATGGGCCTAGAGCTCATAGACCAAGACCTGACAGCTTAATGCAGCACCACAACAACCTATGGAGACCGTAATGAGCAAAACCAGTCACTTTTTAGCCGAAACCGCCCAAGTCGATGCCGCCGCCATTGCGCCACTGCCCGGCTCGCGCAAGGTTTACGTGGAAGGCTCGCGGCCCGATATTCGCGTGCCGTTCCGGGAAATTTCACTGTCGCCGACCAAAACTACCGGCATTGATGAAGAGAACCCGCCGCTGCTGGTGTACGACACTTCTGGCCCCTACACCGATCCAGAGGCTATCAACGATTTACGCAAAGGCTTACCCGCCCTACGCCGGGCCTGGATTGAAGAGCGCGATGACACCGAGTTTCTCACCGGCCCCACGTCGGAATATGGCAACCGCCGCGCCAACGATCCCACCCTTGCCCAGCTGCGCTTTGATTTAACCCGCACGCCACGACGGGCCAAGCCGGGTAAAAACGTCACTCAGCTTTACTACGCCCGCCAAGGCATTATCACCCCAGAAATGGAGTTTATTGCCATCCGCGAAAACCAGCGCCGCCAGGCGTTAGGGTCTGAAGAAGTGGAGCGCATTCTGGGCCACCAGCATAAAGGTCAGAGCTTTGGCGCCAGCCTGCCGGAAGAGATCACGCCCGAGTTTGTGCGCGATGAAGTGGCTCGTGGCCGGGCGATTATTCCCAATAACATCAACCACCCGGAAAGCGAGCCGATGATTATTGGCCGCAACTTCCTGGTTAAGATCAATGGCAACCTGGGCAACTCCGCAGTGACGTCTTCCATCGAAGAAGAGGTGGATAAGATGACCTGGGGCATCCGCTGGGGCGCGGATACCATCATGGATCTCTCCACCGGGCAGAATATCCACGAAACCCGCGAGTGGATTCTGCGTAACTCGCCGGTGCCGATTGGCACGGTGCCTATCTATCAGGCGCTGGAAAAGGTCAAAGGCGTGGCCGAAGACCTCACCTGGGAAGTCTTCCGCGACACCCTGATTGAGCAGGCTGAACAGGGCGTGGACTACTTCACCATTCACGCGGGCGTACTGTTGCGCTATGTGCCGCTCACCGCCAAGCGGGTCACCGGCATTGTTAGCCGTGGCGGCTCGATTATGGCCAAGTGGTGTTTGTATCATCACCAAGAGAGCTTCCTGTACACCCACTTCGAAGACATCTGCGAGATTTGTAAGCAGTACGACGTGGCGTTCTCCCTCGGCGATGGCCTGCGCCCCGGCTCGGTGGCGGATGCCAACGACGAAGCGCAAATGGCGGAGCTCAAGACCCTTGGCGAGCTGACCCATATCGCCTGGAAACACGATGTGCAGGTGATGATCGAAGGTCCCGGCCACGTGCCCATGCACTTGGTGAAAGAGAACATGGATAAGCAGCTGGAATACTGCGACGAAGCGCCCTTCTATACCCTCGGCCCGCTGGTGACGGATATCGCTCCCGGCTACGATCATATTACCTCGGGTATTGGGGCAGCGATGATCGGCTGGTTTGGCTGCGCCATGCTCTGCTACGTCACTCCGAAAGAACATCTGGGCCTGCCCAATAAAGACGATGTCAAAACCGGCATCATCACCTACAAGATTGCCGCCCACGCAGCGGACTTGGCCAAGGGCCATCCGGCGGCACAGCGGCGCGACAACGCGCTTTCCAAGGCGCGCTTCGAATTCCGTTGGGAGGACCAGTTCAACCTGGGCCTAGACCCGGATACCGCCCGTGAATACCACGATGAAACCCTGCCGAAGGATTCCGCCAAGGTGGCGCACTTCTGCTCCATGTGCGGGCCGAAGTTCTGCTCCATGAAGATCAGCCAGGAAGTGCGTGACTATGCCAATGAGCACGGCCTGAACGGTGATCAGGAAGCGGTGATGAAAGGCATGGAGGAGCAGGCGGAGAAGTTCCGCAACAAAGGGAGTGAGCTGTATCAGGAAGTTTAAATCTACCAACGCACGATAATTTACTGCTTGCTGCGGCTTTTCCCTGGGGAGCGCTAAAAAATGGCCGCAACCTCCCATCGCTTGTGTGCTCCTTTGTTTTCTAGCGCTGCCCCAAAAGTATGGCTTAACAGTAGTTTTGCGCAACGTAGCTCATTTAACATTTGAGAGTGACGAAAAAACCTTGGTATAGCTACCCAGCTCATAGCAAATACTATCAATTAAATACCGACTAGTCGGTATTTAATTGACCTAAATCAAAATCACAATTAATAATAATAGGATAATAGAATCCGTTTATTACGTTCTGTGATGCGCCACCGCTGGCACAGAGCGACGAGCTTAAGCCCTTTGGCCCTGGCCCATCCTCTGAGCTGCTCATCAATCGTCTGGCCATCCGCCAACCGAGGATGCAACATTATGAAGTTCAGCAGTAAAAGACAGTGGTTCAAGGGCCTGGCAGCCATAGTTGTTATAGGCATCGCGGCCTGGTTGACCTGGTGGGAACTGCAGCCGGAGGGCCTAGGCGAGGGCATCACCCAAGGCAATGGGCGCATCGAAGCCACCGAGATCGACATCGCCACCCGGGTCGCTGGCCGCCTCGAGGAAGTACTGGTCGAGGAAGGTGAGTTCGTCGATCCAGGCCAAGTGGTCGCCCGTATGGATACCGCCACCCTGGAGGCTGAGCTGGCTCAGGCCAGCGCACAGTCCCGCCGGGCCGAAAACGCCCTGGAGACAGCTCGAGCCATGGTAGCCATGCGCCAGAGCGAGCTGGAAACCGCCAGAGCCATCGTCAACCAGCGCCAGGCAGAACTAAACGCCTCTCGCAAGCGCTACGAGCGTTCAGCCAGCCTAGTGGAGCGCAACGCCATCTCTCGCCAGCAGTTCGACGATAGCTTGGCCGACTACCAGAGCCAGCAGGCCGCCCTGGCCTCAGCCAATGCCCAAGTACTCTCCGCTCAGGCCGCCATCCGCGCTTCCGAATCCCAGGTCATTGAGGCCGAGTCAGAGATAGAAGCCACCCTTGCCGCGATCCAGCGCATTGAGGCCGACCTGGACGACAGCGAGCTCAAAGCCGACCGCTTGGCCCGTGTACAGCTCCGGGTGGCCGAACCGGGCGAGGTGCTCAGTGCCGGTGGCAAGGTACTCAACCTGATCGACCTCACCAAGGTCTACATGACCTTTTTTATGCCCACTCGAGATGCTGGTCGGGTGGGCATTGGTGACGAGGTACGCCTGGTGCTGGATGCTGCCCCTGACTTCGTGATCCCGGCACGGGTGAGTTTCGTGGCCAGCGTCGCCCAGTTCACCCCCAAGAGCGTGGAAACCGAGAGCGAACGCGAGAAACTGATGTTCCGCGTGCGCGCCCAGATCGATCCAAAGCTGCTGCTTGAGCATATCGAGCAGGTCAAAACAGGCCTGCCCGGCATGGCCTACCTGAAGCTCGAGGATGACGCCACCTGGCCCGACCACCTAGAGGTCAACGTCACCCCATGAGCGAGAAGACGCAACCCGTAGCCCAAGTCAGCGCGCTCACCTTACGCTACGGCCGCACCATAGCCCTGGACGCGCTGGATCTGGCACTGCCGTCCGGCTGTATGGTCGGGCTGATTGGCCCGGATGGCGTCGGCAAATCCAGCCTGCTGTCGCTGCTCGCTGGCGCTCGTGCCGTGCAACAGGGTGTGATCAAGGTGCTGGGCGGCGACATGAGCGACAAGCGCCACCGTAACTCAGTTGGCCCGCGCATCGCCTATATGCCACAAGGGCTAGGTAAGAACCTCTACCCTACGCTCTCGGTGGAGGAGAACCTGCAGTTCTTCGCCCGACTATTCGGCCACGGAGCCGGTGAACGCCGGCGGCGTATCGACGACCTGACCCGCAGCACCGGGCTATATACCTTCCTCGAGCGACCCGCTGGCAAACTCTCTGGCGGCATGAAGCAGAAGCTCGGACTCTGCTGCGCGCTGATTCACGACCCCGACCTGCTGATTCTCGACGAGCCCACGACCGGCGTGGACCCGCTGGCCCGCGCCCAATTCTGGGAGTTAATTGCAAGCATTCGTGTTGACCGCCCGCAGATGAGTGTGTTGGTCGCCACCGCGTACATGGACGAAGCCCAGCGTTTCGACTGGTTGGTGGCTATGGACGCCGGCAAAATACTTGCCACCGGCTCCCCGCAGGAACTACTTGCACGCACCCACAGCGACTCCCTGGAAATGGCGTTCATCGAGCTGTTGCCGGAAGAAAAAAAGCGCGGCTATGCGCCGGTGCACATCCCGCCGCTGGCGCAGGATGACAATGAAGTCGCCATCGAGGCCAAGGACCTCACCATGCGTTTTGGCGACTTCATCGCCGTCGACCATGTGAGCTTCCGCATCCGGCGTGGCGAGATCTTTGGCTTTCTCGGCTCCAACGGCTGCGGTAAGTCGACCACCATGAAGATGCTCACGGGGCTGCTACCCGCCAGCGAGGGCCAAGCCTGGCTGTTTGGCCAGGAAGTGGATCCCCGCGACATTAACACGCGTCGCCGGGTTGGCTACATGTCCCAGGCATTCTCGTTGTACGGCGAACTGACCGTACGTCAGAACCTGGTGCTGCATGCGCGCCTGTTCCAGATCGCAGAACATGACATATCGGCAAAGGTCGCCGAGATGGTCGAACGGTTCAGTCTCGAGCAGGCGCTCGACGCCCTGCCGGAGAGCCTGCCACTGGGCATCCGTCAGCGTCTCTCCCTGGCGGTGGCAATGGTCCATAAACCCGAGCTACTGATTCTTGACGAACCCACTTCCGGCGTGGACCCCATCGCCCGCGACGCCTTCTGGCGCCTGCTGATTGAGTTGTCGCGCCGCGACCGCGTGACGATCTTCATCTCCACCCACTTCATGAACGAAGCCGAGCGTTGCGACCGCATGTCGATGATGCACGCAGGGAAGGTGCTCGACAGCGATACCCCCTCAGCACTGGTAGCGAAACGCGGTGCGGCGACCCTGGAAGAAGCCTTCATCGGCTACCTGCTCGAAGCTGGCGCCGATCAGGAGAATTCCGCGCAGGAGACTTCACCACAAAAAGCCAGCGATGCCCCGGATACGCCGCTCGTCACCGCAGAGACTCATCACGACACAACACGCCATCGACGCTTCAGTCTCCAGCGGATGCTCAGCTACATGTGGCGCGAAACTCTCGAACTACGCCGCGATCCGGTGCGTGCGACCCTGGCGCTGGTTGGCTCGCTGATCCTGATGTTCGTTATGGGTTTTGGCATCAGCATGGACGTGGAGGAGCTCAGCTACGCCATCCTTGACCGCGACCAGACGTCGCTAAGTCAGAGCTACGCGCTGAACCTCTCGGGATCGCCCCATTACTTTAGAGAGCGCCCGCCTATCTCAGACTATGCCGCGTTGGATCGACGTATGCGCAGCGGGGAGCTGTCCCTGGCAATCGAAATTCCCCCCGGGTTTGGTCGTGATGTAAAGCGTGGCCACGATGTCGATATCGGCGCATGGATCGACGGCGCCATGCCCCAGCGCGCCGAAACCGTACGGGGCTACGTGCAAGGTATCCACCAGCAGTGGCTGCTGGCGCAGGCAAGGCAATCCGGAGCCGAGATGGGTACCGGGGCCGCCAATATCGAGAACCGCTACCGCTACAATCCTGACATTCAGAGCCTGCCAGCAATGGTTCCTGCCGTGATTCCACTGCTGTTGCTGATGTTGCCAGCAATGCTCACGGCACTCTCGGTGGTGCGTGAAAAAGAGATGGGCTCAATCATCAACCTTTATGTCACCCCTGTCACCCGCGCCGAGTTTCTGATCGGCAAGCAAATTCCCTACATCGGCTTGGCAATGGTCAATTTTTTATTGATGACCGGGCTGGCGATCACATTGTTCGGCGTACCGATCACCGGTAGCTTCCCGACCCTAGCGCTGTCGGCCCTGGTATTTTCCATCATCGCCACCGGCATGGGCCTGCTGGCCTCGACCATCACCCACAGCCAGATCGCCGCTATGTTCTTCGCTATGATCGGTACGCTGATTCCCGCCATCCAATTTTCGGGCCTCACCGATCCGGTCTCGTCGCTGGAAGGCACCGGACGCTTCATCGGCAATATTTATCCAGCCAGCTACATGTTCACCATTAGCCGCGGCGTATTCAGCAAGTCCCTAGGGCTAGGTGACCTTATCGGGTCGTTCCTGCCGATGCTGCTGGCGGTACCGGTGATCATGGGCATGGCGATCGCCCTACTGAAAAAGCAGGAGAGCTGAGATGCGCAGGATTGCAAACATTTATCGCCTGGGCGTCAAAGAGTTCTGGAGTCTATTGCGTGACCCCATAATGCTGGTGCTGATCGTCTATGTGTTCACTGCTTCGGTCTACACTTCCGCGACGGCAATGCCCGAGACGCTGAACAACGCTCCTATCGCTATCGTCGACGAAGACGACTCACCGCTTTCCACGCGTATCGTATCGGCCTTCTACCCACCACAGTTCGTGCACCCGCAAATCATCACCTTCCAGGAAATGGATGCGGGTCTAGATGCCGGAGACTACACGTTCGTACTGGTTATTCCCGCCAACTTTCAGCGCGACGTGCTGGCCGGACGCGGCCCCGACCTCCAGCTCAATATCGACGCCACGCGCATGAGCCAGGCCTTCTCGGGTAATAGTTATGTACAGCAGATCGTCATGGGCGAGATCAATGAGTTCGTAAGCCGCTACCGCGCAAGCACCATCCCACCAGTCAACTTGGCACTACGAGCGCGCTTCAATCCGGGCCTTGACCAAGCATGGTTTGGCTCACTGATGTCGATCATCGACAACGTGACCATGCTCTCAATCATCCTCACTGGCGCGGCACTAATTCGCGAGCGCGAGCACGGCACCATCGAGCACTTGCTGGTGATGCCAGTGACCCCTGCCGAAATCATGCTGGCCAAGGTGTGGTCGATGGGGGTTGTGGTGTTGCTAGCGGTGACGTTATCGCTGACTTTCGTCGTACGCGGCCTGCTTCAAGTGCCGATAGAGGGATCGGTTGCACTGTTTCTGGCTGGCGCGGCCCTGCACCTGTTTGCCACCACCTCAATGGGCATCTTCCTGGCGACGCTGGCCCGTAGCATGCCCCAGTTCGGCATGCTGATGATCCTGTTCCTGCTACCCCTACAGATGCTCTCAGGAAGCACCACGCCCCGCGAGAGCATGCCCGAGCTCGTCCAGAACCTTATGCTGCTGGCACCCACAACCCACTTCGTCGAGCTAAGCCAGGCCATTCTGTTTCGCGGTGCCGGCATCGACGTTGTATGGGGACAGTTTCTGACACTGTTAGTCATTGGCAGCGCTCTGTTCGCCATTTCGCTCTCTCGCTTTCGCAAGACCATCAGCCAGATGGCCTGATGCAACCCGCGCGCACATCGGCGCATCACACCAGAAGGAATATACAATGAACCACAATACCATCTTACCTCTGGCACTTTATCAAGCTAATCAGAACCTTTGCCAACAAACGATAGCGCTAGTGCAGAAAAGTCAGCAGACATGGTACGAACTCGGCACCCAGCCCCTCGCTGTACCCCCAATGCAGCAGATCTTTGATAATCAGAGCGCTCTGCTAATGGGCCTGTATGAAGCTCTATTAAGTTGGCAGGTTCAAACGACAAAAGCCTTGCTTGACACTACCTGTGCTAACTCTCCAGCGCTCTACTGGCTATACACCTGCACACCAGACGCCCAAGACACAGCAAAAAAAGGAGAGTGAACGGATGACAGCTCAACACACAGCACTTGTAACTGGTGGCATGGGCGGCCTCGGTGAAGCTATCGCGCGGACACTCCACGATGCGGGACATCACGTCCTGGTCACTCACTCGCCCAACAATGACCATGTCCAAACGTGGCTGCAGCAGCAGGCCAGTAAGGGCTACCACTTCTCCGCCTACGCCGTCGATGTGGCCAACTTTGACGATTGTCAGCGACTGGCAAGCAATATCGAGGCCGAAGGCACCGTTGTCGACATTCTGATCAATAACGCTGGCATCACCCGCGATGCCACCTTCCGCAAACTGACAAAGGTCGACTGGGATGCGGTGATGCGTACCAATCTGGACTCGATGTTCCATATGACCCAGCCATTTTGCGACGCAATGGTCGAGCGCGGCTGGGGGCGTATCGTCAATATCTCCTCGATCAACGGTTCCAAGGGCCAGTTCGGCCAGACCAACTACGCCGCTGCCAAGGCTGGCATTCATGGCTTCACCAAGTCGCTGGCCATGGAAGTGGCGAAGCGTGGCGTTACCGTCAACACCGTCTCTCCTGGCTACCTAGAGACCAGCATGGTGATGGCGGTACCCAAGGAGGTATTGGAGTCGAAGGTGATCTCCCAGATTCCGGTTGGGCGGCTCGGCAAACCGGACGAGATAGCCACATTGATCGCCTTCATCTGTAGCGAACAAGCTGGTTTCATGACCGGCAGTAATGTGGCGATGAACGGCGGGCAGCATATGTACTAAGCGGCCCGCGTAACGGGAGGGGGACATCGCCCCTCCCACTCGGCACTATTCTCTTACAAAGGAGAAGATCCCATGGTAAAAGCGCTTAATGAACCCACCCAGCGCCCTGCTGGGTGGCCACTACTGGACATGACTCAGGGGTATGCGGCTGCCGCACTGGATTACTCGACCGATGCTTGGCAACGTGCCGTACTCTATGCTGATGTGATGCGTCAGCGTGGTGACCAGTACCGGGAGCATCTGGAAGATGACGCCCCACATGTGCTCGACTTCGCCTATGACGTCGTCGTCTCAGGTCGCGATCTACCGCGCCCAGTGAACTATGGGCTGGCGCGAATTCAAGCACTGGAAGATGTTCCCGTAGAACCTCACAAGCGGCCCTTCGTGGTGGTCGATCCGCGTGCTGGCCATGGCCCTGGGATTGGCGGTTTCAAGGCTGAGAGTGAGGTCGGTGTCGCACTTTCTGCCGGGCATCCCTGCTATTTTATCGGCTTCGGCCCCGACCCCGAGCCGGGTCAAACCGTCGAAGACGTAATGCGCGCAGAAGTCGCCTTCCTTGAGAAGGTCACCGAGCTGCATCCACACAGCGAAGGCAAGCCTGCGGTGGTCGCCAACTGCCAGGCCGGGTGGCAGATACTGATGGCCGCGGCTCTGCGTCCCGAGCTGTTTGGCCCCATCATTGTCGCTGGCACCCCAGTATCGTACTGGGCCGGCGGGCCGGGTAAGAACCCCATGCGCTACGCGGGTGGTCTGCTCGGCGGCAGTTGGGCAACTGCGCTGGCCAGCGATCTGGGCAACGGTCGCTTCGACGGTGCCCACTTGGTGCAAAACTTTGAAAGTCTCAACCCCGCCAACACCCTGTGGGGCAAACAGTACAACCTGTACGCCAATATCGATACCGAGGCGCCGCGCTACCTGGGCTTTGAGAAATACTGGGGTGGCCACGTCTTCCTCAACGCCGTCGAAATGCAGTATATCGTTGACAACCTGTTTATCGGTAACCGTCTGTCGAGCGCCGAGCTGGTCACCTCGGATGGAATCCGCCTGGACTTACGCAATATCCGCTCACCGATCGTGGTGTTCTGTTCCAATGGCGACAATATCTCCCCTCCTCCGCAGGCACTTGGCTGGATCACCGACCTCTACCGCGATGATGATGAAGTGATCAGTCACGACCAGACCATTGTCTACGCAGTACACGACAACATCGGCCACCTGGGGATCTTTGTTTCCGGCAGCGTAGGCCGCAAGGAGCACCAAAAATTCGCCAGTAACATAGACTTAATCGACGTGCTGCCCGCCGGTATCTACCAAGCAGAGATTCAGGATAAGACCGAGGACATGCCACAAGCCGAGCTGGTCGAGGGCGACTTCGTATTGTCGTTCAAGGCTCGCCGTGTCGAAGACGTCCGCGCAATCGTTCAGCCAGACGAGGAAAACGACCGAAAATTTGCAGCTGTCAACCAGGTATCACGAATTAACCTGGGGCTTTATCGTCAGTTCGTTCAGCCCTGGGTACGCTCCCGGTCCACGCCTGCATTAGCCCACTGGCTGCAGAGCGTACATCCACTGCGTATCGCCTACGAACGCTGGTCGAGCCGGCACCCCTTGGCCTCGACGGTGGCCGAGCAGGCACGCCATATTCGTGAAGCGCGTCTCCCCGTCGCCAGTGACAATCCCTTTGTGCAATGGCAGCAAGCTTACTCCGATGCCCTGGTGTCGGCGCTGGATCATTGGCGCATACAGCGTGATAACACTTACGAGCGCACATTCAACCTGATCTACGGGTCCCCCTGGGTACAGGCCGTAGCTGGGCTAGCCGCCGATGACCAGCCCTCACGTCCGCATCCCGGTGTCTCGCCGGAGCATCGTGCCTTCGTCGCGGAGGAGAGCAAACGCCTACGCGCAGAGATCGATCAGGGCGGCCTGCTGGAAGCCGCTATTCGTGCACTGCTCTTTGTCCGACGTTTTCAAGGTGAAGCCGATGAGCGACGGGCTAATCTCGCGGCCCAGATGCAACAGCCGGACTACCTGGCTACTTTCAACATGACCACCTTCCGCGCACTGTTTCGACGCCAAGCCAAGCTGATGCGCCTCGACCTCGATGCGGCGATCGCTGCCATACCCGCATTATTGGCGGGTAGCCGCCCCCACGAGATACGGGATATGGCGAGACTTATCGAGCAAATGCTGACCGCTACCGAACCGTTCCTGCCGGAAGAGCAAGCCAGCTTGGAGCAGATGCTGGCGTTATTCGCCGCAGCGGCCCATGAACAGGATTGAGAGTCGTAGCCGCAAGGTTTCACAGCAACCCGTTCCTCTAAGAAAGAAATTTTCAGGAATCAACTATGTACAAAAAATTGCTTGTACCCATCGACGGCAGCCGCACCTCCCTTTTAGCCTTGGCTCAGGCAAGTTCCCTGGCCAAGTTGACCGGCGCCAGCATCGAGCTACTTCATGTCGTTAATGCACTGGAGTACTCCAATGGCTTCGAAAGCCCACGGGCCTATATAAAAAAAGTCAGACCCTATTTTCTGAAAGTCGGCAATGATCTGCTCGACAACGCTCGGATACAGCTTGAAGCCCAAGAACTCAATGTCACCACAGTACTTGTCGAGGCCGAGGGCAAACGAGTATCAGAACACGTTGCGGATCACGCAGCTAAGTGCCAGTTCGATCTGATAATTCTAGGCACCCATGGCCGACGTGGCATGAAACGACTTCTCCTCGGCAGCGACGCCGAGCAAGTGGCACGTATTGCGCCGGTGCCCGTCATGCTGGTCAGAGACGTAAACACACAAGCAATTTCTCGTACTCTAGACAAAGAAATGATAAAAGGTGCCGCATTAAAGCAACCAACTGATGAGTAACTGCACCTTGCCTTCCTCTCCTACTAAACAAGCTCGCAAACATCGCCGACTCCCCCCCGATGTGCGTATAGAGCAGATCCTCTGTGCGGCTTTGTACGAGTTTTCGCAACACGGGTTCGCCTCTGCCCGCATGGAGGATATTGCTCAGCGGGCGGAACTCTCGAAAGGCGGCCTCTATGCTCACTTCAAGAGCAAGGAATCGATATTTGAAGCACTACTATTAAAACGCCTGACACCAAGGTTCAACAATCAGCAGTGGGTGCTCAGCGGCGGCGACTCCCTGAGCGAAGCTATCGAATCCTTTATTGATCACCTCTATAGCCAACTGAGTGATCCAGATGTCATAGCTATGCTGAAGCTGCTGATGACGGAAAGCCGACGCATCCCTCATCTTGTTGATTTTTGGCGCAGGGAGGTAATTGACAAATACCTCGCAGAACAACAGGCCATTTTGAAAACTGCAGCCGATAAAGGGCATCTTCGTCACAGCGCCTTCCTTGAAGACGCAGCGCTGCTAATGGCACCAGCGCTATATGGTGCCATTTGGCAAATGATTTTTGATGAAGCGACTGCCGCCGCCACCGTTGGCTCGCTGCGCCGAGCCCATTTGCGAATGCTGCATGAATTCTTAGCACCATGATCAACTGATGGTTGACTCCCAAATCACCGTTAACTGTAGGTAAAGTTCATTCACTAAAAATCGCCCCGAAAGCGCCACATGACCGATTAATAAGGTGTCGTTGTGAAACCAGCTAAGCTTATCACTTTACTCAACACGCTACTTATTATCCTAATAGTGAATGGTTGTGCCATGGTTGGCGTCTCTTCGCTTAGCCCTGGTGAGTATATCGCGCTTAAACGCGGAGACCTGCTTACCAGTGGCGAGCTAAGCGCAGCTACCCAGGAAACCATCAAAGTTATCGGGCTGGATGAAGGGAGATGCCGTGAGCACTCCCAAAACTGCGTAGATATATTATCCAGCACCGCTGGCATAGCTGAAGAACGCAGACTTTCCGCACTGGCAGAGCTGTGGCTTCAAGAAGCGATGTCAAAAGCAGGATCATCAAGTGATATCCCGAGTACCGAGGCTGACATTTACGCTTGGATTGAGGTTGCCAGACATGCTTATGCTTACTTGTTTTTCTCCGAACGATCTCCTGGGGAACGCGCCTTCGAAGATCGTCAGATACAAGTACGCGACTATTATAACTATTCAGTTCAACAGATTGTTTCAGGGCTTTTTCAACAGAATCTCTCAGCCATTGAAGATAAAAGCCGCTCCTATTCTTTGGATACGCCTAGGCTTTCTGGCTGGAAGGTTACAACCGATCTCACCGGCGTACGCTTCGCCGGCGACATCGACTTACCCGAGAACCTAGTTCCAGCATCTTCACTGGTCTTTTCCGGCTTGCGTAGCACTTATCGCCGTGACGGCTTTGGTGCCGAACTGGTCGCGGTATTAGACGATAGCCTCGCGCTTCATCGCGCTCGACCTTATAGCGAAATGCCTTTTCCGGCACTCACCGCACTAATCCATTTTTCCGGTGAGGATTTGGCTCAGGTGCTATCGACTCAATCACTAGAGGTGATCGTAAGAGACCCCTACCAAGACGACAGCATACAGTTGCATGGGCAACAGATTCCCCTAGCCGCAAATTTCACTGCGGGCTATGGACTATGGCTGGCGCATTCAGGCTTTTCGCGTCAGGCCATACGCTCTCTGCTAGGCCACAGCCAAGGTATCAACCGACCACACCTTTATATGATGCAGCCCTTCGATCCTGAGCGACGCATCATCCTCATGCTGCATGGCCTTGGCAGTAGTCCCGAAGCCTGGGTAAATGTAGCTAATGAAGTGCTGGGCGATGAGAGCCTGCGGCAACATTTTCAGGTATGGCAAATCTACTACCCTACCAATATGCCACTGTCGATTAATCATACGGCGATACGACGCACTGTGAATGAAACACTACTGGAACTTGATCCCACCACAGAAACGCTGGCTTCACAAGGTATCGTTCTAATTGGCCATAGCATGGGGGGTGTATTGGCACGCCTGATGGTCTCTTCTAGCCAAGGTAGGTTGTGGAGCGAATTCGTGGAACAACGCCAATTGCCAAAGGCACATAGGCAACTCGCCCAACAACGCCTAGCTCCCCTACTACGTTTCGAATCGCTACCAGAGATAAAACGAGCAATTTTCATCGCAGCACCACATCGCGGCACACCGGTGGCCGGTAATCGTCTAGGGAGAGCAGTCGCTCGTTTCGTTCGTCTACCACTCACCTTGCTGGAAGAGTTCGACGATGTCATCAGGGCTCTGGCTAATACTGACGCCGAATCAGATGGGGCATACCTGCGCCTTCCCAACAGTATCGATAATTTGAGTGAGGCAGATCCGTTCATTAGAGCAACGGCCAATCTGCCTATCTCCCCTCAAGTTCACTACCATTCTATCATTGCCCAGCGTGACACCAGTGTACCGTTAGAGGTTTCAGATGATGGGATAGTGCCGTACGCCAGCGCACATTTGCCGGGAGCCATATCAGAAAAAGTGTTTATCGCTGGGCACAGCGTCCAGGAAACGGCCCAAGCGATTCTGGAAATCAGGCGTATCTTGCATCAAGACCTAACCGAATATAGTAATTGAAATTCAACCCAGCTGCGTCTTACCACCACTGCCTAGTGCTCTGCGCAGATAAGCAATGATGACAGGTATAAAAGAACGGGCGGAGAAATTTCGCCACAAAAGCAGAGTACTGTACCAGGAGGCGTGAGCTGAGCACACCTCCTACTGAAGAACAGCCTTGCTGCTGAACATCAATCTTAGCTTTGAACCTCAGGAGACCTCAAGCGCCACTTTCAATACGCCGTCTCGCTGGTGGGCGAAGAGATCGTAGGCTTCGACGATATTCTCCAGCGCATAGCGGTGGGTGACCATGGGCCCAAGATCCAACCGACCGGCGTCGATGATGCTCATCAGCCTGCGCATGCGCTCTTTACCACCGGGGCATAGCGAAGTGATAATCTTATGGTCGCCGAGGCCAGCACAGAAAGCGCTCAGCGGAATCGTTAGGTCTTGGGAGTAAACGCCCAGGCTGGAGAGCGTTCCGCCGGGTTTTAACACCCGCAGGGCGGATTCAAAGGTCTGTTGCAGGCCAAGCGCTTCAATCGCGGAGTCGACGCCGCGCCCGCCGGTGAGCTTGAGAATTTCCTCGACCACATCCACCTTGCGGAAATCCAGCGTTACGTCCGCGCCCATCTGCTTGGCCATGGCCAAACGCTCATCAACCCCGTCTACCGCAATGATCATCCCGGCCCCACGCAGCCGCGCCCCCGCCGTGGCGCATAGGCCAATCGGCCCTTGGGCGAAGACCACCACCGTGTCGCCGATTTTGATACCGGCGGCTTCGGCACCGGCAAAACCGGTGGACATAATGTCCGGGCACATCAGCACCTGTTCGTCGGTTAGGCCATCCGGCACTGGCGATAGGTTAGCCTGGGCATCCGGTACCAGCAGGTACTCGGCCTGGGCACCATCGATGGTGTTACCAAAGCGCCAGCCGCCCATCGGTTTATACCCGTGGCCGTGGTGGCCGCCATCTTGTGAGCAGCAATCATCCTGGCAGGCGTAAGAAGTAAAGCTGGGGCAAATGGCGCCAGCAATTACCCGCTGGCCTTCCTGGTAGCCTTTTACGTTGGCCCCCAGTTTTTCGATCACGCCCACGGGTTCATGGCCAATGGTCAGGCCACGCTCCACCGGGTACTCACCTTTCAGGATATGGATATCGGTGCCGCAGATCGTGGTGGTGGTCACGCGCATCAGGGCATCGTTGGGGCCAATCTCGGGGATGGGTTTATCGTCAATTTCGATACGGCCGGGTTCAACGAAGATGGCCGCTTTCATCATGGTAGGCATGGGTCGCTTCCTCAGTGAGGGGAGTCAATGGCACCTCACCATTAAGGCATAGTTGGAAGCGGAAATGATTGCGCTAGATCAAGCTTCGAATTGACGTGAGGCAAGTTGCCAAGCGCCCATCCGCTCTAGACTTAAGTAGCCACTCAAGCACTGCTTTATTGCCTGTGAGCGTACCGCAGCCACCTACTTACTATAGGGTTCCACGATGCCGACGCTACCTTTCAAGCCCTTGCCAACCGCTATTGCGGTGGCGATCACTCTACTGATATGGCTGGCTATTCCACTGCCGGAGGGTCTCACTTCGGACGCTTGGCTGATGCTGGCAATTTTCGTGGGGACGATTGCCGCGATTATTGGTAAGGCAATGCCCATAGGGGCCATCTCAATTATTGCCATTGCGATTGTGGCGGCGAGCGGGGTGACCAGCGACAACCCAGGTACCGCCATTAACGATGCTTTAAGCAGCTACTCCAACTCGCTGATCTGGTTAATTGCCATCTCGATTATGATCTCTCGGGGGCTAATCAAGACAGGGCTAGGAGCCCGCATCGGTTACTATTTTATCTCCATCTTCGGCAAGAAGACGCTGGGGATCGGCTACAGTTTGGCCTTTTCAGAACTCTCGATTGCCCCCGTCACCCCCAGCAATACTGCTCGCGGTGGTGGCATCATGCACCCCATTATGCGCTCTATTGCTAAGGGGTTTGATTCGCGCCCGGAAGACGGCACGTCGAGCAAAATCGGCAAATATTTGGCGCTGGTGAACTATCACAGCAACCCGATTACCTCAGCGATGTTTGTCACTGCCACTGCTCCCAACCCACTGACCGTGGAGCTAATTTCCATCGCTACAGGGGCGGAAATCCAACTGAGCTGGATGACCTGGGCGCTCGCCATGCTACTGCCTGGTTTGGTCGCCATTCTGGCAATGCCCTATATTCTTTACCTGCTTTATCCGCCGGATATTAAACAGACTCCACACGCCACGCAGATGGCGCGGGACAAACTTGCCGAAATGGGCAAGATTAGCCGGGACGAAGGCATTATGCTGTTTGTCTTCTTGGTGCTACTGCTGCTGTGGGCGGATATCCCGGCGCTATTTTTGGGCGATTCGGTCACCCTCAACACCACCACGTCAGCGTTTATTGGGCTATCGATACTGCTGCTGACCGGCGTATTAACCTGGGATGATGTACTGGCAGAAAAGAACGCTTGGGATACCCTGCTCTGGTTCGGCGCCCTAATTATGATGGCGACCCAGCTCAACCAGACGGGCTTGATCGATTGGTTTTCCACCAATATGCAAGACTGGATCACCATGATGGGCATCGGCTGGATGGGAGCATCGGCCTTGCTAGTGCTGACTTTCCTCTACACTCACTACTTCTTTGCCAGCACCACCGCACATATTACTGCCATGATGGCGGCTTTTCTTACCGTTGGGTTAACACTCGGCGCACCGCCCATGCCGTTTGTGCTTATCATGGCCGCCACCTCCTCCATCATGATGACCTTAACTCACTACGCCACTGGCACGTCGCCCGTCATTTTTGGGTCGGGCTACCTAACGCTGGGCGAGTGGTGGAAAGCGGGCTTTATTATGAGCGTGGTCAATCTTGTGATCTGGGTAGTTGTCGGCGGTTTGTGGTGGAAATTACTGGGTCACTACTAAGGAAGGCTTTCAAAGCTATTGCCCAATGCTTCAGTACTGAAGGTGAGATACAGTAATTTCCGAGCTCATAAACACCAACAGGGGGCCGAAGCCCCCTGTTGGTATCAGTATTCCATAACTAGCACTAGCGCTGTTTTTTCTGGCTCTCCTTGGCTTCGCCTTTGCCTTTTTGCAGTTCGCCTTTCGCCTGCTGGGCCTTACCTTTGGCTTCTGTTTTATGACTACCCGTCGCCTTGCCCGCGGCTTCTTTCACTTTACCTGCTGCTTTGTTGGCCGTTCCTTTAGCTTTATCATCTTTACCCGTTGTCATGACGAACACCTCTAATCCGTTAGTAGGGAAATGCCGCTTGTGAGGGTGCGAATAGCACTGACATCACACACCGGCACTTCATCAGAGTAGCCTTTATTACAAAAGTTGCGCTAATTAATTTATGGCAAGTTGCTCGCGGGTAAACGCGTAGGCGTCCAGCGGTTAAACGCAAAATGCAAGCAAGCTAAGGTCAGCAGTGTAAGGACCAGAGCAATGCTCATCGAAGAGAAGCGATAGAGGGCGCTATACACCAGGTCCTGCTGCGGGCCCAGCGACTGGCCAAACAGAATCCCCAGGGTGGTCATCCCGCCAAAGCCGATTCCCGAGCCACCGCCTTCATGAATATGCTCCCGAGCGAAGAGCATGAGCCCCAGCCAGTAGAGCAACACCACCAGCAAAAAATGGTGACTTTGGGTATAAAGAAGTAGCTGCATGAGTAGCGCCAAGTTACACCCTAACAACGTTCCTACCGCTCGCTTGGCGGCTGATACTTTCGCTCCAGAGTAGCCCAGCGTAAACAGCACCAGAATGGTGGCCATTTGCGCAGACAGTGAGCCCTGCAAATCGAATACCTGAAACACCACAAATGAGAGCGTGGCAGTTAACCCACCCATTAAGGTTTCATGGCGAATTTGCGAGGATGTTTTGGTAACCCGTGGCGGCGGCTTGCGTGCTTCCACGTCGGGAAACAGCGTATGCATCAGCATGGCAATAAATACCGCCAGACCACTGGCGACGAGATTACAGGCGAGTAAATCGCTCAAGTCCACATTGGTGTAGCTGGCAAAGTGCAGCAAAATACTGAGCGTCAGTACGCCATTGGCGCCAAATAGAAACAGTGGCCCCTTCGCCATCAGGTTAAAGCGAAATAGAAAAATGCCCATTACGGCCAAAGTCATCACTACCGGCATATGCTTGAGCAAGCCCACCACCAGACTAACTTCGAGCACGTTGATCGATATATTAGCTAAAAACTGGCGAATGATATGGCCGTTAAGAATCGGCACCATACCCAGTAAAAACATCGGAAAAACGGTAAAAAACACCCCGTAGTTCCACCCCATCAATTGGCTGACCACAAATCCTAGCAAGCCACCCCCGGCGACTCTAAAGCACTGACGCAGGCCATTCTTTGAGAGTTCGGGCTTGCGCTTAGTTGTCGCTACGCTCGAAGACCGCAATCTGGGAAGCCTATTTTTTATAGACCTAGAACTGATTTTAATAAACATAGTGCAGCCAACTGATCAGATGCGCCTGTAACCACACAAATGGCTTCGCCAAGGCAGTATCACCGGGCTGAAGCTGCACCGTGGCGCGTGCACCGCTGGGTAATAAATTCACGATTGGCTGGGTAAGCGCTAGGTGTACGCGCATACGCTGGGCATCGCGTACCCAGCGGTCGGTGGTGGAAATATCGGCGAGCTGACCATTGGCGGCCAACTGCCCTTCGAGAACACCGGCCTCCATGGCAAGCACTTGCGCATCAAATACCTGACCCGGCCAGGCATCAAACACCACTTGCGCGGCATCGCTGGGAGCCACATGGCGCAGGCTTTTTTCACGAAAATCAGCAATGATATCTATCCCATCCGCCACTACCGCTACCGCTGGCTGCCCCGCCTGAACGAAGTCACCTACACCTAGCTGCAGATTGGCAACCCGCCCGGCTTGCGCGGCGCGCACCTGGGTATGGGCAAGATCCAACTGTGCCTGCGAGAGCGCATTATCTGCTTGACGCAAACGCAGGTTTGTCTCACCAGTATCGCCCAACTGCACTTCCAGGCTGACAATTTTAGCTCTGGCTGCCGCTACGCCCGCCTGTGCGGTGCGCTCAGCAGCCACCTGCTGTTCGTACTGTTGGCGGGATACACTCTGCTGCGCCACTAGGGTTTCGGCGCGATGAAGTTCACCCTGCCGCTCGGCGGCCGTGGCCTCAGCGGAGGCCAGCTCCGCTTGGGCAGAGGTTAGCTCTGCTTCCAACTGGGCATTCTCCCGTTCGGCCTGCTCGCGATTAAGCTGAGCCTGTTCAACGGCTAAGCGAAACGGCGCCGGGTCGATCCGAAACAGCACATCACCTTTGGCTACATGCTGGTGATCACTCACCAACACCTCGCTTACTGGGCCACTGAGCTCTGGCGCTATACGTGTTACCGGCCGCATCACCCTCGCCTCCGGCGTCATGGGCATAAAGCTATCGGCTACCAAAAAATAGATAAAAAGCAGTACAAAGGCACCAAGGGCTACCTTCACCCAGCGGGCAAATGTTTGATCAGGGGTCATGCAGAGCTCACTTGTTAGCCACCAGGCAACCACCTGGCCAGCGCCTCTCAACGGGCACGTATCGTATAGGGAATAGCACGGAAGACTTTAGTCTAACCATTAATTAGCACGCTAACAATATGCTTATTAAATGACGACAATAAAAAACCCCATAACCAATTGGTCACAGGGCTTTATATTGAATAAATCACACGAAGATGATTACCGCCCCTTGGATAAACTCAGCACGACAATACCGCTTACGACGACTGCCCCACCCACCAACTGGCCAGGGCTAAGCATTTGCCCCAATACAAAGTAACCGAGCACCAGGGAGGCAACCGGCTCGATATTCATCACCGGCGCATTGCGCGCCATATCCAGCCGCGGCACAAAAATAAACAGTGTTGAAAACGCCGAACCATACAGTAGACCGAGAAGCGTCAGACCCAGCCAGCCGGTACTGTTATCAGGCAGGCTCATTCCCCCAGGCACCACACCGGCGATGCCACCAATAATCATCACTATAAACACCGTTTGCATGGTCAGCAGGCTGCGCAGAGTACTGCCAACCCCGGCAAGGCGGTGCTCAGTGACCCACAGCGCGCAGGCAAATACGAAGGCCGCCAATAGCCCAAACCCAATGCCTGCTATCCAACCCGGCCCCATTCCATCGGCGCTGGCAATCCATGAGGGAATATCCAGCACCACCAGTAAGCCGATTAAAATCGTGCCCATAATCAGGCAGCTACGCAGCGTTGGGCGCGGACCACCCAGCGCCCAACTGAGCAGGGCCAATTGAATCGGGAAGGTATTCACCAGCAGTAGCGCAATCACCACCGGCAGCCTTGCCACTGCCGAGTATAAACTGACGCTTTGAACCGCAATCAGCAGCCCCACCGAGAGCTGCCACGGCCATGAGCCAGCGGGCAGCCATAGGCGCTTTCGCTGCACGATGACCAGCGCTAGCAGGATTAGGCAAGCCACTCCTGAACGGGTTAAAACGGCTAGCAGCAGCCCCGTGCCATTATCAAACGCTAAGCGCGCCGACACGTGGTTAGCGGCGAACATAGTGGCGACGGTCATCATTAGCAAAATCGCTAAATGACGCGGCAATAGTTTGGGCAATGGGGATGCTGACATAGGAACGGTATGGCTCGTTAGAAGGTCTAGAGTGGGTGTAAGTAGATAGGTAAAGAATCCAGCATGCCAAGCTTTTGCATAGAAGGCTAACGAAATACTGGCGCTGCTTTTCCGCAGCGCAGCATGTTAAACTAAAGTCTACCCATTTGCTCACTAACCTCCTAGTGGAAAGGTTTTTATGAACGCACCGGTGCTGGTCATTAACTGCGGCTCTTCTTCTATCAAATACGCGCTGATTGATGCTGATCCTCAGGCACCGCGACTTGAGGGCATAGCAGAGCGCCTAGGTAGCGAGGAGGCGCGTTTAAAAGGCAAAAACAGCGCAGGGGAACGTTTTAATCAGCCACTTCCAGGCGCTGACCATACCCAAGCACTGAATGCCATACTTGAGCGCATGGAGGGTCGCCTGCCAGCGGCGGTGGGCCATCGCATCGTGCATGGTGGTGAGCACTTCACCCAAGCCGCCCTTATTGACGACAATGTTATCGCGGCTATCCAAACCACCGCAGCGCTTGCCCCACTGCACAACCCAGCGAATTTAGCGGGTATTGCGGCGACCCGAAATGTCTTTCCTGAGTTGCCCCAGGTGGCAGTGTTTGATACCGCTTTCCACCAAACCATGCCGCCGCGAGCGTACCGTTACGCCCTACCTGAAAGCCTCTATGCTGAGCATGGCATTCGCCGCTATGGCTTTCATGGCACCAGCCACGCTTACGTTAGCCAGCGCGCAGGCGAGTTGAGCGGCCGCGATGCAGGCGGCTGGCTGACCGCCCACCTTGGCAATGGCTGCTCCACCAGCGCGGTTTGGAACAATCAAAGCCAGGATACCAGCATGGGCCTGACGCCACTGGAAGGCTTGGTGATGGGCACCCGCAGTGGCGACGTTGACCCCGGCCTGCACGCCCATCTGCACCGCCAACTGGGCTGGTCGTTAGACAAAATTGACAACGTGCTCAATAAAGAGAGCGGCCTACTGGGACTGTCAGGCTTGACCAACGATATGCGCGAAGTTGAAGAGGCTGCTGAACAGGGGCACACCGCTGCGCAGTTGGCGGTGGAAGTATTCTGCTACCGGATTGCTAAATCGCTGGCGGCGCTCTCCTGCGCACTGCCCCAGCTTGATGGGATTATTTTCACCGGTGGCATCGGTGAGAACTCGCCTATTGTGCGTCGCCGTGTGCTGTCGCTTATGCCCCACTTTGGCTTTGCCTTGGATAACGACGCGAACGAAGCGACTATCCGTGGCAAAGAGGGCAAGTTGGATAGCGCTGGTCACCAAGGCCCCCAGGTGTGGGTGATTCCTACCGATGAAGAGGGGCGTATTGCCATGGAAACTCGTCACTGCTTGGAGTCAAATGCATGACGCTTCCCCCCGAACAGCCACAAGCTATTCTACTAGTGCCCACCAGCCAGGGCGTCGGGCTTACTTCGGCCTGCCTGGGGTTGATTCAAGCGCTGGATACCATCGGCCTCAAAGCCGGTTTTTTAAAGCCGTTTATGCAGAACGAGCTGAACGGCCCAGGTTTGGATCGCTCAACCGCGTTGGTTTCCCGGGCACTTAACCAGCGCCCGCCGTCGCCGATTTCCCAGGCACGCCTGGAGCGTTTGCTGCGCGACGACCAAACCGATGAGCTAATGGAGAACGCCGTCGAACTCTATGAGCAAGTCGTTCAGCAGGCCCACCGCGATGGCAGCACCCTAGACTTAGTCGTGGTAGAGGGCGTAGTACCCACCCAGCACACTACCTACGCCACCCAAACTAACGCACAGCTCGCCAACGCGCTTAATGCGCGAATTATTCTCGTCGGCACCGGTGATTTAAACGAGCCCCAGGCGCTGGCCGAACAGCTTGATATGTACGCCCGCAGCTTTGGTGGGGTTAGCTCCAGCCGCACCCTGGGCGGCATTTTGATGCGCATGAAGAACCTGCCCTACGCCCAGGAAGACGATCTTTCTGCCGCGCCGGGCACCTTCAAACCGCAGTTGGAAGAGTCGGTGCTGGCTGAGCTACGTCAATACTCCCCTGCCCTGGCAACCGATAAATTCCACCTGATTGGCGTGGTGCCTTACAGCAAAACGCTTAGCGCCCCGCGCACCCTGGATGTGGCCCGCGCGCTTAACGCCAAGCTGCTCAACGAAGGCGAGGCGGCCAGCCGCCGGGTACTCTCCACCAGCCTCTGCGCCCGCAGTGCGGCCAACGCGCTGCATATTTTTACCCCTGGTAGCCTGGTAGTGGCCTCCGGCGACCGTGACGATGTGGTTCTGGCCTCGGCGCTCGCGACCATGAACGGCATTCAGCTAGCGGGCGTACTGTTGACCAACGGCTTTATGCCTAACGACAACATGATCGAGATGTGCCGCCCAGCGCTCAAAACGGGTCTGCCGGTATTGGCGGTAGAGACTGACAGCCTGACCACGGCCCAGAACTTGAGCCAGTTAAGCAGCGAAATCCCCATGGACGATTTCGAGCGCGCTGAACAGGTGGCCCGTTATGTGGCGGCTCATATCGATCTTGAGTGGCTGAAATCCCGCCTAAGCCGCGGTTATACCCGTCGCCTGTCGCCGTCGGCGTTTCGCCACCAGTTGGTTAAACTTGCCCAGGCGGCTAAAAAGCGCGTAGTACTGCCGGAAGGGGATGAGCCACGCACCGTCGAAGCGGCCATCATCTGCCAGCGCCGCGGCATTGCCGACTGCGTACTGCTGGGCAAGCGTGACGATATTGAAAGCGTTGCTCGCAACCGCGGACTTACTCTGCCCGAAGAGTTAACGATTATTGACCCCGAAAGCAGCCGCGCACGCTATATTGCCCCGATGGTCGAGCGCCGTCGTGGCAAGCTCAACGAGCTAACCGCCGAAGCGCAGTTACAAGACAACGTGGTGCTCGGCACCATGATGCTGCAGCTGGATGAAGTCGATGGGCTGGTTTCTGGCGCCCTCCATACCACCGCCAATACCGTGCGGCCAGCGTTTCAGCTGATTAAAACCGCGCCAGAGTATAACCAAGTCTCGTCGATCTTCTTTATGCTGCTGCCCGAACAGGTGGTGGTCTACGGCGACTGCGCAGTGAACCCCGACCCCGATGCTGAAACCCTGGCCGAAATCGCCCTGCAAAGCGCCCGCTCCGCTGAAGCCTTCGGTATCGAGCCACGCGTCGCCATGATCAGCTACTCCACCGGCGACTCCGGCACCGGTGCGGATGTGGATAAAGTCCGCGAAGCCACTCGCATTGCTAAAGAGCGCGCGCCGCACCTGGCCATCGACGGCCCGCTTCAGTACGACGCCGCTGCAATCGAGAGCGTGGGCAAACAGAAAGCCCCCGACTCGCCGGTCGCGGGTAAAGCAACCGTGTTTGTATTCCCCGACCTCAACACCGGCAATACTACTTACAAAGCAGTGCAGCGTAGCGCCCGCGTCATCAGCGTTGGCCCCATGCTGCAAGGCTTAAACAAGCCGGTGAATGATCTTTCCCGCGGCGCACTGGTCGACGATATCGTTTACACCATTGCGCTAACCGCAATTCAGGCCAGCCAGCGGGAAAGCTGAGTAACAGAAACGCTTCCGCCCATAAAAACGCCCCGAGCAGATAACTGCTCGGGGCCTTTTATTAACGACTTAACACTGTGTGAGGCCTAGACCCACATCGGCACCATCGCCTCCAGCACCATGACCAAACTCATCGCGGTGATGGTAAGGATAGAGACGCCAAACACTTTCTTGGCCCAGCGGACATCGTCGTCTAAACGATAGCCGCGCAGTGCCAAGTAGAGCCAGTAGCCGCCCATGGTCAGCGCCACGCAGAGATATCCGGCTCCTGCTTGGCTGGCCAATCCCAGCGCCAGCGAGGCAGGAATAAACGCCACGATATAGCCCAGAATATGGTGCTTGGCCATTTTCACCCCGCGCACCACCGGCAACACCGGGATCGAGGCGCGGCGATAATCGGCGTAGCGGAAGATCGCGATGGCATAAGAGTGCGGCATCTGCCACAGGCAAAAAATCACCAGTAGCATGATAGCGCCACTGTCGAACTGCCCCGTCACGGCGCAGTACCCCACCACCGGCGGCATGGCACCCGAAAGGCTGCCGACCAAGGTGCCGTATTCGGAGCGGCGCTTCATGTAAAGGCTATAAAGACCCACATACACGCCCCAGCCAATCACTGCCAACGCCACGGTTAATCCGTTGGTTCCCAGCGCCAGGCACACCACCCCCGACACACCCAGCAGCGCCGAAACGCCCAGCGCTTGGGTGATGGAAATGCTGCCTCTGACCAGGGGGCGATGGCGCGTACGCGCCATCAATGCATCAATATCCCGGTCAATGACGTTGTTACACGCACAGCCCGACGCAATGATTAATGCAATCCCCACCATGACCGCGATAAAGCTGAGCCACTCGAACTGCCCCTGGGCGGCCAGGAAATAGCCGCCTAGCGTAGCAATCAGGTTGCCCCCGATAATGCCCGGCTTGGTCAGCTCAAGCAGATCCCGCCAGCGGCTAGGTGCTGAAATCAGCCGATCATCATGTTGAGATGCAGATGCTGCATGATCCACAGCGAGCCTCCTACCACTAAGACGAGAATCGTCAGTGTGAAGACGAAGGACATCAGATTCCAGCCCTCGTCGGCTTTGGTATTCATATGCATGAACATAACCAGCTGTACCAATATCTGCAATACCGCAGTCACGGCCACCACGATGACAGTCGTGAGAACACTAAGCGTGCCACTCATCACCACCCCAAAGGGGATAATGGTCAGTATCAGCGACAATACCAGTCCTGTCACATACGACTTTACGCTGCCATGGTTATTAGTGGGGTTAGTCGGAGAATGACTCATCTCACAGCACTCCCATCAGGTAGACGAAGGAGAAGACACAGATCCAGACGATATCCAGGAAGTGCCAGAACAGACTGAGGCACAGAATCCTTGGCCGGGTCATGTCGTTCAAGCCTTTGGTTGAGAGCTGGATCAGCATGACCAAAATCCAGATCAAACCAAAGGTAACGTGCAAGCCGTGGGTGCCCACCAGGGTAAAGAACGATGAAAGAAACGCGCTCTTATCTGGGCCGTAGCCTTCATGAATCAGGTGCTGGAATTCGTAAATTTCCATGCCCACGAACGCCGCGCCCAGCACGAACGTAATACCCAGCCATGCTTTCACCTGACCCAGGCGTTCGGCATTCATCGCCAGCACGCCCATGCCAAAGGTAAAACTACTGAACAACAGCAGGAATGTCTCGACCAGTACAAACGGCAGTTCAAAGATCTCCGCCGCGGTGGGCCCACCGGCTGTGCCTTTCATCAGCACGGCGTAGGTAGCGAAGAGTGACCCGAAGATCACCAAATCGCTCATTAAGTAGACCCAAAAACCAAACAGCTTGGTTTCTGTGGCATCGTGATGCTCATGATGCACGACCGATCCTTCGTGATGTAACGTATCCGTTGCCATTACGCATTCACCTCCACGTAGCGTTGCTTACCGTCGCGTCCTTCCACCTCGGCAGACGACTTGTAAGGGTCGGAGTTTTTAACGCGTTGCTGGTGCGCGCGCTCGATGCGCTCTACTTCTTCAGCGGAGACGTAGTAGTCGATATCGTCGTTAAACACCCGTGCCATAAAGCTGACAAAGACACCGATAGCGCCTACCCCGGCCAGCCACCAGATGTGCCATACCAAGGCAAAACCGATGATCAGCGCAAAGAAGCTGATGACAGGGCCAGCAACGGTGTTACGCGGCATATGAATATCAGTGTAAGGCGCTTCTTCCAGCTCTTCGTTACTGCGCTCTTTCTGCGACCAGAAGCTGTCGATGTCGCCCACTTCCGGCAATCGCGCGAAGTTGTAAAACGGCGCGGGTGAAGAGGTTGACCACTCCAAGGTACGGCCATCCCACGGGTCACCGGTCACATCAGCGTTCAGCTTGCGGTCGCGGATGCTCACCCAGAACTGAATCACGGTGCAGGCGATACCCATCATGATGATCACCGCGCCTACCCAGGCCAGAATCATCCACGGCTGCCATTCAGGGTTCGCGTAAGACTGCATGCGGCGTACGGCACCAAAGAAGGCCAGCACGTAAAGCGGCATAAAGGCGACATAGAAGCCAATGAACCAGCACCAGAATGAACGCTTGCCCCATTTCTCGCTCAGCGTGAAGCCAAACGCTTTGGGGAACCAGAAGGTCAGGCCCGCCATCATGCCGAACACCACGCCGCCGATAATGACGTTGTGGAAGTGAGCGATAACAAACAGGCTGTTATGCAGCACGAAGTTGGCAGCTGGCACGGCCAGCATCACACCGGTCATACCGCCCAGCGTAAAGGTGATAATAAAGCCCAGTGTCCAGAGTACCGGCGACGTCAGTTCCAAACTGCCGCGGAACATCGTGAACAGCCAGTTGAAGACTTTCACCCCGGTGGGAATGGCGATGATCATCGTCATAATGCCAAAGAAGGCATTAACGTTGGCGCCCGCCCCCATGGTAAAGAAGTGGTGCAACCAAACAATAAATGACAGCAGGGTAATCGCGATGGTCGCCCATACCATGGTCATGTAACCAAATAGACGCTTACGGGCAAAGGTCGAGATGACTTCCGAGAACACGCCGAAGGCGGGCAGAATCAGGATATAAACTTCCGGATGACCCCACGCCCAAATGAGATTGACGTACATCATCATGTTGCCGCCAAAATCATTGGTGAAGAAGTGCATACCGAAATAGCGGTCCAGCGTCAGCAGCGCGATGGTCGCGGTCAAAATCGGGAACGAGGCAATGATCAACACGTTGGCGCACAGCGATGTCCAGGTGAAGATAGGCATGCGGAACATGGTCATGCCTTTGGTGCGCATCTTCAGAATTGTCACGAAGAAGTTGATACCGGTGAGCGTCGTACCTATCCCGGATATTTGTAAGGCCCATATCCAGTAATCGACCCCCACCCCGGGACTGAACTCGATCCCCGATAAGGGCGCGTAAGCTAGCCAGCCGGTTTTGGCGAACTCCCCCACCACCAGCGAGATATTGACCAAGATCGCGGCTACGGCAAACAGCCAAAAACTTAAGTTATTCAGGAAAGGGAAGGCGACGTCGCGGGCGCCAATTTGCAGCGGCACCACCAGGTTCATCAGGCCGATGACCATGGGCATGGCGACAAAGAAGATCATAATAACGCCGTGGGCGGTAAAGATCTGGTCGTAGTGTTCAGGGGGCAAATAGCCCGCTGCATCCCCGGCGGCCATAGCCAACTGGGTACGCATCATTATCGCATCCGAGAAGCCACGCAGCAGCATGACCAGGGCAACGATGAAATACATAATGCCGAGCTTTTTATGGTCAACGGAGGTAAACCACTCGTTCCACAGCCAGCCCCATTTACGGTAGTAAGTTATCAAACCAAACAGTGCGATCCCGCCAATGGCCATAAAGGCTGCGACGACCATGATGATCGGCTCATGATAGGGAATTGACTCTAAACTGAGTTTTCCAAACACGGCTTAACCTCCCGCTTCTACGCTAGAGGAGTGACTGCGCATGGCATGATCCTGACTAGCATGGTTGTTGGTGACATGACCTGATTCGGCCGCGTGATCGGTAGCGTGAGCGCTTTCACCATCGTGCGAGTCAGCATGATCGCCGCTCAGCTGGTGGTCGCCGCCCATAGAGTGTTCACCGCCGGTGTGGAAGCTTTTCAAAATGCTTTCATACAGCGACGGCGAAACGGCCGAGAAGTACTCCACCGGATTCGATTCGCTGGGTTCAGCCAACGCTTCATAACCTTCGGGGTAGGTCAGCGTTTGTGGGGCGCCGCGCACCGTTTCCACCCAGGCATCAAAATCGGCGGGCGTGGTCACCTTGGCGTCAAAGGTCATGCCAGAGAAGCCTGCGCCACTGTAGTTGGTGGAACGACCAGGGTAGGTACCCGTTTCATTGGCGATAAGATGAACATCGTTATCCATGCCCGCCATGGCATAAATCTGGCTGCCAAGATGGGGGATAAAGAAGGCATTCATCACCGAACCGGAGCTCACCCGAAAACGCACTGGGGTATCCACCGGGAAGGCGACTTCATTAACGCTGGCCACGCCCTGCTCGGGGTAGATAAACAGCCACTTCCAATCCAGCGCTACGGCCTGTATTTCGATCGGCGCCACATCGCTTTCCAACGGCTTGTGAGGGTCAAGGCTATGGGAGGTTTTCCAGGTCAACAGGGCGAGCACGGCGATAATCGCGCAGGGTACGATCCACACCACTGCCTCGATCACATTGGAGTGCGCCCAGTCGGGCATGTAATTAGCCACGCTATTACTGCGCCGGTAGCGCCAGCCAAACAGCAGCGTCATGACAATAACAGGAATAACCACAATCAACATGAGGCCAAAGGCGGTCAGAATCAGCGTGCGCTGCTCAGCGCCAACCTGGCCTTTTGGGTCTAGCAGCGCTGAACTACAGCCTGCTAGAAACAGACACAGCGCAAGGAGCACCAAGGTGCCTCGCCTGCGCCAAAGAGAGCGTCGTTGCATGGTGTGATCTCGTCCAGGTTTTAAAAGTAAGGTTTTAAAAACAACAGGTTGATTAGAAACTAGCCAGCCACGCCATTTATATAAATAGCAGGCTAACTACCACCCCATACTCTTCCCAAAACATGCTCGTAAGCACACAGCTAAAAACGTTGCTAAAAACAATGCGTATCGCAGTGAGCGTCATTGCTCCGGGAAAAATATGCGTCGCCGGATGGGAATTGGCGACGAGCCAAGCTGGCCCAATCACGAAAGATTAGATCAACTAAGACTAAAGTATTTTCTATTGATCGAGATCATGAAAGAAGTGGCGCATTGCCGCACCCAAGGTATTGACTACCATCAACAACGCCCCACTCTCTTAGGCTACCGTCACTTTTGGCACATCACTTCCATGGCCATCTAATAGTTGCGGTGCGCCCTCTTCGTCGGTGACCACCACATCAAAATCGTCCAGTGCGGCGAAATAGGCAGGCCGAACCACACCGAACTTGCTGGCATCTACCACCAACAGCCGCTGTATGGCGGTGGCAATGGCAGCCTGTTTAGGGGCCACTTCGTGAAAGTGAAAGCAACTTACTCCGCGCTCTAAATCCACCCCTGCAGCGGAGATCAGCGCTTTATTAATGCCTAGCCGTTCGACAGCGGCGGCCATATTATCGCTGCCAAAGGATTGAGAGGCGGCATAAAACAGCCCGCCTAATAGTACCAAGCGAACATTGGGGAGCGCGGCGACAGCGTTGGCAACGTTAAGCGCATAGGTGACTACCGTTAGCTCATGAAAATGGCTTAACTGGCTCAGCAACGGCATCAGCGTTGAGCCGCAATCAATAAACAGCGTATCGCCCTCTTCTATATAGGCTAACGCACGCTGGCAGAGCCGATGCTTGGCTTGATAGTGGCTGGCCTGCTGTTCATTCAAGTCATAAATAGGGGTTACGCCTGGGTAATTTGCCATCACTAACCGCCCCCCCAGCAGGCTAATAGTGGTCTTCTGGGTACTCAGATCGCGGCGGATAGTCATTTCTGAAACATCGCACAACTCTGCGGCATCGCGCAGGTGCAGAGTGCCGCCACTGGCAAGCGCTTCCTGAAGTTTGGCAAGGCGCAGCGCGCTTCGGCCATTGGTAGTGGGCATCTCCTTGCAAACCCCTCTTGTTGTGTGAAGCTAAACGTAAATATCGTGTCGATGTCTTGGCGATGCTGCCTTCATAAATAGTCAGCGTTCATTTCTATGCTGCGTGAGCAACGGCGGAATTTCCACTGCTATATCATCATGCAATGTCTCTATGGCCATGTCTCCACGGCTATCACAACCCTTGAACCATCCAGTCTCTGCCTGATTCCCGTGAGAGCTATATGACATTTAAATAGCGTTGATGTGACAATACTTGCAAATCAACGTTAGAAAAATAACACTGAATGTTATAATTTTAACATTAACGCCAGCCCGCACGACTATAACCTCGGATAGCCACACCCAAATGGCTCCGCGACAACCCTTGTTGAGGCTCTCATGACTGCTCGTACACACTCTCGCACCCCTTCGTCTAAGACCGCGCTTGGCGCTGGCGTATTAGGGGCAATGCTGACTACGCCGCTAATGGCAGACGAGGCTGCTCAGCCGCATCCCCTTGATCGGCTATGGTCATTCGCCAACGTTTCAGTTAACTACCTGGATTGGTCAAACGGCACCGAGGCGCGCACCGCGTCCAACGCGGCGAAGAGCGACTTTATGTTTCTCGAAATTGAAGGCGGCGCTGGCTTTAGCTGGGGCGAGTTTTACGGTTTCTTTGATTTCGAGAACCCCACCAACGATCAATTCGATGCGTCGAGCGGCGGTCAAGATAACTTCCGTACCGCGGGCAAAATAACCTCGCACATCTATCTGGGCGATAGCCCGTTGTCGATCTATGCCCACCTTTACGACTTCCGTGATTACGGTTTTGAAAGCCGCGAGCAGGATCAGATTCTAGGCTTGGGCTACCGTACTACCTTCGATAACGGCCTATGGTTCAAACCGTTTATCGGTGCTGCGCGGGTGCAAAGCAACAGCTACAGCGGGATGAACGGCTTTATGGCTGGTTGGGTCGCGGGTTATGATTTTGCCGCGCTCGACCAGAACTTCAGCGTGACTAACTGGCACGAGCAGACCTTTGGCCGTGACGATGAGTACCTGGAACAGAACTATGTGGGCGAAAAAGCAGGCAGTGTGGGCACCAACGGAGCACTGAGCCTGTGGTGACATCCAAGCGACTTGATCACCACCGGTATTCAGTACCGCTACTCTGACAATAAATTGGGCACGCCCAATAATTATCAGAATGCGATGATCTACTCCGTCAAGCTCAACTTACTATAAGCGCGGCACGTTCGCGCAGACTCGAAGGATCCCCTTATGACACTCCTTATGAGCTTGGTGGGTATGGTCACCCTGGTGGCCATTGCCCTGATTTTCTCTTACGACCGTAAGTCTATTCGGCTACGTACAGTGCTGGGCGCCTTTGCGATTCAAGCGGGCATTGGGGCATTTGTCCTTTATGTGCCTTTCGGTCAGGCGGTGCTGCAAGCCATCTCTTCTGGCGTTAGCCAAATTTTGGTGTACGCCAACGATGGTATCGGCTTTCTGTTTGGTGGTTTAGCGGACGTAGAAAACGTCGGCTTTGTGTTTGCCATCAAGGTTCTGCCGGTCATTATCTTCTTCTCTTCTCTCATCGCCGTGCTGTACTACATCGGCATTATGCAGTGGGTAATCCGCATCCTGGGTGGCGCTCTGCAAAAAGCCCTGGGCACTTCACGTACCGAATCGCTCTCCGCGACCGCGAATATCTTCGTTGGCCAAACTGAAGCACCGCTAGTGGTGCGTCCGTTTATCGCCCGCATGACGCCTTCACAGCTGTTTGCCGTTATGTGTGGCGGCTTGGCGTCAGTGGCGGGTTCGGTGTTGGCGGGTTATGCAGCGCTGGGTATTCCCATGGAGTACCTGGTAGCGGCTTCCTTTATGGCGGCGCCGGGCGGGCTGTTGTTTGCCAAGCTGATCATGCCGGAAACTCAAGATGTGTCCGATAGCGACAGCGTTTCCAAGGTAGAAGAAGAGATTGAAGCCCAGGAAGATAAGCCCGCCAACGTGTTGGATGCGGCGGCCTCCGGCGCTACATCGGGTTTGATGCTGGCTGCCAATGTGGGCGCGATGCTGCTCGCGTTCATTGGTTTGATCGCGTTGATCAATGGCATGCTCGGCGGCGTTGGTGGCTGGGTGGGCTTTGAATCGCTGAGCCTGGAGCTAATCTTGGGCTGGCTGTTCGCCCCGCTGGCGTTCCTTTTAGGTGTACCCTGGGAAGAAGCTACCCTGGCCGGCTCGTTCATCGGTCAAAAACTGGTGGTCAACGAATTTGTCGCCTATATCAATCTAGCGCCCTACATTGATGGGGAACAGGTGGTGGCGGCGACGGGTCAGATGATGACACCGCACACCATGGCGATTCTCTCTTTCGCACTGTGTGGCTTTGCTAACCTCTCCTCCATTGCGATTTTGCTGGGTGGCCTGGGCAGCATTGCACCGACGCGCCGTAAAGAGATTGCTCGCTTTGGTGTTAAAGCCGTCTTGGCCGGTACACTATCCAACTTAATGTCGGCCTCTATTGCTGGCTTCTTCATCGCGCTGAGTGGCGCGTCTGCATAGCGCTTGCCACTGCTTGCATGATGAGCGCAATGACGGCTACTTAACGCATCGGGCGCTGCGGTTTTATCCGCAGTGCCCGTTTTTATCTTTTACTGATTTGTGAGAACTCCATGACTGCGACAGCCTCCCCCCATATTGTCCAAGCCGCCCGCCAAGCACTTACCCTCATGGATCTGACGAGCCTGAACGATAGCGACACTGACAGCACCATTGAAGCACTTTGTCAGCAAGTAAAAACGCCCTTTGGCACGCCTGCGGCAGTGTGTGTCTTTCCCCAGTTTATTGTCACGGCCCAGCGTGCATTGACCGCTCACACCCTTAACGACCAAGTGAAGATCGCCACGGTCACCAATTTCCCCGACGGCGGCGACGACATCATGGGTGCTGCCCGTGAAACGCGCGATGCGGTTGCCTCTGGTGCCCATGAAGTCGATGTCGTCTTCCCCTACCGCACCCTGATGGCGGGCGATGAAGAGACTGGCCTCGAGCTCGTTGAGATGTGCAAAGCCGCCTGCGCCGGCCAAGCACTGCTCAAAGTGATCATTGAGTCCGGCGAACTCAAAGACCCTGCGCTGATCAAACGCGCCAGCGAACTCGCCATTGAAGGCGGCGCGGATTTCATTAAAACGTCGACCGGTAAAGTGCCCGTCAACGCAACGCTGGAAGCCGCCGAGATCATGCTCAAAGCCATCAAGGCCAGTGGCAAAGACGTTGGCTTTAAAGCAGCCGGTGGCGTTAAAACCGCCGAAGACGCAGCGGAATACTTGGCCCTTGCTAACGAGATCATGGGCCCGGGCTGGGTGACGCCTGCACACTTCCGTTTTGGTGCATCCAGCCTGCTGGGCAATCTGCTTGATACGTTGACCGGCAGCACCAGCGCGGCACCCCAAGGCCAAGGAGGTTACTAATGTCTGCCAATGCAACCCAACACGCCTTGCTGCCCCAGGAGCTGATTCGCCTTAAGCGAGATAACCAGCCGCTGCCTGCGGAAGAGATCAAAGCGTTTGTACAGGGCATTGCCGATGATCGCATTAGCGACGCACAAATTGGCGCTTTCACCATGGCGGTGTTTCTTAACGGCATGAGCCGTGAAGAAGTCGTGGCGCTGACTACCGCCACCCGCGACTCCGGTCACGTGATGCAGTGGAGCGACCTAAACCTGCCCGGCCCGATTGTCGATAAACACTCCACCGGCGGCGTGGGTGACTTGGTCTCGCTGGTGCTCGGCCCCTGGGTCGCCGCCTGCGGCGCTTTTGTCCCAATGATTTCTGGTCGTGGCCTGGGCCACACCGGTGGCACCCTGGATAAGCTCGAATCGATCCCCGGCTATGACCCCTACCCCGCACCAGAGCGCTTCCGCGAGGTGGTGAAATCCACTGGCGTAGCGATTATCGGCCAAACGGGTGATTTGGCACCTGCCGACAAGCGCATCTACGGTGTGCGTGACGTGACCGCCACCGTAGAATCGATTCCGCTGATTACCGCTTCTATCTTGGGCAAAAAGCTAGCCTCTGGCCTGGATGCGCTGGTGATGGACGTTAAAGTCGGCAGCGGCGCCTTTATGCCCACGCCGGAAAAATCCCGCGAGTTGGGCAAAAGCATCGCCAACGTGGCCACCCAAGCGGGCACGCCCACGACTGCCCTGCTTACCGATATGAGCCAGCCGCTAGCGCCCTGCGCCGGTAACGCCGTTGAAATCGTCGAGACGCTGGCCTTGCTGCGCGGTGACCGCCCCAATAGCCGCGTGATGCAAGTTACCCGTGAATTGGCAGTCGAGATGCTGATCGCCGGTAAGCTCGCGGGTTCCCGTGAAGACGCACTGGCTCAGCTCGAGAAGGCACTGACTTCCGGCGCCGCTGCTGAAGTGTTCGCCCGCATGGTGCGCGAACTCGGCGGCCCCAGCGACTTTATGGAGCGCTCAGATCACTACCTGGCCAAAGCCGACGTTATTAAACCCGTGTATGCCGAAAAACCAGGTGTCGTCCAGCGTATCGATACCCGTGCGGTGGGCATGAGCGTGGTGGAACTGGGCGGTGGCCGCTTGCGTAACGACGCCAGCGTCGATCACAGCGTCGGCTTTACGGCTATCGTCGAAATCGGTGAGAGCGTGGATAGCCAGCGCCCCATTGCCATGGTACACGCCCGCAGTGAAGCCGCCGCCGAACGCGCCGCCGAGCAGCTCCGTGCGGCGTTTACGATTGGCGAAGGTACCGCCAGTGCCGACACCCTGCTGCAAGACACCTTCCGTGGAGAAGCCTTATGAGCCGCGCGATTGTATTAGTACTTGATTCGTTTGGGATTGGCGCTGCCCCGGATGCCGCGACCTTCGGCGATGAAGGTTCCGACACCTTGGGTCATATCGCCGCCGCCTGCGCCCGTGGCGAGGCGGATAACGCCAACCGCTCAGGCCCGCTCAAGCTGCCCAACATGGCCAAGCTGGGGCTATTTCACGCCCACCGCGATGCCACGGGAAGCATTGCCGAAGGCATCACACTGCCGGAAAACCTGGAAGGCGCGTACGCCCATGCCAAAGAAATTTCCAGCGGCAAAGATACCCCTTCCGGCCACTGGGAAATTGCCGGCGTTCCGGTACGCTTCGAGTGGGGCTACTTTCTGGATAAAACCGACAGTTTCCCCCTTGAGCTGCTCGACGCCATCGTGCAAGAAGCCGACCTCACCGGGGTGATTGGCAACTGCCACGCTTCGGGCACCGAGATCATCGCCCGTCTGGGTGAAGAGCACATCGCTACTGGCAAACCCATCGTTTATACCTCGGCGGATTCGGTGTTCCAGATTGCTGCCCACGAAGAGCATTTCGGCCTTGAACGGCTTTATAAGCTGTGCGAAACCGTCCGTGAGCTGCTGGAGCCTTATAACATTGGCCGCGTCATTGCGCGTCCGTTTATTGGCGACGACAGCAACACCTTCGCCCGCACCGGCAACCGTCGCGACTACAGCGTTGAGCCGCCCTCTCCCACCGTGCTGCAAAAGCTTGATGATGCCGGCGGCGAAGTGGTCTCGATTGGTAAAATCGCCGATATCTACGCCCACTGCGGCATTACCCACAAGGTAAAAGCCAGTGGTCACGATGCACTGATGGACGCCACGCTTAAAGAGATTGAGCGCACCAGCCAGCGCGGCTTTGACAAGAAAAATCAGGGCGAGCGTGTGATGATCATGACCAACTTTGTCGATTTTGACTCGGTCTATGGTCACCGCCGCGACGTGCCGGGCTATGCCGCCGCGCTGGAAGATTTCGACGCCAAGCTGCCTAAGCTGCTGGCTGCGCTAAGCGAAGATGACCTGCTGATTCTCACCGCCGACCACGGCTGCGACCCCAGCTGGCACGGCACCGAGCACACCCGCGAGTACATCCCTATTCTGGTACACGGCCCCGGCTTTACCCCCGGTCCGCTGGGCGAGCGCGGCACCTTTGCCGATATTGGCCAAACCCTGGCCGACTTTTTCCTGCTACCGGCCATGGCCGATGGCAAAAGCTTTCTACCCGACGCCGCTTAAAGGCTAGCGCTGTTTAAAGGAGAACTTTGATGGCTACCCCGCATATTAACGCTGCCCCCGGTGATTTCGCCGATACCGTCCTGATGCCCGGCGACCCGCTGCGCGCCAAATACATCGCCGACACTTACCTTGAGAATGTTCGCCAGGTGAACGATGTACGCAATATGTTCGGCTACACCGGCACCTATAAAGGCCGCGAAATTTCCGTGATGGGACACGGCATGGGCATTCCGTCGGTCTCCATCTACGCCAAAGAGCTGATCACCGACTACGGCGTTAAATCGCTGATTCGCGTAGGCTCCTGCGGCGCGGTGCGCGACGACGTTAACGTCCGCGATGTGGTCATCGGCATGGGCGCCAGCACCGACTCCAAAGTCAATCGCATGCGCTTTAACGACCATGACTTCGCCGCGATTGCTGACTTTGAGCTCACCCAGCACGCTGTGGCTGCCGCCAAGGCCAAGGGCGTGCCGGTCAAAGTGGGCAACATCTTCTCAGCGGACTTGTTCTACAACCCGCAAACCGAAATGGCTGAAATGCTCAAGCGCTACGGCATTGTCGGCGTTGAGATGGAAGCCGCTGGCCTTTATGGCGTTGCCGCTGAGTTTGGCGCCCGCGCCATGACCATCTGCACCGTGTCGGATCACATCCTGAAAGGTGACTCGCTCTCAAGCAAAGACCGTCAAACCACCTTTGACGACATGATGCTGATTGCTTTGGACACCGTGTTACGCGACGATGCAGCCCGCGCTTAAGAGGAAGTTGTGATGAGTCAGCAAACGGATGAAGTATCAGAAGAGATCGTTCAAACGTTGTTAAGCGCCCGGGCTAACGCCTATGTGCCCTACTCCGCGCACCCTGTGGCCTCTGTGATGGTAACCCCTGACGGTCATCAGTTTGCGGGCACCAACGTGGAAGTGGCTCACTACAAAGGCCTGTGCGCTGAAGCCTCGGCCATTTCCGCCATGGTAACTGCCGGGCAGCGCCAATTGGCCACTGTCTACGTGATGGGCCCTGGCGATCACCTCTGCACGCCCTGCGGCGACTGCCGTCAGCGGATTCGTGAGTTCGCGACCCCAGAGACACAAATCAAGGTTCTTTCCGGCAGTGGCGAATTGATGAAAACCTACACCATGGAAACGCTGCTGCCCGACGCCTTTGGGCCAGAGCAGTTGCCGCCACGCTAAGTCAGCCCGCTTGGCTTTCAAAACCAGCCCCACTCGGGCTGGTTTTGTGCATATATTGCTCGTACTCTTAGCAGCCACTGTATATTTTTGATGAAGTGTGCCGATGAGAGCACTGTATTTATTTGGAGAACGCCATGGCTGGTTTACTGCCCAACGTCGACCCTGACGGCTTGCTTGAGTACTCAGTGGTCTACACGGACCGCTCGCTGAACCATATGTCGCAGCAATTTCAAGGTGTGATGCGCGATATATCGGCCACGCTGAAAGAGGTCTACAACGCTCACTCGGCCATCATCGTTCCCGGCAGCGGCACCTTTGGTATGGAAGCCGTCGCGCGGCAGTTTGCCGTTGATCAGAAAACATTGGTCATCCGCAACGGTTGGTTTAGCTACCGCTGGACGCAAATTATCGAGATGGGCCGTTTAACCGACCAGCACACGGTGCTTAAGGCGCTACGCCTGAATGCCGATGACTCGCATTCGCCTTTCCAGCCGGTTCCCATTGATGAGGCCGTGGCGCAAATTCGTAGCGAAAAACCTGCCGTGGTGTTCGCCCCGCAAGTCGAAACCTCCGCTGGTTTGCTGCTTCCAGATAACTATATTCAAGCGCTCGCCAAGGCCACTCGCGAGGTAGGCGGCCTGTTTGTGTTAGACGCCATTGCCGCTGGCACCCTGTGGGTGGATATGCAGGCACTGGGCATTGATGTGGTGGTAAGTGCGCCGCAAAAAGGCTGGAGCGGTTCGCCCTGCTGCGCCATGGTCATGCTCTCAGAGCGCGCCACGCAGCGCTTGAGTGACACCCAGAGCAACAGCTTTGCCTGCGACCTGGGCAAGTGGCACAGCATCATGCAAGCCTATGAGAACGGCGGGCACGCCTACCACGCCACGATGCCTACCGATGCGCTGCGGCAGTTGCGGGATATCATGCAGGAGACCCGCTCTTACGGCTTTGCCAAGGTGAAAGAGGAGCAGCAAGCGATTGGCCGTGAAGTCCGTGCCATGCTTAAGCGCCACGGTTTTGTGAGCGTGGCTGCGGAAGGCTTTGAAGCACCGGGTGTGGTGGTGTGCTATAGCGACGATAGCGGCTTAGTGGGCAAACTTGCCCAAGCGGGCGTGCAAGTAGCGGGCGGTGTGCCGTTAATGTGCGATGAAGGCGATAACTTCCAAACCTTCCGCATAGGCCTGTTTGGCCTAGATAAGCTGCACCACACAGAGCGCAGCGTGAACAGCTTAGAGCAGGCGATTAAAGCAGTGGTTTAAGAGCGTGTTTAAGAGAGTAAGGAAGGAAAAGCCCGCTATTAAAATAGCGGGCTGAAGGTCACATATACCCCACGCCCCGCGGCATCATCCCTAGATGGTTTTCGACGCGAGTTACCCCAGCCACATTTTCTGCTGCGACCGTCACCGCCTGCTTCTGCTCAAGCGACTCGACTAGCCCCCAGACCTCTACAGCACCGCCATCCACAATCACGCTAATGCCTTCGACTTGTACGCCGGTATTATTCTCAACCTCTTTGAGAATAGCCTCACGAATTTGTCGATCGTCCGAGGGTGACTGAGTCGGCGCTACCGCCGCATTGGCAATTCCTTGCAGCAGATTAGCGCGGCTGACGATCCCCACCAACTTACCTTCACGCACGACGGGTACACGTTTGATGTGGTGCTTTTCCAGCATTCGCGCAATGGTATGCAGTGGCGTGTTCTCTTCCACGGTCAGTGGATCTGGCGTCATCACTTCGTGGGCTTTACGACCATGCGTCTTGACATAGTCGCCAGCATCCTTGCCGCCCGTAAATAGCGATAACCACCATGAGTGACCGTGGTCACTGTCATCTTTTACCCGGCGCATCAAATCGCCTTCACTGACAATGCCGATCACCCGGTGATCGCCATCGACGACAGGCACAGCGCTGATACGGTGTTTAAGCAGCAGTTGCGCAATGTCACGCACTTCCGTATCGGGTCCCACACTCACCACTTTGGGTGTCATGATATCAATAGCTTGCATGGCTCTTCTCCTGGCGCCTAGTCCCCTTTAAATCAGCCTTACGCAACTCGCCCTTGGACTTAAATCTGACACGTTGAGGCTGGTTCGTTCAGACTGATTCGTTAAGGCTAAGCCGCAGTGGCAGTTCGCCCTGCCTTCTCTTTGAGCCTAGTTCGCTACTGGAAATTTGCCTATGCCGGCTGGCTATCTAAAAGAACGCATTGAGACTAATTTGATCTAGCGCAGCTTTATGCCTGCTTACCGGTTGGTTTGTTCGCCGCTGTGGCACTACTCTCTTCCACTTTCTCCACATCAACAATGCCTGAGCGACTTACCACGACTTTCCAGCGGGCAAGGTAGGGCGTGTCTTCACTGCCCGTTTCACGAATCACCAGATTAAACAGGTGGCGGCGTTCGACGCTTTCACGCACTGCTTGGCCATCTTTAAGCCGATAGATGTGGTGCTTCCCTTTACTCATTAGCCGCGTGAGCATGGAAATATCCAAATTCAGTGTTTCGCGCGTATGCTCATAGCCGCTTAAAAAGCGCGTGGGTGACATACGTGAACTTGAGCGGTAGTGCAGCACTACCTCTTCCCGCTGGGCCACCTTGCGACGGCGCAATTGTTGGATGTCATCACTCAGCGAAGCGAAGCGCTTGTAGTCAAACCACTCCAGCTGGCGACCCACCACGGCATTTCGCGTGGGGTCTAGATACTGGCGACGCCACTTAGGGCGGCCTTTGCGCAGCAAGCGCCAAAGGGTATTGCGCAAATCATCCTTAAAAACTTCACGCATGGCGTAGAGCAGCGCCATGGCTAACACGAATAGCGCAGAAAGATCCCCTAACGCGCTACGTAACTGCAGCACACCTAACGTCACAAACCCCATTACCACCGCCGTGGCCAGGGCTTTGACCGCTTTCTGCTCGCCGCCGCCAAGCTCCAATGCCTCTTGTTTCAGCGTAATCGGATGTTCAATCAAACGCCGCAGTAAGCGCATTTTGTTCGACATGCGCGTCGGGTCCGCCATTACTCGTTCGGCGTTGTATTGCTGTTCGCGGCGATGTTCGCCCTCCCGGTGGCACACGCTGATAAAGCGTCGACGAATCTCAGTAAACTCACCACCACGGGGCATATGCGCCACTAACGCCAGTAACTGCTGTTCGGTAAACCAGGAGAGGTAATTATCAATATTGGCGAAGTATTTTTTGAAGCTTTCATCATCCGGCTGATTGCGCCGCAGGCGCTTGAGGATTCCGTCACTCAAGTCGATCATTTCATGCAGTTGGTCACGTAAGGCAACCGCACTTTCTTGCTCCTCGCTGGTCTCTTCCCGCTGTTGTTGGCGGGTATGACGTAACTTATTGGCGCTGACTAACATCGCTTGCGTGGTGCGCTCCATCGCTTCCACGTATTGGTAGGCGTAGAGGCTCAAACTCAGCCGGTACGAGTCACTCCCCAGGCGGTTACGACTGGCCAACCGGCTGTGCACCAGCGGCAGCAGGTATTCGTCACTGTAGTAAGTGCGCGATACATGAATGGCGGCATGATAAAAAGCCTCCTCTGAGATAAGCTGAGTACTTAACCCCAGCTCGCCAGGCACAAAAAGATAGACGTCGAGGTTATGCGACGTCTCTTCCTTGAGCCGACGAGTAAGACGCAGCTGAAAGCTGTTTTTACGCTCAACGTTGATCAACCCACCAATCTCCTACTCCTTTGCCTAACGTGATGATATACCATGGCTAAAATAATCATGGCGCTGCACAAGACCACTGCCGCCTTTTCATCTGTGGAGCTAGGAAATGTCCATTGCCCGTTTTTCACCCTTTGAGCTGCTGTTATTAAAGAGCCGCAGCCAAGTGGATACGGCAACCCTGCTGTTGTTGGCTTGGGTGCTGGTGCACCGCCAACACGTTTCTGAAGGCCAGCGCCGTCGTCGCCTGGCCCAGGTAACCGCACAGTTTCGCCACGGGCATGAGCTGGGCCCGGTCATGAGTATTGCGCATAGCCAAGACTTGCAAGCGATCCAGTTAGCCGCCGAGGTTGTGCGCAAAGAGTGCGGTAAAGAGCGCAGCCTAAGCGTTATTCACCAAGCGATTACGGTTGCCACCGATGATGGCGAGCTGTCGCTTGCCAACCACTATATTTTACGCTTTTTTGCGGACTTACTAAGCGTTGCCCCCAACACCTTAAACACCCTGTTTAAGGAACTGACGGGCACACCGCTGGCCAGCCCTGAAGACCCTAGTCGTGATACTTATTGGCAAACCCACGACCCAGATTACCATGCCCGCAAAGCACGCGATGCCGCAGCGGCCGAGCAGCAGCAACAACAGGCCAATGCACGAGCAGAACAGCAGCAGAGAGAGAAAGAACAACGTCATCATCAGAAGCAGCAAAAACAGCAAGAAAAGCAACAAGAGAAGCAGCGGCGCCAAGAGGAAGCCCGCCAGGCGCGGGAACAAGCACAGCAGCGTCAGCAGGAACAGGAGCGCCAACGCCAGCGCGAGCAAGCTGAACGGGAACAACAACGCTCACGACAGCAAGACTCTCAACAGCAACGCAGCTCTTACCAGGAGGAGCGACGCAATAACCACTCACGCCAGCAGCGCGCTTCACCACCGCCTCCCGATCGCACCACACGGGCGCTTTCCATTCTGGGACTTAACCCCGGCGCTACCCGCATAGAGGTTCGGCATGCTTATCGGCGTATGGCACAATTACACCACCCAGACCGCTACTATTCAGAAAGCGAACAACAGGTAGCATTGGCCTCGGCACGCTTTCAACGTATCAAAAACGCCTATGATTATTTGATGCAAACTTACTGAGACCATGCAACGCCAGCCTAAGAGAAACCATAGCCACCTATGCGCGATTTGTACCAGCGCCTCGCGATCCCCCCCGAGGCTAATGAACAAGCGATCCAACATGCCGTGGCGAGTTGCCAGCATAGCGCGCTGCGCCAAGATGCCGAGGCGGTATTTAGCGTTGCGGAGCGCCGCGAGGCCTACGATACGCTGCACGACACCGTGAGCGATATTGGCAAGTTACGCGCACGCCTGGGGCTCAGCCACGGCGCCCACTGGCAAGGCGATGTGGCTAATGACTTTTCGCTGCCTCCCGATCATGCGATCTCGCGTCACGACGAACTGGTGGACCGCGTTAGCCACGCGGTCTCTTTGTATAACCGTTGGCGCCGCTTACGCGGGCCGTGGTTACTCATCGCCGTGTTCGCCGCCGGTGCTGGCATAGGTATCGGCCTGGGGCTTGCCTTGTGCTGGGGACTTTTGCCGGTGTGAGGCGGCGCGATTAGGCGTTTCATCGTACTTGCGCGCCTGCTCATCGCGCCGTATTTCTGCCTTGGTCGGGCGGGGTGCCGGCTTCGGTGGTGCGGGTTTCTTATGATCGTCTGTGTCTGTTTCGCTTTCTTGCTCAGTATCTGACTCACCCTGGTCACTTTCTGGTGCGTCATTGTCCAGCGAAAACGACGTGCCCGCGGTCGCCTCCATACGGTCTTCTGAGCGCGATTCCATGCTGATGCTGAGACGCGGCACACCCAGGTCGATCTCTTGAGCTTCCATGCGCTGTTTGAGCAGCAGATTAAAGGCCCGCGAAACATCCCACTGCATTTCTGGCGCGGTGCGAAAACGCATACGCAGGATGGGGCAGCCATCTTCAAACCCCTGAACCCCCTGCATCTCCAGTGGTGACCAGATGTAGTGACGCATCATCGGGTCACGGCGCAGCTCCTGCGCGGTTTCCTGCATCAGCGTAATGGCATCGTCGATTTTCATATCAAACGGAATACGGATACGCATCAGCGCAATGCCGAACTGCCGAGACATATTATGAATCGACTCAATGCGGCTAAAGGTGATGATATGCACGATCCCGTCCAGGTCACGAAGGCGAACCGTGCGCAGCGTCAGCCCCTCGACCGTGCCCATGTGGTTATTGATCTGCACAAAGTCATCTACCGCCAGGGAATCTTCGATCAAAATAAAGATGCCGGTGATTAGATCCTGCACTAATGTTTGGGCACCAAAACCAATCGCCAGACCAATCACACCAGCACCGGCTAACAGCGGTGTCACGTTGACACCCAGGTTCGCCAACCCGGCGATGACGGCAATAATCAAGATAGTCACGAAGATGACGTTGCGAATCATCGGCGTGATGGTTTGCGCCCGGGCTTGATTGACTCGCCGCCCGCGTGAACGCGCTGACGAGGTAAGCGCCCGCTGAATGGCGGTATCGGCAAAAATCCACACCAGCCACGCCAACAGCACCGTGGCGCCAAGACTGACCAGCGCTTGCCCAATGCGGGCGCTAGCGACTGCTTGCTGGCCCAGGCCAAAGAATGAACTGCCCCATACTTGCATTGAGAGCTCGGCAAACACCATCCATGCAAAGATATGGGCGAGAACAAAGCCGAAACGCTCTAAGCGTTTGCGGTATTGGCTCTGACGATGACGGTGACGGCGCCTGCCCATCCGCTCCGCTTGGCGGCGCAGCAGCCCGGTCACGACCAGCGTAAGCACCAGCAGGCTGGCAGAGATAATTGAGCGCGCCAGCGCAGTGCCGACATCGCCAACGGTAATAAAAATCGCCAGCAGCGAACCACTCACCAGGAGTAACGCGGGAATGTGCCATAGCCCGCCCAGCGAGCGGATCATCTCAACCGCAGTGCTGGCGTCACGGCGTTGTTTGAACGGTCGGTTGCAAATCAAATGACGCACTGGGCGTTTGAATTTAAGAATAAACCGCGCTGAAAGCAGCGCCGCCAGCATATTGGAAAGCACCGAGAGCAGGCTCGATAGTTCGCTGCCCAACAGCTCGACCAAGCGGGTGGAATTAGCCGCATCGCCAAGCGCAATCAAAGCGCCAATCACAAACATACCGCGCAGGGCATGCTGCTGAAGCAGTTGAACCGCCGTAAACCGGTGGCCGCGGCTAAAGAAAGCGATGACCGTTTCAAACACCACCGACAGCGCCCGCCCGCATAGGCAGATATACGCCACCACGAGCACCAGCGTCCGCCCAGGGCTATCAGGTAATACTTGGCCAATGCCGAGCGTAATCGCAAACGCCAACGCCCAGGGCAGCATACGGCGCAAGAAGTGCACCGCCATTAGCCAGGCTTTGGGGTCCCGTGGAAGATCCAGCGGCCACTCTCGGCGGGTAGCGACCATGCGCCCAAAAGCAATCATTACCACCAGTAGTCCGATCCAAACCAGGGCCAGGACAGCTCCTTCAGCAACCGCACGAATGGCTTCGCCTTGGTCGGCATCATCGTTTAGAGCGCGTAAATCGTCCGCCCCCTGAACCAGCTGGCGCGCCCATTGGTCAACCGGCGAGTCGCCTGCCTGCGCCTGGTCGCCAAGGTCGCTTAGCGTATCGGCCAGGGCCCCCAGCAGCCCTTGGCGCACCACGCCCTCGTCTTCGGTGGCAGCATCTGCGGTTACCTGCAGCTCGCGCAGCGACGTGAGCAGCTCAGTGCGCTGCTCCTCGTTTTCAAGCATGGTGATGACGTCAGTTAACGAGGCCTGGAACTCTTCGCCGCTGACCTCAACTTCCTGCTCCTCAGAGCCACCGCCCAAACCGGGTATTGACACCACTTGCGCCTGGGCCTGCGTGATTGCCATGCTCGTCAGTAGTAGGCTTGCCAATACAAACAAGACAACGCCTATTACCGCGCTAATTAACCAGTGCTGTCGCACGCCTTACTCCTGAATATTAATCTGAATGGCGTCCTGCTTACCGTTTTACCGCCGCTTTAGTTTATAGCCCTTAGGAATGCACTCAGCCTCAACGCGTGACTATGATAGGCTGGATGCTTAAACGTTCACCTCAAGGATGCCGAGATGACGCTACAAGCTCCACCTAACCGCTTAAACAGTCATGGGAATATCCGGCAGGTTGGCGTCGAAATTGAATTTGCTGGCCTGCCACCCCGAGACACGGCGATGATCGTACGTGAACTGTTTGGCGGGGAGCTTAACGTGGTAAGCCCTCATCGGCTACTAGTAGAGGATACCCGCTGGGGCGAATTTGGCATTGAACTCGACACTCAGTACGCTCACCCTGACAAAGCCCTACTGGAAGACCCTCACGCTCAAGACAGCGAGTGGGCGCGCCACCAGCACCAACGACGAATCCAGTTCCATCAAAAAACCCGCGAACTGATTGGTGATATGGTCACTGGCCTAGTGCCTACCGAAATTGTTTGCCCACCGGTGCCCTGGAATGAACTTGAAGATTTAGACGCACTGTTTGAAGCACTGCGAGAGCATGGCGCCAAGGGCACCGATGCTAGCTTGATGTATGGGTTCGGGTTGCATCTAAACCCTGAAGCAGAGCGCTTTGACGCCGACTATTTGCTTGCCATGCTGCGCGCGTATTTATTACTTGCCGGATGGCTGCGCGATGAAATTAAAGTCGATATTACCCGCGAGGTACTGCCCCATGCCAACCCCTTTCACAAAGCATACGCACTAAAGGTTCTGGATAGCCGCTACTCACCTGATCTGGACACCTTGATTGACGACTACCTGCATCATAATCCAACGCGCAACCGTGAGCTGGATATGTTGCCGCTGTTTGCTTATCTGCGCCCTGACCATGGCCATGAGTTGCTACATGCTCAGCTTACGAAACCACGTCCCACTTTTCACTATCGTTTACCCAATGCCCAGCTTTCCCAACCGGGTTGGGGCTCGGCAATGGAGTGGAACCGCTGGGTGGAAGTTGAGAAACTTGCCGCTAACTCGGACGCGCTGCTCGCTCGCTGCGCTGAGTATATTGCCGAACATAACCGACCGATGCTGACCCGCGTAAAAGAGAAACTGAGCCGCTGGCTGCATCGCGAACGCTAATTTTTTAATGTTCCATTTTCAACTTCACATTTTTCAACTTTATTTCTTGTCACAGTGAGTAACCACCTGCATGTCTCGGCCGCTTATCGGAATTACCACCTCTGACCGCAAAAGCCACTTAGCATGGTGGTTTGATTGGTTCGCCGTCTGGCGCCATGGCGGCAAACCGCTGCGGTTATCGCCTTCACGCCCCCAGCCTGACCATTTAGATGGTTTAATCATTGGTGGCGGTGATGATATTCAGGCCCACCTTTACGGTGGCGAAGTGCAGCTGGATGTGCGCCTCGACCCGGCACGGGATGAGTTGGAGCTTGCGCTGCTTGAACGGTTTATTCCGCTGCATACGCCCGTGTTGGGCATTTGCCGGGGGGCGCAATTAATCAACGTCCACCTAGGTGGCACCTTAGACCCGGATATTTACACCACGCATGAAGGGCTAAAACGACGCCGTACGGTACTGCCGCGCAAAACCGTCGATATTGTCGGCGCGAGTAAGCTACATCGGTTTCTCGGCGTGACGTGGTGCCGGGTTAACAGTCTGCATCACCAAGCTGTTTATGGCGCAGGCAAAGGGATAGAGATTGTCGCCCGCGACCGGGATGGCTTGGTACAGGGCATCGAGTCACGTGAACATGAATTTTTGATTGGCGTGCAGTGGCACCCCGAGTGGCTAATTTTCAACCGCCCCCAGCAGCGCTTGATTCGCGCGCTGGTGACGGCTTCACGACGTCATGCTAGAAAACGCCTGCTGTCAGCTCAAGACGGCTAACGCTGCGTCGTAATCTGGTTCGTTTTTCAGCTCGCTTACCAACTCACTGTGTAGCACGCGATTATCGGCATCCAGCACTACTACCGCACGGGCACACAGCCCCTCCATCGAGTTATTACACAACGCGACGCCCCAGGCTTCACGAAACTCTGGGTGGCGGAACGTAGACAGCGTTTCAACGTTATCCAGCCCTTCTGCACCGCAGAAGCGCTTGGCAGCGAAGGGTAAATCAGCCGAAACTACCAATACCACGGTGTCAGCAAGGTTAGAGGCCAGTTCGTTAAAGCGACGCGTCGACATCGCGCAGGTAGGCGTATCCACACTGGGAATAATATTAAGCACCTTACGCTTGCCCGCATAGGTCGCAAGCGTAACGTCTTGCAGCTCAGTGTTGGTCAGCGTCATTTTAGGTGCTGCCTGATCTTTAGCAGGCAGTGTGCCAGCCACATCCAGCGGCTCGCCCGCACGGGTAATTTGTTGCATTATCGTTTCCTTATGTCGTTAATAACGAATGAATTCTTACCATCCAAGAGGCCATGGTAGGCTATCATCATGCCTTTGTGCTCTTCCTGAAAGACCTTTGTTTAACATTTGCGTTTCATCGTACCGAGGGAGTGATATGGCCTGTGTATTAATCGTTAAAACCGGCGATGCTTATCCAGAAGTCGTCGACCAGCACGGCGACTTTGAAACGCTATTTGAAAAGCAGCTTAGTACTGCCCTACCTGCGCATTTAGAGGTACAGGTGTGGGACGCGCGACGCAACCCTACTCCACCCGCTCTAGACACCTTGGCAGGCATACTGATCACTGGCTCGCATAGCATGGTTAGCGATGCAGAGCCCTGGAGCGAAGCACTTAAACCATGGCTGCAAGACGCGTTGGCAAATGATACGCCCATGCTGGGCGTTTGCTATGGTCATCAACTCATGGCCGCCGCTTTTGGCGGTGTCAGCGATTACCACCCAGCGGGCCGCGAGTCGGGCACGCATACAGTACGGCTGACGCTGGCCGGCCAACAAGACCCTCTATTTAGCCAATTACCGGAAAGTTTTGCGGCGCACCTTTCCCATGCGCAGTCGGTCATGCAGGCGCCCCACGGCTGCACTGTGCTGGCCCACAACAGCCACGACGCCCATCAAGCACTGCGCTATGGCCCGCGCCAATGGAGCGTACAGTTCCACCCCGAATTCAACGTACCTGTCATGCGCGCCTATATAGAGCGCCAACGCGCTGCGTTACGCGACCAGGGTGAGAACCCTGCAAGCCTGTCAGCGGAGGTGACTGATGCATCAGACGCAGCCAGCCTGCTCACGCGCTTCCTCGCGTTTGTATAGCCCTGACTAACGCTGATCTCGCCGCGACGCTAAGCGATCGGCAAGCCTTGTAGGTTCAGGCAGTTTGGTACGCCCTAAACAGCGCATTACCCAATTAAGCGACGTTTCCAGGGTGATGCGATGCCCAGGCGAGACATAGACAGGTTTAACCTTGGCACGAGAGCGCAGCACGGCCCCAATAGTTTCTTGCCCCGCGTAAAGCGGCACCCAGTCGCCGCGCTGCTCGCCCACTTCAGCGTGTTTGCCATATAGGCGTGATTTGGCAATCCCAATAGTGGGTAAATCAAGCCACAGCCCTAAATGCGCCGCCACACCTAAGCGCCGTGGGTGGGCAATTCCCTGCCCGTCGACCATGACCAGTTCAGGTGACACGCTGAGCTTTTCAAACGCCCCCAGCGCCGCCGGAATTTCACGAAACGAGAGCAGGCCAGGAATATACGGCATGCGGGTGGGCTCACGATGAACCACTTGTTCCACCACGTTTAAGCTGGGTGCGCTAGCAGGGGCCCACTCCAGCAACACTACGGCTGCCCGGGTTGTTTCGCCGCCATCTTCAAAACCGATATCCACTCCCGCAATATGCTTCACAGGGGCCAAGCGGTCGGATAATTCCAACCCCTTCGCCAACTGTGTCTGTAATGTCCTCGCTTCCCTAGGTGCTAAATTCCATTCGTGTAGCGGTGCGGACATGTCATCCTCCCTGACAATAATCAATCCAATGAATGAAGAGTAAGGTAGCAAAAAAACGCCCCCGCACCAGTAAAGGAGCGAGGGCGTTTGAGATTTTCTCAGCTGCCGCTTGGCGGCAGCTGATTAATCCTTACGGCGAAGACTTAGGCGCGTTCGCGACGACGAACCGGCGCATCGCCTTCGTCACGACGGCGGCGCGGAGCGCGCTCTGCCGGGGCGCTGTCTTCGCTGATTTCCAACGGACGACCAGCCACACGGGCACGTGCCATCTTGGTCAGAATCGTCGAGGGCAAGCCGCTCGGCAGTTCGACGACAGAGAACGCATTGCGGATATCGATACGACCGATACGCGCGCCTTCAATGCCGCCTTCGTTGGCAAGAGCACCGACTAACTGACCCGGCTTCACGCCATCTTTATGACCTACGGAGACGCGGTAGCGCGTCATACCTTCGGTCGGGCCGCTAGTGCGTTCACGACGGGCACCCGGCTTACCAGCAGGAGCGCCATCACGCGAGGGCTTCTCTTTACGTGGTGCCTGTAGGCGACCAATCGGCGGCTCATCAGCACGCGCCATCGCGGCAAACGCACACGTTAGCTCGATCGGGTCATGGCCTTCTTCGATCAGACGCTCAATCAGAGCACGCTGCTCTTCGGCGCCTTTCGTCAAGGAGGCAATCACGCGCTCATGGAAGACTTCATCGCGATGAGCGCGAATAGCGGCTTCGTCAGGCAGCGGCATTTCGGTCATTTTCTGGCCGGTTGCCTGCTCCATCCAACCTACTTTGCGGCCTTCACGGAAACCAGCAAAGGTAATCGCAATACCGCTACGACCCGCACGGCCCGTACGACCAATACGGTGCGTGTAGGCTTCTGCATCTTGCGGCAGGTCGTAGTTAATAACGTGTGTAATACGCGACACGTCAAGACCACGGGCGGCTACGTCGGTGGCAATCAGTACATCGACTTTGCCACGCTTCAAGCGCGTAATGGTACGCTCACGTAGGCTCTGGTCCAGATCACCGGACAGGCCAGCGGCGTTAACGCCACGGGCAGTCAACTGCTCAACTAGCGTGGTACAAGCGGCACGGGTACGCACAAAGACGATAGCGCCATCGACCGGTTCGACTTCGAGAATACGCGACAGAGCTTCAAGCTTAGCGCCACCGTCAACGCGTACAATGCGCTGTTCGATGTTTTCGCCAGTCGTGGTTCCCGACTCAATCGCTACTTTCACAGGGTTAACCAAATAACGGTTAACAATGCGCTCGATTTCAGTCGGCAGTGTTGCCGAGAAGAACACACGCTGAGCATCTTTCGGGGTATCGGCAACCACGCGTTTTACGTCGTCGATAAAGCCCATGCGCAGCATTTCATCAGCTTCGTCCAGCACTAAAGCGGACAGGCCGTCAAGCTTGAGGCTACCGCGATCCAGGTGGTCGATAATACGGCCGGGGGTACCCACAACCACTTGTGCGCCACGCTTAAGGGCGCCTAGCTGTTCACGGTATTCTTGACCGCCACAAAGGGTCGCTACTTCGAGACCTTTGAGGTTTTGGCCATACTTACTAAACGAGGCAGCTACTTGCTGAGCTAGTTCGCGAGTCGGTGCCATTACTAGCACTTGCGGTTCGCGGCGAGTCAGCTCTAAACGTGACAGTAACGGTAATGCAAACGCTGCAGTTTTGCCGGTGCCGGTTTGTGCTTGGCCCAGCATATCGCGGCCTTCAAGCAGCGCAGGGATGGTTTGCGCTTGAATCGGCGAAGGAGTTACGTAGCCCTGAGATTCAACAGCAGACAGAACGGCAGGCAAAAGAGCAAGATCGCCGAAGCTCGGCGAAGCGACAGAAGTCGAGGTCATTAATCACACCTTGGTAGGCCGGTAAGTACCGGCAAAAAACATCATAAGCGTCCCTGACTCTGTTATCGCAAAAACGCCAATCAAATGGTCGTTATCGAAAACAGGCACCGCCGTAGCGGTCATAGCCATCAATGGAGTCGGAGACGCCGGTCGCACCTAGCATCCGGTTGGCAAACACCGCATTCGCGGGCCAGCCGTTGTGGCGACCTTCTGCGCCGATTTCACCCGTGTGGTGAAATACTGGAGGCGCGCCATCTACACAGCAATGAACATCTAGCAATTGGCAAGATGTTCCCGCAAGCGATACTGCTAATAACTATTAATGAAGACTCATCAATAACTATGCAAGTAAACGCTCACCGTCGTGATGGAGGGGTCAGCACATGCGAGGAGCGCGCATCCTAACATCGCATTTTGCTTCTGACCAGCACTTTTAACTTACACCATACTGAATCAGGGACTTGCGCTCATACAGATATGGTCTAACCTAGGAAGTGCCTAATCAAGTTCACTACCCTCAAGGAGCGATGCAATGAACTGGGATCAGATTGAAGGCAAATGGACAGAAATGAAGGGCAAGGCTCGATCTAGCTGGGGTGAGTTTACCGATGATGAACTGGATCAGATTGGCGGTAAGAAAGATCAGCTAGTTGGCAAGCTTCAGCAGAAGTATGGCCTTGAGCGTGAAGAAGCAGAGCGTCAAGCAGACGACTGGGCTGATAAGCAGTAAACCTGTATTAGCAGTAACTGTATTTGCAATACTTGTTTTTGCAGTACTTATATTTACAGAAGAGTTTTCAGTAAACACTTTTATTGATCATTTATCGTAGCCACATGGAGAGATGCTATGCGTAAGACAATCCTCACAACAGCGATTGGCACTGCCCTACTAGGAAGCTTTGCTATGAGTGCTCACGCGCAAAATGAGCCTCAAGGCATGTATTCTGCCGATGACATTCTCGATGCAGAGGTCTACTTCGCCGGCGGTTCCGGTGAGGAAATCGGTGACGTTGACGACATCTTGTTCGATGAAGAGATGCGCATCAGTGCCATTGTTATCGAAAGTGGTTCCGTGCTTGGACTAGGCGGTCGTGAAATCGTGGTAGATACCGATTACTTCACGTTGGAAACCGATACAGAAGAAGACGGTGATACCGAGCATCGCATCATGGTCGAAGCTAGCCAGGAAGAAGTAGAAGCCTTCCCTGCCTATGACAACGACTGGTGGGAGCAGACTAAAGCCAACGCACGTGACGCTTGGCAGACAACCCAAGAAGGTGCTGAAAGTGCTTGGCAGCGTACCCGTGAAGCAGTAGATGCTGACGAGTAATGGTTAGACGCTATCGTTAGATTGACTGAATAGCGAAGTTTAAAGGGCCGCCTAATTAGGCGGCCCTTTTTTGTTGCGAATTGTTTGTGGCGGGCTATTTACGTCGTACGCCCTGCCCCGGCAAACGCTTCCGGTCATGAGCACGCTCAAAATCGAGCACCGGGCCCGCTGGCACAATCCGCGTCGGGTTAATCGTGTCGTGGCTATAATAGTAGTGGCGTTTGATGTGATCCATATTGACGGTCTCCGCCACACCGGGCCACTGATAAATCTCCCTCACATAATTGGAAAGATTGGGATAGTCTTCAATACGCTTCAAATTGCATTTGAAATGGCCGTAATAAACCGCATCGAAACGTATCAACGTGGTAAACAGACGAATATCTGCTTCGGTCAACCATTCACCTGCCAAGTATCGCTGCTCTGCTAAACGCGCCTCCATACGTTCCAAGGCGTCAAAAAGCGCTTTCACGTGTTTTTCGTATACCGCCTGCTCGGTAGCAAAGCCCGATTTATAAACCCCATTATTAATGTGGTCATAAACATCAGCGTTAACGTCATCGATCACGCTGCGTAGGTCTTCCGGGTAAAAATCCAAGTCGTTGCCGGTCAGTTCATCAAACGCACCATTAAACATACGCAGCAGATCGGCAGACTCATTATTCACAATGGCACTGCGCTGCTTGTCCCATAGCACGGGCACCGTGACGCGGCCGGTATAGTGCGGATCGGTTTTGGTGTAAAGCTGATGATGGAAGTCCACATCGTTAATCGGGTCACCACTGGCGCCTTCATCCTGGCGGTAGGTCCAGCCTTGGTCGAGCATTAGTGGGCTGACATGAGAGGTGCCTATCAGCGGCTCTAGCCCTTTCAGTTTGCGCATGATCAGTGTTCGATGCGCCCAAGGGCACGCAAGCGATACATATAAATGGTAGCGATCTTTTTCTGCAGGATAGCGGTCGCCATCTGTTTCTGGCTCGGCGCCCACCCAGTCACGTAGTTGAGCGGATTCACGCACAAACTCGCCACCGTGTTTTTTGGTGTCATACCACTGGTCTTGCCATTTACCATTAACGAGCAGTCCCATTGGGCGTCTCCTGAAAAGTCATTCGGGTGCTTGGCTTAATGCCTTACGCTATTTTCAGCATACCCCCGCCTCAAGGATGCTCAAGCGGATGTTTTACGCCTTTTCGTTCGAGTGAATCGAATCATGCTGGCTACACTCGCTAATTACTGCCTGTTTTAATGCTGCGGCCATCGCATGAGCCGCAGGCCCTGCCCGGTCTCGGTCGCGGAAAATCAACTGAATCGGCACTTCACGAATACCGCCGGCAGGTAACGGCAATACCTTTAATTGGCCGTTTTTTAACTCCTCACCAATACGTGTTTCTGGCATCCAAGCAAATCCCAATCCACGCCGCAGCATATCAAGCGATGTATTGAGATGAGTAACGGTCCATCGCTGCTCCGCTTTCAACCAGCCCGCGTTGGTTGATTGACGCAGCGCTGAGTCGCGCACGACCAACTGGCGATGTTGAGCAAGGTCTCGCAGATCCAGCGAGCGGCCTAACTGATGCAGAGCGTGTTGAGGATGCGCAACGGCCACAAAGCGAACCGTTACCAACGGCTCGCCCAAAAAACCTTGCGCCTCAATGCCGGAGACCACCAAGTCTGCGCGGCCATCGTAGAGCATTTCAATGCCCCCATTGAGCACACTTTCGTGCAACTGAACACGCACCTGAGGATACGTTTCAGAAAAGCGCTCTAGCGCCTTGGCTTGAGCACCCGTTGGAAATACCTGGTCAATGGCCACCACTATTTCTGCTTCTAAGCCGGCGGCTAGCCTGGTAGCCACATCTTCAAGCGAGGCTGCGCTTTCGATTAACTGGCGCGCACGACGAAGCAACAACTCACCCGCTTCAGTTAAGCGTACTTGGCGGCCAATGGGCTCCAGCACCTGAACCCCTAACTGCTCTTCTAATTTATGCACGGCATGGTTGAGCGTAGAAGGGCTTTTGTGTACGGCTTCTGCCGCTCGCGCGAAGCCACCATGGTCAACCACGGCAGCCAACATTTGCCATTGTGAAAGTGTTACCCGGGACATTTCGATTTCCTCAACGCAATACAGCGAAACGATGCGCTTATTATTCGAAAAAAACATGACTAGGATGCCAGGAAACAGTCATCAGTGCCGCCTATGTGTATAAAAAGCCTGTTACTCCTCTTAAGCAATGGGTATTGAGACGCTTGAACATTCGGAAGCTATATAAATCTTAGACATTTGCTATATTTATGCTTTAGAAAAATCAGTTTTCGTCTATGATTGATACAAGGTATTTAGTTAGCCTGCTTTTTCAGTTACATTTGTTTGCAAACGGTGTTTATAAATAGTAATCTTTGCCTATTGTTACCATAATTCTTTTTAATTAAATTTTATGTATAGACATACAGTCTATTCACCCTTGCCCTCATGGGGTATGGTTCCTGGGTTTATGCGCTTTACTGTTGCTTTTAATCACGAACTCGGCGGTCCATTTACCCATGTTGCGAATCCTTTATTCGCTGCCCCGCACGCACAAATTATTACTGTTACCTGTGGCCACTATGGTCACTGTGCTGGGCACACAGAAGTTACTGACGACATACCAAGATCTAAATCAATCACACACACCGCTTGAAAGCGTGCTGGTCCCGCTTCCTAGCGATTCTGCTCCGGGGGTTCCTTCCCTGCGTCAAGAACGCACGCCGGTAGCAGAAGCGATCGATCGCGCTTCACGCGCCCTCGACGCCACCCGCGACAATATTCCTCTCAGCGAATTAACCGCCACCGAGATCGTAGATCTCGATATGAATGTCATCTCCAGTGCACAAGCAGATATGGCCGGACAAGCTGCCTTGGGCGACGAAGTAACGGTACTTAATGCCGCAGCCCTGGATGCACCAGCACTTGATGTCGCAACGCTAAGTGGCACAGGGCTTAATGACGGCGCTTTGCATATGGCGATTGTGCTGGGCACCCTCTCTAGCGGCATGCTGGATGCAGACGACGCTTCATCAGTTGAAATTGCCGATGCCACTTCTTATGAGGATTACGGTGTTGAGCTATTTGGTGACATCTCATTTCTGGATTTAGAGCTCGCCGCTGAAGAGCCGTTTGTTCCTGAGTGGGAAACGCATATCGTCGAATCTGGCGAAACATTCGCTTTGCTGGCACAAAATGAATTAGGCCTTGGGTACAGCGAAGTGCTGGCCCTGCTTGAGGATCTGCCCGATCAACGCATGCTAACCAACTGGCGCGCCGGACACAGCTTTGATTACCAGCTAGATGAAGATGGGCGTCTGCTTTCCTTACGCATGATGAAAAATACCCGTGACGGTATTTTATTGGAGCGTGATGCAGACCAGTTCGCCATCACCACTATTGAGCGGCAAGGTGAGCCTGTCCAACGCCTTTATGCCGGTAGTGTCAGCGGTAGTTTCGCGCGCTCGGCCCAGGCAACTGGCTTAAACAGTGGCGCGGTGACAGAACTGACGAAGCTACTTGAAAAGAAGCTCGATTTTCGGCGTGATAGCCGCCGTGGCGACCGCTTTCAGGTGCTGGTTGAATCAGACATGATCGACGGTGAAACGCTTGATTCGCGGGTACTGGCGGTTCAATACAATGGCGAGCGCATGGACCTTACCGTTGTACGTAACGCCACCGACGATAACTTCTATACGCCTGAGGGCAGCAGCCTAGACCCTGCGTTTGCACGTCATCCCTTTGAAGGCAGCTACCGCTTAAGCTCGAACTACAATCCACGGCGTAAGCACCCGGTAACAGGCCGTATTAGCCCGCATAATGGTACAGACTTCGCTATGCCAATTGGCACGCCTGTAACAGCTCCTGCCAATGGCGTCGTTGAGCGCGTGAGCAACCACCATGCGGCAGGACGTTATATCGTCGTTCGTCATGACAACGGTTATCGTACCCGCTACCTACACCTTTCCCGCCCACTGGTTAGCCAAGGTGAACGTGTAACCATGGGCGAGCGTATAGCGCTATCAGGCAACACTGGCCGCAGCACTGGCCCTCATCTGCATTATGAAGTCATCGTCAACAACTCGCCGGTCAATGCGATGACCGTCGCCCTGCCCGAAAATACCAGTTTAAGCGGCGATACGCTGATTGCATTCCAGAGCCAAGCAGCACCAATACTGGCCACCCTGGAAAGTGGAGAAACAGGCCCGGTTAGCGTAGCTGCCGCTCAGCAGGAAACTGACGACTAGCTTCCTTATTTGCTGATGCTTAATTGAAATGCTTAAACGCAAAACACCGCCCTTCGGCGGTGTTTTGCATTGTGTTACTAGCATTGGAACACTTAAACAGGACGCAGCACTTAAACAGGACGCTGCAGCGCTGCTAGTAGTGTTGCATCACGACGATAGATATCGGGCCTAAACTCCACTTCCCCTTGTGCATTTGGCCAGGCGGTCAAATAGTGCAGGGCAATCGGGATGCGTTGAGTCAGGTTCACATTGCGATCACTCCCACCACTTAACAGGGTACTAAATTGGTAACGGCTGCCGGTATCTTGAAGCAGCATCTGCGCCAGTTCAGCCACACCCTCTACCCGCACACAGCCTGAGCTGAGTGCGCGCTGGTTACGCTGAAATAGCCCGCGTGCGGGGGTGTCGTGCAAATAGATCATGTCATTATTAGGGAACCGTACCACGACACGACCAAGCGGGTTACCCGAGCCTGCCACTTGGCGCAACATCACGCCGCCAGGGCGCTGCCAATCAATCTCTTCTGCCACCAGCGGCTCGCCGGAAGGACTAATCACCCGAATATTTTGACGCGCCAAGTAATCGATATCCGCGCGCACGCGAGGCAGTACATCCTCACGCATAATCGTCGGCGGGATGGTCCAGGATGGATTAATCGTTAAGTGGCTGATAGTGGAATGGATGATCGGCGTTTCACGACGCGGCGAGCCGACGACCACTCGCGCATCCCAGTGCTGGCCGTTAGGACGCACATAGTGCATTCGGTAACCGGCAATATCGACCCACACTCGTGGCTCGGCAGACTGCATAGGGCGAATCCACCGCGCGCGTTCTAAATTGACCCGCAGTTGGTCGATTCGCGCCGACACCGGCGTATTTAACGCAAGCCGGGTCTGTTCACCCACCACACCATCTTCCTGTAGTAAATGGCGGCGCTGAAAACGCTTCACAGCGGATTCAAGTGGCGCATCAAACACGCGCTGATTAGACGCTGCTTGCACATCAATTAGCGGATAAGCGCTGCTGTCAGCCACCATCAAGTCCGTTTCACCCCAGAGTGCCAAACGCTGGCGCAGCACAATAACATCGTCGGCTTCATCCCCCGGCCGAAGAGACTCCTCCCTGGAGGCTAGGTAGGGCGCGCTACCCAGGTTTGCCAACTGGTAATGCTGCTTTAAGGCGTCACGCAATTGCTGATATTCACCTGAGGAAGGCCTAGCCAACGCGGTGGCATTATCCAGCGCACGATCTTCAACGGCATGTACAACACGTAGCAGCGAGTAGTCGCTTTCTGGTCGCGGCGCGTCCCACTGTGGCTCTACGTCTCGTGGATTCACCTTGCCGCGCTCTAAATGATCCAGTGCCAGCAACAGCGAGCGAGTGGCTTTGATATCGAACGAGGCCTGTGCGACATCATCACCCGACTGACTACGCTGAAACTCACCAAGCAACGTATCAGCGTGATAATCGGCCGGCACCAAGCCATCGTTTTCCAAGCTGTTTAGCGCCTCGACCAGTGACTCAACCGCATCCGCTGCCTGCCACGCGGGCTGACCATCACTGAGTTGGTAAAACTCAGTAATCGGAAGTTGTTGCGCGTCTGCCGAGCTTAATTGTTGAGCTATCGCCTGCTGCAATGGATCTGAGGCTGAATCCGCATACACAGGGCTGATGCCTAAAGGGCCGTAGGTAAGCGTTAGACACAGAGCGCTCCCTATCGCCCATCGTCTTAGTGGCTGTCTCTCGTTCATCACCCTCTCCTTGCGTTACTATAGTCTTCCACATCGCCGACCCCGTTTTTTATATTAGTCGGCTAATTTTCATAATGACTGATATTGCTGGTAGGATCGACTTATATGGCTCTTCGTTTAAATGTTGCCACGTTATTATTTTCTCTACCTTTTACACTATTTACATTACCGCTACACGCCGCTAGCTTCTTTGCCCAGGTTGAATCTACCCCACCACGCGGCGTACTGCCTTTACATCACCAGTTATTGCAACTCGCCCCCCAGGCAACGCCCGAGGCACTGCGTTTGGCCGCTCAGGCACTCAATTGTGCCGATCCCACTGCCGATCGCCTTGCAGTCATTGACTACTCACTGCCGTCTACCGAACCACGCCTATGGGTATTTGATTTACGTCAGCATGAACTGCTCTTTGAAGAGCTGGTTTCTCATGGTCAAGGGTCTGGCGATGCCCAGGCCGAGACATTTTCCAACACGCCTGATAGCCACCAATCCAGCATTGGCCTCTTTCGCACCATGAATAGCTATTACGGCCGCAACGGCTATTCGCTGCGTCTAGAAGGCCTTGAACCTAACGTCAACGACCTAGCTTTCGAGCGCGCCATTGTGATCCACGGAGCTGACTATGTAAGCGATGCGTTCATTACCCAAACGGGGAGATTAGGACGTAGCCATGGTTGCCCCGCAGTACGTGAAGACGTTACTTACCCACTGATTGATAGCCTGAAAGAAGACCAATACGTGTTTGCTTATTATCCTGATGCCGAGTGGCTTGCCACCTCAGCATTTCTAGGTTGCACGGCCGCCGCCGCTCAACTGGCCCGTCGCTGACGCTATCCAAACGCTTAGCTATTCTGACATTGAGCTATTCCGACGTTGAGCTATTCTATCTTTTAGCTATTCTGGCTTTTAGCTACCCCGTCTTTTAACTATCTAACCTCTTCGCTCTTCAGACTCTTAATAAAGAGGGCGTTAATAATCTCATTCTCGCAGACCATTGGCAGCTGAATTTCATCATTGAAAGCAGCTAAACCAAGCGTACAGGGGAACCCTCTGCAATAATTTGTGACAAATTAACACAAAATATTGCTATCTGCCGTAGGTGTCTCTGCCATGTTCACCTTTATGCATCCTTTTCAAAAAATTCGCCGCCTGGAACAGGAGGTCGCTGACTTACGCACTCAGCTCGACGCCGCTACCCCCTCGCCCAGCAGCCGACTGTTAAGCCTAATGAAACCGTCGCAATCCATCGGCATGCTGCAAGCGAGAGGGGCGGATATGCTGGCCTCGCTCAATAACGGCCTTCAAGAGTATGCCGACCAGCTTGCCGGGGAACGCGCCACCCTAACGGAGACATTTAACCTGATTGCTGCTGCCGAGCATGCCATCGACACCCTTGATCAGCGTTGTCACGATCCTGAATATACCGAAGCGCTCCCCGCCTCGCCGTTAGTATTAGCTAAGACCCTACACGCTCTGAGCCAACTGCAAGTAGCGTTTGCTCGCAATGCGGGTCACGCGCAAGCATTAGCGGTTAGCACAGCACTCGAAACGGCCCATCGCCAAGGCCTGGGGAGTGCTGATTCCGCTAGCCAGCAGTCACCAGGAATAGCCGCCATTGCAGATGATGTTCATCGCTTAGCGCTTAATATGCAGCAGCTAAGCCATCAGCTCAGCCTGCTAATGGAGCAAATGAATAGCCAGGTAAGAACGCATTCGCAAGCAGTGGTGAAAAAACGCCAAGCCGACGAAGATACTGCCCAAAAGGCACAGTCAGCTAAGCACGCATTACATCGGTTAACGGATCAAACGCAGCATATGCACAAGGTGATACATCACAGTGCTACCGCTGCATTTTTACACTCCGCCAAACTTGACCATGCGGTGTGGAAATGTCGCCTCTATAAGCAGTTATTATCTGCCAACACCGACACACCACTAGAAGATCACCACCAATGCCGCTTAGGGCGCTGGCACCAGCAAGGTGAGGGCTACCAGCGCTATGCCCGCACGGAGGCTTATCGAGCATTAACGGCGCCGCACAGGCGCATGCATGAAAGCGGTGCTGAAGCGCTTAAGTTTGCCCGCTTAGGCGACCGCAATGGTCAATTAGCTGCTTTAGGCGTCATGGAAGAAGCCAGCCAGCAGCTAGCCCTACAGCTGGACAACCTTATGGAACACGCCATATTTGAGGCGCCCTACTCGACCAGCCATCACTCACCGTTAGCAGGTGCGCCTTAACGCACAGACGATGCCTTCACAGATGCTAAAAAGCATCGGCTGCTAAGGATGAGCAGCCGATATTGGCATTGTTCTTGGCTTAGATTGCTCTTGGCCTAGAAGGCCTCCCACTCAGCTGGGTGCCGCTGATCGCTATTTCGCGGCGCGGGCATCAATCGTGACTGAGCGGCTGGCAGCGCTGACGTAGTTGATTCCATATCCCCCAGCACAAACGACTCAAGTAAGCGTGAAAGGTGCTCTGCGCCCGCTCGCAGCCGCTGGGCGGAGGTGGCACTCTCTTGCACCATGGAGGAATTCTGCTGGGTCATTGAATCCATCTCGGCCACCGCCGTATTCACTTCACTGATACCCGCACTTTGCTCCCGCGCACCCGCGCTAATTTCAGCAATCACATCGGTCACCCGGGTAATGCTATCGACGATCTCCTGCATGGTGGTACCCGCTTCGCGCACCAAGGCAGTGCCACCTTGGGTACGCTCCATTGAGCTGTCGATCAACTGACGAATCTCTCCAGCAGCGTCACTCGAACGGCTGGCAAGATTGCGCACTTCTTCAGCGACCACGGCAAAGCCTCGCCCATGCTCACCAGCACGCGCCGCTTCAACAGAGGCATTGAGCGCCAGGATGTTAGTTTGAAACGCAATAGCGTCTATTAAGGTAATAATGTCGCCAATTTGCGTGGCCGACTGATTGATTTCACCCATCGTATGCTCAACACGCTGCATAACGGAGTTACCTTTACGGGCAACATCCACAGCCCCTTGAGACAGCTGCGATGCCTGATCAGCGGCTTCTGTGGTGTGATGAACGGTCGACGTGATTTCTTCCATGGAAGAAGACGTTTGTTGTAGGTTAGCCGCCGACTGTTCTGTGCGCGTGGCTAACTCGTTGGTGCCTTGATCAATATTCTGTGACGCAAGCAGCACACTCTGGGTCGTGCGATGTACGTCTTGAAGGGTGATCTGCATCCGCTCGACAAAGGCGTTAAATTGCTGGGCCAAATCGCCAATTTCGTCATTGCGCTCCACCCGGAGGCGCTGGGTTAAATCCGCCTCGCCCGTGGCAACGTCATGCATCGCAGCGGCGGCACGCTTCACCGGGCTCAGCGCCCGCTTGACCAGCCAGGTTGCCAACACCCCCACGCCTAGCAATAACACCAGCGCTACAACGCCCTTGGCGATCAAGTCATGACGAAACTCCTGCCACGCCAGCGCCTCTACCTGCGCCAATCCCACATCAATATCGCTTAGGTAGATCCCGGTGCCGATCATCCAATCCCACTCAGGGATAGCAATCGCCATGGAGTGCTTTGGCTCAATGTCACCGGTGGCGGGGTTAATCCACTGATAGTCGTAAAAGCTTGCGTCCCCCGAACGGGCACGTTCAATTAGGTCTTCCACAAAGGCGTTGCCTTCACTATCGACCAGCCCCACCATATTGGTGCCCACCCGCTCTGGCGCAGCGGCCATCGCCCGCGCCGTGCCGTCAAAATCAAAGGCAAAAACATAGTTGGCATTACCGTAGCGAAAATTCTGCAGTATCTCTTGTGCCTGCTCTTGTGCCTCTGACTGGCTGAGCTCAGCATGGCCAACGAGGTGTGAGACCGCATTACGGGCGGACTCAACTAAGTAGCGCACCGTCGTTTCACGCTCACTGACCAACACATCACGCTGCTTATCGAGCGTTTCTTGCATACTCGTTATCGAGCTGCGCACTTCCAACGCGGACAGCACCAAGGCCAAAATCAGCATGGGAAGTAACACTAAAGCGACCATTTTCGCCTGCAGACTCATGCTAAAGCGTGCTTTATTTTTTTGCGCCATGCTCGACAACCCCCTTGTAATGTTTTTTATAATTCATATATTTATAGAAACAGTTTACGTTAACGTAACTGTTGTTTATTAAACTTATCGCATGCAGTCGACCACACTCTATCGTTTAGGCCAATCATAATTTGGTATTACCTTTTGTATTCCCCGTTAAATAGCCTTGCATTTTCTCTAACTGCCTATGCCATGCTGGTCTTACTGCAACCACACATCACACCAGTCGCAATGGGAAAAAGCATATGGCACAGGTCAAAAAGCTAGACCTCGCATTACAAGGTGGTGGCGCTCACGGGGCGTATACCTGGGGCGTGATTGATCGCCTATTAGCGGATGAACGCATTGAAATTGAAGGGATCAGCGGCACCAGCGCCGGGGCCATGAACGGTGTCGTCATGGCCGATGCATTAACACGCGGTGATAAAGAGACGGCTCGCCAGGCACTGTACGACTTTTGGAAAGCCGTCAGTCGAGCGGGTATGACAAGCCCAATCCGTCGTACGCCCCTGGATATATTGACTGGCAATTGGAGCCTGGATCACTCACCCGGCTTTATTGCTATGGATCTGTTAAGCCGCGTGGCCTCGCCCTATCAGCTCAATCCGCTCAACATTAACCCGTTACGCGATATCGTGGCTGAGCATATTGATTTTGAACGGGTCCGAAAATGCGAACAGCTAAAGCTGTTTGTGGCGGCTACCAACGTGCGCACAGGAAAGCAGCGCGTGTTTCGCCGAGAAGAGATGAGTGTGGACGCCGTGATGGCCTCCGCCTGCTTGCCGTTTATCTTCCAAGCCGTAGAGATTGACGGCGAAGCGTATTGGGATGGCGGCTATATGGGCAATCCGGCACTGTTCCCACTCATGGAAGAGTGCAGCGCACGGGATATTCTGCTGATTCAAATCAACCCCATTAGCCGCAATGATGTACCCACCTCTGCGTCAGCTATTATGAACCGTCTCAACGAGATCACGTTTAATTCAGCACTGATTAAAGAGATTCGCATGATCGCGCTGCTTAAACATGCGCTTGATGAGCAGGGAATTGAAAATTGCTACCAGCAGGCGCTTTTTCATCGTATCAGCGGTGAGCTGGCGCTTGAAGGACTCTCTGTGTCGAGTAAATCCAATTCCGAGTGGCCTTTTCTCTGCCACCTTTTTGAACAGGGCCAGGACGCCGCCGAACGCTGGCTAGGTGAACATTTCGATGCCATTGGCGAATACTCCACGCTCGATGTAGATGCTGTCTATTTACATGAATAGCGGCCTACATGAATAACGGGCTACATATATAACGGGCTAAGCGAAGAGCGCCGATATTTACCCGCTCGACCGAGGCCCTTTTAAGCACCAAGATGCCGCAAAAAAAGAACTGCATGCCCACTCATGCAGCATATTCAATTTACTCATGTGCTAAAAAAACAACCAAAACAAATTAAGATTATGATTTTTAACAACAAATATTCAACTGGCAAACTACCTGCATATTTTCAGTAGTGGTGGTAGGCGTGGACCAGGCCCAACTGGGTACGAGTGCGTCGAGCCTGACCTTCAATGGAGAAGGCATGTTCTCGTCAATTGCTGACGCAAAGCGCTAATTTTCGCGTTTAGCGTAGTGATCAACTCGTTTTATGCCCCGTGAGGCCATCCCATGGACATACGCAACAAAGCCAACCGCATTCGGCTGCTTAACTTTTCGACCCCTCAAATGCGCGCTTTCCACTTTTCATGGTTTGCGTTTCATATCTGCTTCTTCGGCTGGTTTGGCATCGCCCCTCTTATGGCGATTGTTCGTGAAGATCTTTCACTGACCCAAACACAAATCGGCAATACTATTATTGCGTCGGTGGCGATCACCGTCATTGTGCGTCTAGCCATTGGCGTACTGTGTGACCGTATTGGGCCGCGTAAAACCTATACCGGCTTACTGATGTTAGGTGCTATTCCGGTGATGGGTATTGGCTTAGCCGATAGTTTTGAAACCTTTCTATTAGCGCGCTTAGCCATTGGGGCCATTGGCGCCTCCTTCGTTATTACCCAATACCACACCTCAATGATGTTTGCCCCCAATGTGGTTGGCACCGCCAACGCTACCAGCGCTGGCTGGGGTAATTTAGGCGGCGGTACTACACAAATTCTGATGCCGCTGATCTTCTCAGGCATGCTGATGCTGGGCGTCAACGAAGCCTTTGGCTGGCGCTTAGCGATGATGGTACCCGGCGTTGTGATGTTCTTTACCGGGATCGGTTATTGGTTCTTTACTCAAGATGCACCCAACGGTAACTTCAGTGACCTGCGCGCAACTGGCGAGCTGCCTGAGGCGACCGGTGAAAACGGCGCAAAACATAGCTTTTTAGCCGCCGCCAAAGATATTCGGGTATGGGCGTTGTTTGTTGTGTATGGCCTATGCTTTGGCGTAGAGCTTACGATTAATAATATTGCCGCTATCTACTTTTTTGATAAATTTGACCTCACTTTAGCCACGGCGGGCCTGATCGCTGGCTTATTCGGCCTGATGAATATTTTTGCCCGTACTCTGGGCGGTGTCTTTTCTGATTTATTCGCCAAGCAAGGCGGCCTAAAGGGGCGTGTACGCTGGCTGTTCATTGCCTTGATTTGCGAAGGGATTGCGCTGGTAGCGTTCTCGCAAATGCATGTACTCAGCCTAGCGATTGGTATCATGCTGGTGTTTAGCCTGTTTGTGCAGATGGCCGAAGGCGCCACTTATGGGGTTGTCCCGTTCATCAATAAAAAGGCCCTGGGGGCTGTAGCGGGCATAGTCGGTGCTGGCGGCAACGTGGGCGCGGTCGGCGCTGCCTTCCTGTTCCGCAGCGAAAGCCTGAGCTATCAGCAAGGCCTGTTCTACCTAGGAATAACAGTGCTGGCACTGGCATCCTGTGTTTTGCTGGTACGCTTTAGCGACGCCACCGAAGCTGAAGAGGCCAAAGCCTACCGCGATGCGGTTGGTGACGACGTTGGAGCAGGTGCTCTCTCGCTACGTTAAGCGCTTTCCAATACACTCAAGTACACTCCCATATGCCCTTATCCAGTTAGGTAGCGATATGGGAGTGTTTACATTTAGGCGGCGAGCCGTTAAGGAAAATTCTATGTCTTCAGCGCAGCAACTGCTCTTAACCGCCCTCCGTTGCGATATTGACAACCTTACTCACCTTGCCACCACCGCCGATATTGTCGGTGACATTAGCCGCTTTATTCATATGCTCCAACGTGAACGAGGAGCATCAACGATCTATTTAGCCTCTCAAGGCCAGCGTTTCAAAACCCGCCGCGATACTTACCGCCAACACAGCCAGCAGGCGGAAACCTTAATGCGCCAGCGGCTGGAAGCGCTCAGCCAAGAGGCTCGCCCTCAGGCAGCCGCCCGCTTACTACGCCGTATTGCCGCCGTTTGGTATGCCCTTGATGAGCTTGATGAGCTTCGTCTGGCTATCGACACCTTTGCCATCTCGCCTGATGCAGCCACTCAGGCTTTTAATCAACTGACCAGTGGGCTGCTAGCGATTGTATTTGAAGCCGCTGACTCCTCTATCGACCCTGATATCACTCGCCACCTGGTTGCCATTTTTCACTTAATGCAGGGCAAAGAATTAGCTGGCCAAGAACGAGCCTGTGGCGCATTCGGCTTTACCCATGGCCACTTCGACGAAGCGCACCGCGCTTTATTAAATCAGCTAGTGGCTGATCAGCAGCGCTGCTTTGATACGTTTGTAGAGTTTGCTACGCCTGAGGCGCAGCAGTCATGGCAAAAGGAGCTTTCACCTCGCACCCTGGCCGGTATTTGCTATTTACGCGACATCGCCTGCCAGCGTCATCCGACATCACAAACACCACCCAAAGACACATCTGATTCACTGGGTGAAACCTGGTACGAACTGACCACGTTACGTATCGACTCGATGAAAACAGTTGAGGATGCATTGATCACTCAGCTGAGTGTGCTTTGTCACCGCAAAATCGCTCAGGCCGAAGATGGATTAGAAAAAGCCAAAGCAGCGCCCTGTCGCCCTACGCCTGCCCCCTGCGAACACTTACTAACGCTGGCGGGTGCGCAACCACTAGGTGACCTGACAGCCAACGCGCTAACCTCACCGCTAGGGCGCTCGCTGATTGAACTCACCCAGGCACAGGCCAGCCGCTTACAAGGGCTTAGCGATGAGCTTGAAAATACCCGTAAAGCGCTGCGTGAACGCAAACTGATTGAACGTGCGAAGGGGCTAATCATGGCCCACCAAGAGATGAGCGAAGAAGAGGCCTACCGGTTTCTGCGTAAAACCTCCATGGATCAAAGCAAAAGCATGGCGGATATGGCCCAAGCTATTCTGGATCTCTCTGCAATGCTAAAATGCAAAGAAGATGGGCACGCCCGCTAACGTTAAGTAGTAGAGCCGTACCGCAATGGTTAGGTAGGTACATTTGCAGGATGCCACTCCCTTAGCCATGCTAAAGGCTTACTTAGTTAAACGAGCAAGGAGTGCAACCCATGCATAAAGGCGTGTTATTGATTACCGGCGCATCCAGCGGTATTGGCGCGGCTACCGCCCGAGCAGCCTCTCGCGAAGGCTACAAACTGGTGTTGGCCGCCCGTTCTAGCGAAAAACTCACCGCACTTGCTCAAGAACTTGGGCCAGAAAACGTACTGACCTGTGAGTTGGACGTGACTAATTTTGAGCAGCAACAGGCAATGGTTGAGCATGCACTTGAAACCTTTGGCCGCCTGGATGCGATCTTTGCCAACGCCGGCCGTGGCGGCTCACCCGGTGGGTTTAGTGGTGCGGATCACGACGCATGGCGTGAAATGATTCTTACCAATATCTATGGTGTTGGGCTCACCATTCAAGCCTGCTTACCCGCCTTAAAGCGCAGCAAAGGCCATGTGTTATTAACCGGTTCAGCGGCAGGCCGCACTACCATCCCAGGCTCGATGTATAGCGCTACGAAATGGGCGGTCACGGGGATTGGCTATAATCTGCGTGAAGAGCTGCGTGGCACCGGTATGCGCGTAACGTTGATTGAGCCAGGCATGGTCGACACGCCATTCTTTAATGAACCACCAGAGCATGCACTAGAAGATCGTGATATCGCCAATGCCGTGGTTTATGCGCTTGCACAGCCTGCCCATGTCGACGTTAATGAAATTCTTATTCGCCCCACCCCGCCGCTTGAGTAAGCGTGATCGTACTGTCACTCCGCTCTCATCCAGTCCATACCGGCACACGTCATATCTACATGGCTCAGACCTTGCAATTTATGTTCACTGACCTCATAACGTGTAATTACCAAGCGCGCTAAGTAATTTTTTCACTCAATGCGCCCACGAATTAACTTGCAGGTGACCCATGAGCCAACTCGCTTCCACGGCGCTTTCCGTACTTGATCTGGCCCCTATTCGCCAGGGCGGCAGCGCCGCTGAGACTTTTCAAGACAGCGTCTCGCTGGCACAGTTAACCGAGCGGCTAGGCTATACCCGTTACTGGCTAGCGGAGCACCACAATATTGCCGGTATCGCCAGCGCTGCCACCGCGGTGCTGATCGGTCATATTGCTGGGCAAACCTCCACCATCCGCGTGGGTAGCGGTGGCATTATGCTGCCGAACCACCCGCCGCTGGTGATTGCTGAGCAGTTCGGTACGCTGGAAACGCTCTATCCTGATCGTATTGATTTGGGGCTAGGCCGCGCACCCGGCTCAGACGGTGCGACGATGCAAGCCATGCGGCGCAACGCCCACGCCGGCGTAGACGACTTTCCGCAATTGCTGAACGAGTTGCGCAGTTATCTAGACGATGCAGAGCCCCAGCAACGGGTGAAAGCCGTCCCTGGTCAAGGCACTCATGTGCCTATCTGGTTATTGGGTTCTAGCGGCTATAGCGCACAGTTGGCAGCTAAACTGGGCTTGCCTTTTGCGTTTGCTGCTCAGTTTGCGCCAGGCTATTTATTTGAGGCACTGCGCTTATATCGCGATAATTTCCGCCCTTCCGAGCACTTGGATAAGCCCCATGCGATGGTCGGCCTGCCCGTGATGGCGGCGGAAAGCGATGCGATGGCCCACTACTTGGCCACCACCGCGCAGCAGAAATTTCTGAATCTTATCCGCGGCAAGCCAACCCAGTCGCAGCCGCCCGTGGAGCAACTAGACTGGTCGCCGGTTGAGCAAGCCCAAGTCAGCCAGTTTTTAGGTGCAGCGATTATTGGTGGGCCAGAGACGGTCAAAGCAGAGCTTGAAGAGTTCCAAGCTCGTACCGGTGCTGATGAATTAATGATTAACAGCGATTTTTATAACCATGCCGACCGGCTGCGCAGCTACGAGATTGTGGCTGAGGTCGCCCGCTGAACGGCGGCTCTACTATGTCTACATGTATGTCTACATTGCATTTCGCTCCCATGTCGGACGAAGACTTCACCAGCTTTTGGCCTACTTTCAAGGCGATTGTTGAGGCGCAAGAGACCTATGCCATTGATCCCGACATCAGCTTTGAAGCTGCCCGAGAGCTATGGTGCCGCACACCTAAAACCAGCATGGTCGTTAAAGATGAACACGGTCACGTACTGGGTGCTTACTACCTAAAAGCCAACGCCGCAGGCCCCGGCGACCATATCTGTAACTGTGGTTATATGGTGACACCCGCCGCACGCGGAAAAGGGGTAGCACGCGCCATGTGTGAGCATTCACAGGCGCAGGCTAAGGAGTTAGGGTTTCAGGCCATGCAATACAACGCCGTTGTAGCAACGAATGAGGTTGCCGTCGCGTTATGGCAAAAACTGGGATTTCAGATTGTAGGCACCGTTCCTAATGCCTACCGACACGCGCGCCTTGGTTTTGTCGATACCCACGTGATGTATAAAGCGCTATAGCGATAGCGTCAGGCGGCTCTCAGTCAGTTTAGACATTGACTCTTTTTGTGACGCTTTGCTGCACATGACACTTTTTCTGACCGTTTCATTGCAGTAAACGTCGCGCATATTGAAAGCTTTTCCGGTAAAGTCATTCTCACAACATAAATTAAACGTTTGGTTGATAAGCATCTATTGATCGCCCTAACCATCCGAGCATGACTCAAACCACGGTAAAGCTTTTTGTAATGTTCTATAGCTCCTCGTTTTTCTCGCACTTCTCGCTGCGCTCGCGTTTTATCACCTTGATTGCCGCCTTGGTATTTGCCACGACGCTACTGCTTGGCTGGGTGGCTTCTCGTGAATCGGCTGAGCAAATGGAAGCCAATATTGGCAATGCGGCCTCTGAAGCGGCTTACCAAATGGTTGATAAGCTGGATCGCAGCATGGATGCCCGTATTAAAGAAGTGAAGCTGCTATTGGGTATCCAAGCGCTCACTAACGGCACGGATACTAGCCTGCTACGTGAGCAGCTAGAGCGTTTGCAAGATAATCATAACGTTGTGTCGTGGATCGGCTTCACCGACCCTGATGGTGTTGTTCAAGCCGCTACCGAGGGGATTTTAGAAGGCGTTTCAGTCGCTCAACGCCCCGTCTTTATGGAAGGACGCAAGGCTCTCTGGGTAGGTGACGTGCATGAAGCTGTCATGTTGGCTCAATTGCTGACCAACCCCAGCGGTGAAGAGCTTCAGTTTGTCGATATCGCGACCCCAGTGTATGACCGCAACGAAGAGTTGCAAGGGGTCCTGGCCGTGCATTTAAGCTGGCAATGGGCTGAGTACATCCAACAATCCATGCTTACGCCTTCTGGATACCTGAAAGACACTGAGACACTGCTGCTCTCCGCTAACGGCACAGTGCTATTAGGGCCAGAGACGCTGATTGGCCAATCGTTAGACAGCCTGAAACATATACCTAGTTCCACCACGACATCACCACAATGGGCGATTGAAACATGGCCCAACGGCGAACGCTTTGTGACGGGCTATGCACGCAGCAGCGGCTTTGAAGATTTTCCTGGTTTAGGTTGGATAGCGGTTAGCCGTCAACCCGTGGCTACCGCCTTTGCACCTGTTGAAAAACTGCAAGATGCCATTACGGGAACAGGTCTATTACTTGCATTACTGTTTGCTATAGTTGGCTGGATAATCGCGTCAAGACTCGCGGCTCCTCTCACTCGCTTAGCCAATGCTGCCGACAGAATGCAGGATGGCGAACACGCCGATAGCATTCCGCTTGAAGGTGGCTCTCCAGAGCTTAAGCACCTATCGACCTCTATGCGCAACATGGCCACCCGCTTACTGGATCAGCGCAGCACTATTAACCGCTTAGAAGACTTAGCCAATACCGACCCGTTAACAGGCCTGCCGAATCGTGCGTTTTTAAATCAGTACATACAGCTTGCGATACCGGAGGCGGAAAGAAACCAACAGAGTATGGCTGTCATCTTTATCGACCTGGATAGTTTTAAACAGGTCAATGATGAGCTAGGCCATCATGCGGGCGACCTCCTGTTGATTGAGATTACCCAGCGATTGAAAAGCGCACTACGCAGCGGTGATGTGGTAGCCCGAATGGGCGGTGATGAGTTCGTGATGGTGCTTAAAACGAAGGAAGAGCATCTTGAAATGCTCACCCATGAGATTAGCAAACGCTTGCTGAGCTCCATCGACCAACCCGTTTTATTACCTGATAACGAGCAGGCACGCGTTGGAAGTAGTTTAGGCGCCGCTTGGTGGCCCCACCACGGGCTTCATATCAATACCGTTCTGCAACTTGCGGATGACGCGCTGTATGCGGCTAAAGCTAAAGGCAAACATCAGCTTGTTATTCACTCCACCTGATTAACGGATTCGAAACAGCGTTGCAGCTGCTGCTCTGCAGTGTCGCTGCCCATCGCCGTTAACTTGGCAATATTGCGTTCGGGAATAGCGTCGGTATCGCCATAAAACTCGATAGCCTTTTCAACGCTCTCTTCGCGTAGCAGATGCACCATGGCGTAGGGAGAGCGGTTGGTATAATTAGAGGCATCATCAGGTTCGGCACCGTCAAAGCAATAATCTGGGTGAAACGTGGCTAACTGATAAACACCTTCATAGCCCTGATCGACCAGGACGCTTTCAGCAAGCTCCACAAAATCCAAGTAGTGATCAAAGCTTTTAAACAGCGTCGGGAACACCAACAGCGTGGTTTCTGTTTCGGGGTGCTCATCCAACCACTGCACTTCCACCATCAATTCCTCAAGCGCCACTTCAATTTTTTTAGAGCGCACCACTTCCACACGAATCGTTTCACGCTCCAACTCCCGCTGCGCAAACGGGCAAATGTCATGCGCCACAATAAAGGTGCGCACCCAGGTCAGCGTTTGCGCGACTATTTGGTTATCTGTGTGCATAGCACTCTCTTTACTCATCTGGACGGCGACGGAGGACATTATAGGGGCAGCAGTTTACACACTGCAGACACGCTGTGTCGTCGCTACTGAGGCAGTTTCTCCTGCTAGGCGTGCTCTTGATAACGTTTTAGGGCAACTTCGTAAGATTTATGAATATGATCATCCATTAATTCACGCGCTGCTTTGGCATCACGCTGTAATGCCAGCTCCACGAGTTGATGATGCTGCTCGTCCAGCTCTTGACGAATCGTCGGCATTTTCGGCCCCAGGCGGCGATAGCGGTCAAACTGATCATGCAGCTGCTCAATAAAACGCAATAACCAAACAGAGCCACAGGGGGCGACTAACGTACGATGAAATTGAGTATGCAGCCGCTCCCACTCCTCGCCTTTATCCAGAGTGATGTCGGCCCGCTTGAGGCGGTGCGCCGCGGCTAATAAGTCAGCCTCCCAGAGCGAATCACCGTTAGCAATGGCCCGCACTAATGCCATGCCCTCCATTTCCAGACGCATCTGGGCGATATCATCGAGCTCATCCCGTGAAAGCTTCGGCACACGAAAACCGCGTTGATTTTCCTGAATTAATAACCCATAAGCCGCCAATTTATTAAGCGCTTCGCGCAGCGGGCTTAAACCGACTTGGTAGCGTTCTTTGAGCGCATTGATGGCGAGTTTTTCTCCCGCCGCAAAGTGTCCACCGACGAGATCCTTACGTAAATTATCAAATACGCGACTTGATGCAGTACCTGCTGGACCTACTGGCGTTGCTACCTTGGGTAAAGAATTATTCATGACGATATCCTTTATTCATCTCAGCTCCCGCTGTCCATTCAGTTTTTCACGGTTGACGTCGGATCGGGCACTACCTATATTCTATTTTAGACAAGATAATCGATTTTTTAACCAACAAACGATAAATAAGGTCTGGGTATGCTTCTGATCACCCCATTAGCTTTGCGGGAAACGCGTCCATGAAAACACGCGGCGCCTGCTGGCAACTGTTCTGGGCTTTTTTCCGCGTCGGCATTTTTGGCTTCGGTGGTGGGCCCGCCATGATTCCCCTGGTGCGTGCCGAAGTTGTCACCCGCCATCACTGGCTCACCGATGAAGAGTTTGCCGACGTACTGGCGATCGGCAATACCTTACCCGGCCCCATAGCCACCAAAATGCCAGGCTATATTGGCTACCGTGTAGGCGGTGTGATCGGCTGTATCGCTGCCGTTATTGCCATTATCTTGCCCATGATTGTGGCAATGATTGTCATGTTAGGCATTTTTAGCCGATACCGCGATGTCGCGTGGATTCGCGGCATGGGGCAAGCGGTGGTCCCCGTCGTGATGGTGATGATGGCACAACTCACCTGGGATTTTTTTGATAAATCCAAAGCCGCACTTGGTTGGTGGGTCAGTATTGTCATGGCCATTGTTGCCGCTGGCTTGATCTACTGGCTTGGCATCCACCCCGGCTGGGTGATTGGCGCCATTCTCGCTGCCGCCCTACTGCGCCCTGCCGGTAAGAAAAAAGCGGAGGGGTCAGCATGATCTATTGGGAGCTCTTTTTAGCTTTTTTCATCCCGAACATTATTGGCTACGGCGGCGGCCCGGCGATTATCCCTCTGATCGAGGCTGAGGTGGTTGGCCGTTATGACTGGATGACGGCGCAAACGTTTGCTGAAACATTAGCCCTAGGCAACGCCCTGCCAAGCCCTATCGCCACCAAAATGGCGGGCTACGTAGGTTATGAAGTTGCAGGTATTGGCGGGGCCTTCATCGCGGTGGCCGCCACGGTCATCCCGACGCTGCTCTTGATGCTCGGCGCACTGGGGCTGCTGTACCGTCATCGCGATTCCCCCCGGGTTAAGCGCATGAGCCAGTGGGTTCGCCCGGTCATTGCCATGATGATGGCCTGGCTAACGCTGGGATTTATGCTCGAAAGCCTCAACACCAGCGGCGCACTTCATACAGCGATTATTGGGATAGTCGCGGCTATCGCACTGATTCGCTTCAATACGCACCCCGCGTTTGTGGTCATAGGCGCCTTGATTTATGGAGGGCTTATTATTCCTTAAAGATAACCCAAACCTTTACAAAAACACTTGCACGTATAGCTAATACTCACATCAACACTCACAACAATTTAAGTATCATCAATGGGGTAACTAATGACTTTTAAATCGCTATTCACCGCTACCGCTCTAGCAACAGCACTCGCCATTCCAGCATTCGCTACAGCTGCTGAGAATTATCCTGAAAAGCCTATCGAGTTTATTGTGCCTTGGGGACCAGGTGGTGGCAGTGATTTGCTAATGCGCCTAGTGAGCAAACACTTAGAAACCGAGCTGGGCCAAGCGGTACCTGTTATTAATATGCCTGGTGCAAGTGGCACGGTAGGTTTACGCGAAGCCTCTCGCCGAGACAACGATGGATACACTATTTCTCAGATACATGAAGGCTTACTGATTGCTCATCATTCAGGTGTTACTGACCTCAATTGGGACGATTTTGACGTTGTTTCCATGATGACCAGCGATAACTCGGTCATCGTAGTAAATGCCGATACGGGATGGGAAACCCTTGACGATATGTTTGAGGATGTTACTTCAAGCCCAGGTGAATATCGTATGGGCGTTACGTTAGGTGGGATCCCGCATTTATGGGCAGTGCAATTTGAAGAATCCACTGGCACTGAGTTTGGATATGTCGGCTATGAAGGGACTGGAGAGAGGTTGCGTGCGCTTGCAGGTGGGCATATCACAGTGGCTATAGAGGACTATTACTCAGCACGCGCATTCGTAGAAAATGGCGATCTGAACGTGTTAGCAGCGGCTACTTCTGAACGCATTGAAGAGCTGCCTGATACACCTACACTTAAAGAATTAGGGCATGATCTTGAGTTTTTAGTTACTCGTGGAGTTGTTGTGCCCAAAGGAACACCCGAGTCGGTCATTTCAACATTGGAAAGTGCACTTAAAAATGTCGCTAACAGTGAAGGATTTAAAACCGATATTGAGAATGTAGGTGGCACAGTGCGTTACCTTAACAGAGAAGACTATACCGCTTATTTAGAGCGTAATAACGAGTTCATTGAAAACAACGCCCACCTCCTTAATTAAGGTAACGTTGTTCTTTAGGAGGCCTTTATGGAGCGCAGAAATACAGAGGCAGCATTAATCCCTACGTTACAGCTGCTGTCTTATCTCATCATCGCCCTGGGTGCTTTATTCATGGCCTTCAAGGCCGGCTCATTGCCGGCCTCTCGTTGGGAGCCAATGAATGCAGGTACTTTCCCACAAATTATTTTTTTTAGTATTGCAATTTTATGCGGCATGGCAATTATCTTTGAATTCTCCAAACACGGCTTACCTCGTACAACCTTTTGTATTGCCTGGAGAAGTTTAATCTCACTTAAAACGGTCATCATCAACCTGGTGCTCTTTACTGTGTATATGGTAGCAATGCCTATTGCTGGATTTATTATCAGCACTTTTGCATATCTGCTTACTACACAGCTTTATCTTGCACCCAGGAAGCCCACTACTGTAGCAATTGCCATCTTCGTCGCCATTCTCTTTTCTGCTGGGCCTTATTATTTATTTTCTGAGGCCTTCAACATCTACCTTCCTCGTGCTCAATGGTAATCTGATCTATGACTGATGCTTTCCTCGTAGCGCTAGGGGGTGTGACCGAACCCTATACGCTATTACTCATGGCAGTAGCGACTTTTGCAGGTATTGTTGCCGCCGCAATACCCGGCTTTACGATTACAATGGCCATTGTCCTTACATTGCCTCTTACGTTTGCCATGCCCCCCATGCAGGGCATTGCGGTCATGCTATCTGTATACGTAGGTGGACTAAGCGGCGGTTTATTTAGTGCCGCTCTGCTGGGCATCCCAGGCACACCTTCATCAGTTGCAACCACCTTTGATGCCTTCCCCATGGCTCGACAAGGTAATCCTGGGAAAGCGTTATCCTTGGGATTATTTGCTTCGTTCGTGGGCTCTATTATCTCGATTGCCGTACTGATCGTTGCCGCGCCTCCACTCGCACTTCTGGCGGTTAAGTTAGGGCCCTGGGAATATTTTGCACTTATTATTTTTGCTTTGACTGTCATAGCAAGCCTAGTGGGTGACTCTCTTATTAGGGGACTGATCGCAGGTCTAATCGGTATAGGCATAGCCACTATTGGGCCTGATCCACTCATGGGCCGTGAGCGCTTTACCTTTGGCTATGAAATCCTGACCGCGGGCATACCGTTTCTGGTTGTGTTAATAGGTATGTACGCCATGAGCCAACTACTTTCCGAATTAGAGCCTGCCACCGGAGACAGACAGCCCTCTTCAGGTGCGTTAATCAGTGGAGATATGCGCCCCCACCTCTGGCAGACCATAAAAAACATCCTATTGAAGCCCGTCAATGTTATACGCTCATCCTTGCTCGGTGTGTTTATTGGCGCAGTACCTGGTGCGGGTAGCTCAATTTCTAACCTGTTAGCTTATGACCAAGCTAAACGAGCATCTAAACATCCAGAAACTTTTGGTAAGGGTGAACCTCAGGGCGTTGTTGCTTCCGAGTCAGGCAACTCTTCAACGGTAGGTGGTAGCCTTATACCCTTGATAGCGTTAGGTATTCCAGGATCGCCCGCTGATGCAGTTCTCATGGCAGCCATCATGGTACACGGCATAAGCATTGGCCCGCGCTTAATACTTGATCATCCCGACTTGGTTTACAGCATGTTTATTGCCATGGCGATCGCTTCTGTCTTCATGCTGGTAATAGGCGTTATCTTGATGAGGGCTTTTTTACGTCTATTAAATGTACCTAAATATATTGTTGTGCCCGTTGTACTAGCCTGCTGTGCAATTGGTACTTACACTCTCAACAACCGCTTATCTGACCTTTATCTGCTTGCCTGCATTGGTGCGGTGGGCTACCTTCTTAAAAAATTAGATTACCCGTTAGCGCCTCTTGTACTTGGCGTTGTACTGGGCCCTATAGCAGAAACCAACTTAAGACGAGCCTTCCAAACTAGCACTGACTGGACGCTTTTCTTCACTCGGCCAATATCAGCGCTGCTGCTTACTCTGGCGGTCGTTTCTGTGATTTACAGTATTTATAGCTATATGAAACAGCGCCGTCTGATGGCTCAACGTCTAGAAGCTACATCTAAATAGGAATATCAATGCTTACTGACCCACACTATTACCCTTCCGCCTCACGCCGTATGGTCACGTTTGGAAAACGAGGAATGGTTGCTACGTCTCAGTCGCTTGCCGCACAAGTAGGCATAGATATGTTACGTAAAGGTGGCAATGCCATTGATGCTGCCATTGCGACAGCTGCTGCTTTAACCGTCGTTGAGCCAACCTCTAATGGTATTGGCAGTGATGCTTTTGCCCTTGTATGGGTAAAAGGTGAGCTTCATGGCCTCAATGCTAGCGGCCCTGCTCCAAAGAGTATTTCATGTGATGCCGTCAAGGCCCTAGGTCATGATGAAATGCCAGCTCACGGCTTAGTACCAGTCACAGTACCAGGCGCTCCTGGCGCCTGGGCTGCGCTTTCAGAACGCTTTGGCAAACTACCTTTTGAACAGTTGTTAGCGCCAGCAATAGAATTAGCTGAAAAAGGTTTCGCTGTATCACCCGTAGCTAGCCAGCTCTGGAGAAGTGCAGAAAAACGCTATGGTCAATATGAGACAGCTGAGTTCAAGCCCTGGTTTTCTCATTTTACTCCCAACGGCCAAGCACCTAAAGCAGGTGATGTATGGCGTTCTCCTGATATGGCGAAAACGCTGAGTGAAATTGCCAGCAGCAAGGCTGATGCGTTTTATCAGGGAAATCTAGCAGATGCTATGGATGTCTTTTCCCGTGAACATGGCGGTTTCTTACGCAAAGAAGATTTGGCCGCTTATCAGCCAGAGTGGGTTGATCCGATTAGCGTGCGCTACAAAGGTCATGACATTTGGGAAATCCCACCCAATGGCAGTGGATTAATTGTTCTTCAAGCTCTAGGTATTCTTGAATCATTAGGTGATGAATCAAAAGATCAGGAGGAAACACTGCACCGTCGTATTGAGGCAACCAAGTTAGGCTATATAGACGGATTACATTATATTACTGAACGTTCAGCTATGAAACCGAGCGTTAAGCAAATGCTTTCAAGCAATTACCTCTCGCAACGCGCAAACCTGATTGGCCAAGAAGCTATTGACCCCATTCATGGCAACCCAGTAAAAGGCGGCACCGTTTATCTGGCAACAGCTGATGATGAAGGCAATATGGTGTCATTTATTCAAAGCAATTTTGAAGGCTTTGGGTCTGGTATCGTAGTTCCCGGCACGGGTATCAGCCTGCAAAACCGTGGCTGGTCGTTCTCACTCGACCCGCAGCATCCTAATGCTCTGGCGCCCGGCAAACGCACCTATCACACCATCATCCCCGGCTTTATCACCAAAGATAATCAAGCCGTTGGGCCGTTTGGCGTGATGGGCGGCTATATGCAGCCGCAAGGTCATGTGCAGGTAGTAACGGCGATGCTAGAAGATCAGCTTAACCCCCAAGCGGCCCTCGATATGCCCCGCTGGAAGTGGACCAAAGGCAAAACCATCGAAGTGGAAGCGGACTTCCCTAATCATTTAGCGCTTGCGCTGGCCCGCCGGGGCCACGACATCGTCAAAGTGGCCGATTCCATCAGCTTTGGCCGAGGTCAAATCATTCTGCGCGACCCTGAAACGGGCGTACTGCAAGGCGGCACCGAACCGCGCACCGACGGGGCAGTGCTTCCCTGGTAAATCGCTGCCCTTAAGCATCTATACAGGTAATTCCCTCTCCGCCGCGTTGCCGTTGAAGGCAACCGGCGGTTGAGCTGGCTATCCACGCTTAACCACCGCATCATGGCACTCCTTTTTCACTCGGTGTTTTGCCAGTCTTACTATGTCACCACCACCCTCTGAATCTACTTCCTCCTCACCGTTAAGCGGTTTTTTTGGCGTGTTTCGATATAGCTGCGTATTCCGGCGAACGTGACCGGTCATTCCGGTGATCGTGACCGATTTGCACACGGCCTTCACGCTGGAGAGAGTTTTGTACGCTGAGCGGTCACGATGGGTCAACCGATTCCGTTTTT